>NZ_CEEDMT010000002.1:0-332627 GCF_979256015.1 Frigoribacterium sp. AC759 | reverse complement strand
TTCGCGTCGATCATGGGGACCGGCATCGTCGCCAACGCCGCGGCGACCCTGCCGTTGCAGTTCCCGGGGCTGCGCCCCGCCGCGACCATCGTCTGGGCACTGGCCAGCGTGTTGTTGGTCGCTCTCAGCGCGGCGACCGTCATGCACTGGGTGCGTTACCGAGCCACCGCGCGGGGGCATCGACTCAATCCGGTGATGGCGCACTTCTACGGGGCACCGCCCATGGCGCTGCTGACCGTCGGCGCCGGCACCCTGCTGTTGGGTGAAGACGTCCTCGGGACGCCCCTGGCGGTCGGCATCGACTGGGTGCTGTGGACCATCGGTACGGTGCTCGGCCTCGTCAGCGCGATCGCGGTCCCGTACCTGACGTTCACCCGGCACGACACGGCCCCCGACAGTGCGTTCGGCGGCTGGCTCATGCCCGTGGTGCCCCCGATGGTGTCTGCCTCGACCGGCGCGCTGCTGCTGCCCTTCCTGCCCGCGGGGCAGGCGAGGCAGAACATGCTCTGGGGGTGCTACGCGATGTTCGGGTTGTCGTTGCTGGCGTCGATCGTGATCATCACGCTGATCTGGTCACGCCTGGCCCAGCACAAGATCGGCCCGGCCGGCATGGTCCCGACCCTCTGGATCGTCCTCGGCCCCCTGGGGCAGTCGATCACCGCGGCCAACCTGCTCGGTGGCAACGCCCACCTCGCCGTCGACGAGGGAACCTCGCACGCCCTGTTCGTTTTCGGGCTCGTCTACGGTGTGCCCACTCTGGGATTCGCCCTGATGTGGGCGGCACTGGCATCGGCCATCACCATCCGCACCATCCGCCAGGGGCTCCCGTTCTCACTCACCTGGTGGTCGTTCACCTTCCCCGTCGGCACCTGCGTGACGGGCCTGAACGGTCTGGCCCTGCACACGGGACTCGTCGCGCTGCAGGTACTGGCGGTCGTGTTCTACATCGGGCTCGTCGGGGCCTGGATCACGGTCGCCGTGCGCACCTTCCACGGCAGCGTCATACGCGGAACGCTCCTCGCGCCTCCCCGTCCCCTGCCCTGACCGCGGACGACGAGGGTGCGTGGGGGAGCGGCTCAGATCGAACAGGCGTCGTTCCAGTCACGGCGATAGGCCTCGGGGTCACTGACGTCGACGATGGCCGAGGCGGCGCCCTTGGGCTCGTCACGCGACCGGTAGCTCTCGAACGCCACCGCACTGCGGTCGTTGCTCGCCGGATCACGCACCCCGGAGGCTTCCACCCACAGAGTCCAGTTCCACCGCGTCCGGACGCCAGGCTGCAACGCGCCCTCGCCGACGACCAGCACCACGTCCGCGCCGGCGGGCGGGGACTCGAAGTCCGTGTCCGTGAATGCTCGAACGGACGACGTGAGGCCTCTCGCCCTGATCTCCCGAGCCAACTGACCGCCCATGTCCGAGAGATGCTCGCCAGCATCGCCATCCACGGCCACGATGCCTCCATCGGAGGGAAGCCGATTCAGCATCTCGGAAACCAGGTCATGGATGACGGTGTCGCTCATCTTGCTCATGTTGCTCATGTTGCTCTCCCTGCGATTCGTCGGCAAGGCGATCCCGACATGGCGTGGCGCCCGATGACCGATCATGCCGTGCCGATGGTGAGGCCGACGAGCCCGGCAGCGACGGCGAGAAGCAGCATGCCCGCGCCGTTGGCGATTCCGGCGACCCATCTCCTCTCGGCTACGAGGCGCACGGTCTCGACGCTGGCGGTGCTGAACGTGGTGTAGCCGCCCATGAGTCCGCCGCCCGCGACGAGCAGCCACTCTCGGGGCATCCCCGCGTGGTCGGCGAGACCGGTGAGCAAGCCGAGCACGAACGACCCGCTGACATTGATGACCATGGTCGCCAGCGGAATGGGGGCCGACCACGTGCTGCGGACGACGCCGTCGACGACGAGGCGCAGGGCCGCACCCGCACCACCGGCGACCGCGATCGCGACGAAGAGCCATGGGGCGATCACGACGCCACCTCAGAACGACGGTGGAGGACGGCACCGACGGTGATGCCGGCCCAGGAAGCCACGGCGCCGAGCACGACCGATCCCACACCGTAGGCGATGGAGATCGGCAGCGCGTCACCGAGCAGGGTCGCGGTGTCGACCGCGAGGGCGCTGTAGGTGGTGAACCCGCCGAGAACGCCTGTCCCGATGAGGAGGCGCAGGTCGCGTCGGCGACCCGCGTCCGGCCCACGTCGCACCAACGACTCGAGCAGGAGGCCGAGCGCGAACGCACCGACGACATTGATCAGCAGGATCGTCACGGGGATGCTGCCCGGTGGTGCGGGGAAGCTCAACGACAGGGCTTCGCGCAGGCCCGTGCCGATCGTGCCACCGAGGGTGACGAGTCCGATGAACCGCCACCGCAGGTGCACGGGTCGTTCGGTGCCCGTGGAGTCGTCGACATCGAGGTCCGGGTTCTGGCCCAGCCCTTCGAACTCGTCGCCTCGCCTCGAAGGCAGCGGCGGAAACGGTGAGTCGGGTGAGGGGGTGGTCATGCATCGTCCTTCATGCTGAGGCCGTAGGGGAGTCCGGGCTGATCGGCTTCGATGTCGGTGAGGCGGTTGTACTTGCAGACCCGCTCCCCGCGTGCGGGGGCACCGGATTTGATCTGGCCGACCCCGGTGCCGACGACGAGGTCGGCGATGAACGTGTCGGTGGTCTCCCCGGAGCGGTGCGACACCATGCAGGCCATGCCGTACGACCGGGCGGTGGCGATCGCGTCGAGGGTCTGGCTGACAGAGCCGATCTGGTTCGGCTTGATGAGGACGGCGTCCGACCAGCCCTTCTCGGCACCTTCGGCGATCCTTTCGGGGTCGGTCACGTAGAGGTCGTCGCCGACGAGCTGCACGCGGCCGCCGGCCCAGGGACGTGAGGTGAGGAGGTCGCTGATCTCGGTGGTGACCATCTCTGCCGCTCTCCGGACGCCCTTGCCACCGAACGCTGCACCTCCGTCTCGGAGCTCCACGGCCTCGTGGGCACCGGTCGAGGCTCCTGCGGGGGCGGCGCCCGAGACGAGGGTGCCGTCGGCGAGTTCGAGGTCGACCTGGACGGTAGGAAATCCTCGGGAGTCCAGGATCGACCGTCCGAGAACCGACACGATCGAGATGGGGTGGGCTCCACCGTGGGTGACGTAGGTGCCGACGTCGTGGGTGTGGATGGTGCGGTTGCTGATGTAGTCGTTCATGTCAGGTTCCTCCTTCGTGGGTGATGACCGCAGCGGCGAGGGCTGCTGCGGCCGGGTCGAGATACGTGCCGCCCCGCGTCAGCGGACGCCCATCGGAGGCGAGGTCGTAGATCAGGGGGTGGCCGGTCGGGATGTTGAGCGCGGCGACCTCGAGTGGGGTGAGCGCGTCGAGCAACAGGCAGAGTGCGCGGAGGCTGTTACCGTGGCCCATCACGAGCACGGTGCCGCCGGCGGCACCGGCCCCGGCCGCCTCGGCGATGGGCCGGACCCGGGCGATGACGTCGAGCAGGCTCTCGGCCCGGGTGCGGTTCGAGGGTTCCACATGGCGAAGGGCGTCCTGAGCCCACAGCTTCGCGAACAGCGCGTCAGAGGACGGCGGGGGCGGGGTGTCCAGTGAGCGCCGCCACAGGGTGAAGTCCTCCTCGCCGGCTGAGCGGCGAACATCCGCCTTGGTCCGCCCGGTCAGGTCGCCGTAGTCGCGTTCCCGGAGTCGCACGTCGACGGTGAGGGGCTCGGACCACCGGTTCTCGGCGACCATGATGCGGGCGGTCTCGGTCGCACGGGCCAGCGGCGAGCACAGGATCGACGCCGGGCGGAAACCCGCCTCGTCGAGCAGGTGTGCAGCACGGCGGGCTTCTTCCCGGCCCCTGGTCGTGAGGGGTGAGTCGGTGATGCCGGTGAAGAGCCCGTCGGTGTTGGCCTGGCTCTGGCCGTGCCGCACGAGGGTGATCCGGGTCGTATCGGCGGTCATGGGGTCTCCTATCTCGGTGTCTGGGCACGCCAGTGGTTGAGATAGGGACTGTTGTCGACCTGAGTCGAGGTTGGTGACGGCGAGCCCCACCGCCGTGGCGTTTCCGCCATCCTCAGTGAAGCACTTATCTGATCAGGGTGCACCTGTCGAGCGACATTCCCGAGGAGACGATTCCGCCGTTCGCGCCGAGGACGCCGGCACGGAGCCAATTGAGGCGACCGGCAAGGCTCCCGGCGCGGGGCTCGTCGGGATCGGTCGGGAGAGGTGACGCGTCGGTCATGACGCCATGACAGCACCCGAGGCGTCAGGCTGCCACGCAGAGGAGCCTGCCCTCGCCAGTCCGGGTGTCATCCGTCGCTCGAGTCCGACCAGACGGCCTCCGCGCCGGAGTGGCCGATCCGGACCGTCGTGACGATCCCGCCGATGCTCGTCCCCATGGCCAGGACGATCAACAGGGCGCCCACGATCAGTCGTGCGCTGCCACGGACCGCAGGACGAGGCCGCTGCTCTTCAGGGGTGAGCACCCAGTGTTGCCAGGCCCACTGCGCCACAGCGACCACGAACACCGCGATCGCCCAGGGAAGAAGGGTGTCGCCCAGTTCCGTGTGGGTCTCGAGAAGGGCGCTCCCGCCGACCCGCTCCTCCAGCGACTCGCCGGACGATGTCGCGAGTGGAACGGCGATCAGCGAGACCAGGGCGATCAGTGGAGTGATGATGCCGAGTCGTCGACGCAGTGCGGGCCAGAACGCCCCGACCAGGACGAGCAGGGACGCCGTCGGGAACGCGACGGTCACCAGGTGGACGATGAGCGGGTGCAAGGGGAGGCCGTCGAGCTGCCAGTCCATGGATGTGCTTCTCTTTCTCGCAGTTCACAGCGACCGAGTCGCGATCGATGCCCGGGGTGGGGTTGAGGAGGAACCCCGGAGTGACTCTCGCGCCTCGGCTCCCAGAATCCCCCCAGAACCACGCTGGGCAGCGATGACCCGGGTGCTGGCGAGAAAGCGCCCGGAACGTCCCACGAGCGGGGCGGAGACGAGGCGGCCCAGGATGTTTCTGGGCTCAGCGGCGCATCCCTCCACGCTTATGTACGCAGCGCCGTGCTCGCCGGTCGTCGCACCGTGAGCACGACGACGAGGGCCGCGATCGCGGCCAGGAACACCACGCTCGTGACGGTCGACCCGAGGCCGAGCCCGTCGTCCGCGACCGGCTGCGACAGGAAATCTCCGACGGAGGCGCCGAACGGCCGGGTGAGGACGTACGCGGCCCAGAAGGCGAGCACCGACCCGACGCCGGCGAACCGGTGGGCCAGGGCGACGACGGCGATGGCCGCCGCGAACAGCAGCGCCGAGGGCAGGTAGCCGAGCGCGAGCTGCTCGCCGAGCAGGTCGCCGACCGCGGTGCCGAGGGCGAAGGTCATCAACACGGCGGCCCAGTAGAAGGCCTCGCGACGCGGGGTCGTGACCTCGTGGATCGACAGGGTGCCCTCGACGCGGTGCCAGGCGACGAACACGACGGCCAGCGCCACCGCGAAGACGGCCGTCGACACCCACAGGCTGACGCCGAGCGAGTCGGTCAGCGTGTCGGTGAGGAGGGTGCCGACGACGCTGACCAGCACGACCGCGAGCCAGTACACGACGGGCACGTAGGCCCGAGTCCTGAACTGCACGACCAGCGCAACGACGAGCAGGGCAGCCATTACCACACTCGTCACGGTCAGCCCGAGTCCGAGGCCGTCGGCGAGGAAGTCGGCGAAGGTCTCGCCGACGGTGGTGCAGAGCACCTTGATCACCCAGAAGGCGACGGTGATCTCGGGGACCTTGTTGAGCCGGGCCCGGCGGTCGGAGGCCGTGGCCCCGGTCGGAACAGCGCGTGTCGTCATGCGAAGACGGTCGCGTGTCGCCTCCCAGAAATCGCCCAGAGCCCGAGACGAGGAGGCGCGGGTCGGCCCGCCAGGGCAACTGGGCGGTTTCTGGGACGGCCGGGCGGAGGCTCGGCGCATGACCGTCCTGCACAGTCCGACCTCGTCGGCGCTCCCTCGCGACCGCACCGCGCCTCCTCTGTTCCCGGCCGTCCGCGCCGTCGTCCGCGACGGGGCGTGGGCGGCGTGGGGCGCGACCGGCATCGCCGGCGTCGTCGTCGCCGGGCTGCTGATCACCTCGGGCGCGAGCGGCGTGAGCGAGGTCGACCTCGACCTCGTGCAGCGCGCGAGCCGGGCGCACGTGCCGGTGCTCGACGAGGCCTCCTTGCTCGTGGATCGCCTGCTCGCGCCGCAGCTGGGCGCAGCCCTCGTGCTGCTGCTGGTCGTGGCGGTGTGGGTCGTGAGCCGTCGCGCGGCTGCCGCCCTCACGGTGCTCGGCGTCGCTGTCGGGCCATGGGCCGCGGCCGAGCTGGTCAAGCTCGTCGTGCAGCGCGACCGACCCGACCCAGGGCTCCTCGTCGACCCGCTGATCATCGAGCCGCACTCATTCTCGTTCCCGAGTGGCCACACGGCCCTCGCGACAGGGCTCGCACTCGCACTGGTCCTGATCGCCTGGGGGCGTCGCCGCGCACGAGTCGTCATCGCCCTGTGCGGGGCGGCGGTGGTGGTCGTCGCGCTGTCGCGCGTCTGGGTGGGCGTGCACTACCCGAGCGACACACTCGCCTCGGTCGTGCTCGGCTGCTCGGTGGTGGCGCTGGCACTGCCGCCGTGGCTGCGCCTCCTCGACCGGATCGAACAGCGCTCGGGGTCTGCCCACCCCGTCGGGCCGTCGGCACCGAACCCCTCCGCGACCACCGACCCAGGACGGACCCGCTCATGAGCATCCTCGACCCCCAGACCCTCCTCGCCGGCATGGGCCCGTGGGCCCTCGCCGGCCTGTCGCTGATGATCTTCGTCGAGTCGGGCCTGCTGTTCCCGTTCCTTCCGGGCGACTCGCTGCTCGTCACGGCAGGGCTGCTGCACCAGAGCCTCGGTCTGAGCGTCGCGATCATCGCGCTCTGCGCGTTCCTCGCCGCGGCGGCCGGCGACCAGGTCGGCTTCTTCCTCGGGCACAGGTTCGGACGCCGCTGGTTCCGCCCCGACGCCCGCGTGCTCAAGACAGCGCACCTGGAGCAGGCCGAGGCGTTCTTCGAGCGGCACGGCGGCAAGGCGCTCGTCCTCGGCCGGTTCGTGCCGGTCGTCCGCACCTTCGTGCCCCTCGCCGCCGGCACGAGCGGCTACCCGTACCGGAAGTTCATCGTGTGGAACCTCACGGGCGCGTTCCTGTGGGCCGTCGGCATGACGGTGCTCGGATCGCTGCTCGGTGGCCTACCGTTCGTGGCAGACCACATCGACCTGCTCGCCGTCGGGCTCGTCGTCGTGTCGGTGCTGCCGATCGTGGTCACCGCCCTGCGGCGATCGCACGCCGCCCGGGCCGAGCAGAGGGTCGCGGCGACCACGACGAGAGACGAGGAGGCGGTGGGTGACCGGTCCTGACACGCGCCCGCGCCTCCTGCTGGTCGAGGACGACCCGGCGCTCGGGCCCATCGTGGCCGACGTGCTCGGCGAGGCCTGGCAGGTCGACCTCGTGACCGACGGCCGACGCGGGCTCGAGGCCGCTCGGGCAGGAGGGCACGCGGTCCTCGTCGTCGACCGCCGCCTCCCCGGGCTCCAGGGCACCGAGCTCGTCGCGACCCTCCGTCGGGAGCACGTGACGACCCCCGTGCTGATGCTGACGGCGCTCGGCACGACCGCCGACCGGGTCGCGGGGCTCGACGGCGGCGCCGACGACTACCTCGTCAAGCCGTTCGAGTTCGACGAGCTGTTCGCCCGGCTGCGCGCCCTGACGCGGTCGTTCGCCGTCGAGGAGCGCTGGCTCGACGTGGGGGAGGCACGCCTGTATCCCGAGAGCCGCATCGTCGTCACTCCCTGGTCCAGCCGCGTGGTGCTGAGCGAGCGGGAGAGCGCCTTGCTCGCCGAGCTCGCGCGACGCCCGGACCACACCTTCGACAGGGCCGACCTGCTCGCGCGGGTGTTCCCGCACGGGGAGCAGCTCGGCACCGTCGACACCTACGTCAGCTACCTGCGCCGCAAGATCGACCGCGACGTCGTGCTCACCGTGCGCGGGCACGGGTACCGGGTGGGTGCCCTGTGACCGGACGTCGAGGGCCGGCCCGTGGTCGGGCGGATCCCGAGGCCGCGGCCCTGCAGGCCGCCGCCCGGTCGATCGGCCGACAGATCGTGCTCGTGTCGGGCCTCGTCGTGGTTGGCGCCCTCGCTCTGACCATCGCGTGGGTGCTTCACCAGACCGTCCCGCAGGAGCGACTCGAGCAGGTCGCCGCGGCGGGCCAGGGCGAGGTCCTCGTCTCGGCCACGGACGTCGTGGCCGGCCTCGTCGTCCTCGGCGTCGCAGGCGTCGTCTTCGCCGGGCTCGTCACGGTCGTGATCGCCCGCCGTGCCGTCCGGCCGCTCGGCGAGGCCCTCCGGCTGCAGCGCCAGTTCGTCGCCGACGCGAGCCACGAGCTGCGCACGCCCCTCGCCGTGCTCGACGCCCGACTGCAGGCCCTGCAGCGCAAGATCGCCGGAGGAGCGGCAACCGCCGACGAGCACGTCACCTCCAACCTGGCCAGGCTCCGCGACGACTCGCGGGCCCTGGTCGACATCGTCGGCGACCTGCTCGAGGCAGCGGGTGGCGACCCTGCCGGCCCGGCTGTCGTGCCCGACGCGGTACTCCTCGACGACGTGGTCGCGGACGTCCTGCGGTCGATGTCCGTGCTCGCCGACGAGCGCGACGTGGTCTTGCGGCACGACAGCAGGACCGCCTCGTGGGTCCGAGTGCCGCGCGCGAGCCTCCGACGGGCGGTGCTGTCCCTGCTCGACAACGCGATCGGCCACGCGCCTCCCGGCTCGATCGTCACTCTGTCGACCCGGCAGGAGCGCGGCTCGGCCGTGTTCGCGATCAGCGACGAGGGACCAGGGATCACAGGCATCGAGCCCGCGCGTGTCTTCGACCGGTTCGCCCGGTCTGAGCCGGCAGACGGAGACTCGCGGCGTGCCAGCGGCGGCACCCGACCGAGCTTCGGAATCGGTCTCGCCCTCGTGAGGGAGATCGCCGTCCGCCACGGAGGCAGCGTTCGGGTCGCTTCGACTTCTCCCGCGGGTACGACGCTCGAGCTGCTCCTTCCAGTCTCCACCGACACGACCTGACGCGAATCGTCGAGCGTGTCCCGAGAGGTCGCTCGGCGTCGACGCCGGAGGTCTCTTGACGTCGGCCCTCCGGCGAGAGACCGTAGAACCATGGATACCGACGGCGGCCAGAGCACGAAGCGGTCCGTGGCCCTGTTCCTGCTGATCGTCGCGTCGCTCGTGGCCATAGCTGCAGTGACACTGCTCGTGATCGATCCCTCTCGCACGAGCATGTACTTCACATTGGTCGGCGCACTCATCACGATCCATCTCAACGCGCGTGTCCTCAAGGGCGATCCGACCGCCCGGTAGGCGGAGTCCGCCGTCTCGAGGCGGATGGGTGTCGCGCTGGTGCTCGTCGCCGCAGGAGGCACGACCCTGTCGCTGCGCGGAGCGAGCGTCCGTTAGATGCAGGGGAGGGGCGCTCGCCACCCGAGGTCCCGACGGTGACGGGTGTCCGGCCGGTGCGATTCGCTGCTAGCTTCCGGGCATGACCTGGCCCGCCGTCCACATCTCGCGCTCGCTCGACCACGACGTCGCGACCGTGTCCCGCGTCGCCGGGGACCCTGCGAACCTCCCTGCGTGGGCGGCCGGTCTCAGCACCGGGATCCGTCAGGAGGACGGGCGGTGGATCACGGACTCGCCCCTGGGCGTCGTCGAGGTGACCTTCACCGGGCCGGTGGAGCTGGGGATCCTCGACCATGACGTGACCCTGCCCGACGGATCGGTGGTGCGGAACCCCTTCCGCATCGTCGCCAACGACGAGGGCAGCGAGGCCGTCTTCACCCTCTTCCGCCGTGACGGCATGTCGGAGGCGCAGTTCAAGGCCGATGCCGACGCGGTCCGCCGAGACCTCGACCAGCTCGCGGCGCTGCTCGCCGAGCGTTTCCCGCCCGCCCGGTAGACGATCGCCGGCCGAGTGGCGCGCTCTCATCCGGGTGTGTCGAGGCGGCCGATTCGGCCCGTCGAGTGTGCGTCGGGACCGTGCCGACCTCGCTCGCCGTGACGAGACGCGTCGTCAGGTCAGCAGCAGTCGCACGCCTCGACCTGGCGCTCGCCCGTCAGGGCCGAGACGGGCGTCTTGCAGGCGTCGCCGCGCCAGGCCTCGAGTCCTTCGCGCACGGCGAACACGACGATGACGAGCCCCGCCACGGGGTCTGCCCAGGTCCACCCGAACGCGAGATTGAGCACGAGGCCGACGAGGACGGCGGCGGACAGGTACGAGCAGATGAGGGTCTGCTTCGAGTCGGCCACCGCCGATGCGGAGCCGAGCTCGGTGCCGGTGCGGCGCTCGATCAGGCTCAGGAACGGCATGACCGCCAGGCTCACCGCAGCCAGCACGATGCCCACGGGGGAGTGGTCGGGCTCTCGGATGCCGGTGAGGGCCAGCATGGCGTCGACGGACACGTAGGCGGCCAGGCCGAAGAACGACACGGCGATGACGCGCAGCGCGAGCCGTTCCCGCTTCTCCGGTTCGGGGGCGGCGAACTGCCACGCGATCGCGGCGGCCGACAGCACCTCCACGATCGAATCGAGGCCGAACCCGATCAGGGCGGTCGAGGAGGCGACGGTGCCGGCGGTGATCGCGACGATGGCCTCGATCACGTTGTACGTGATCGTGACGGCGACGATGAGTCTGATCCGGCGCTGCAGCAGGAGGCGGCGGGCCGGAACGAGGAGGCGCGGGTCGGCCGTCATGCTCATGCGCCCGTCCCGCAGCAGAGAGGGACGTCGCAGGCGTCGTCCGTGCAGGGCTCACCGTCGTCGACGGCGAGCACGACGTCGACCAGAGCGGTCAGCGACCTCGTGAGGTGAGAGTCGGCGATCTCGTAGCGGGTGGATCGCCCCTCGGGGACGGCGACCACGATTCCGCAGCCGCGGAGGCAGGACAGATGGTTGGAGACGTTCGAGCGCGTGAGGCCGAGTCGGTCGGCCAGCGCACCGGGATAGCCGGGCTCGTCGAGGAGGTGGAGCAGGATGCGCGCTCGGGTCGGATCGGCCATGGCGCGCCCGAGGCGGTTCATGACATCGACACGCGACGAAAGGGTCAGCATGCGCTGACTATACAGTCGACGCTGACTGGACGAGGTCGGTCAGCGGGCGCGGCCCGTTCGTCGGCGGACGTAGTCCGCGAAGCCGGGCACGGAGAACTCGAGCTCGCCGTAGACGGGCGCGTGGATGATGCCCTTGCGGATGATGCGATCGCGGGTGGTCGCGACCTGCGTCAGCGACTTGCCGAGCTCGGCCGCCACCGCTCCGGACTGGACCCGAGGCGAGACGCTCGGCCGGGGACGGGCGTCGTGCCCACCGTCGGGCGACGCGTCGGCCACGGCGACCATGGTGTCGACGTACTCGCGTTCGCGCTCGGAGAGCCGGTCGTAGCGCGCGGAGTACAGCCCCGCGTCGAGCTGCCGCTGCACGGCCGGGATGGCCGCGTCGACGTGAGTCGACTCGATCCGAGCGGCGCCGGCGGCGGACGTCCACGACTCGCTCGCGTAGAGCTGGAGGAAGTAGGGGTACCGATCGGCGAGCTCGAGGACCCGCTCGAGCGCATCGTCGTCCCAGATGGTGCCGAGGTCGAAGGCGGGATCGGTGACGGCCGCGCGTGCGTCGGACTCGCCCAACCTGTCGATCACCTCGAAGCGGAACCGCTCGGCGTAGGTGTTCGCCTTCGACAGCTCGGCGGCGAGATACGGCAGCCCGGCCCCGATGAGCACGATCGGTTCGTCCTTGAGCGCCGACAGGGCCTGGACGAGGACGGCGATGTCCCGTTTACGGAAGACCTGCAGCTCGTCGATCAGCAGGGCCACGCCGACCCCGTTCTGACTGGCGTCCCGACCGAGCAGTCGGAGGAACCGGACCAGTTCGGGGAACGGGTCGGAGTCCTCGCGTCGAGGTGCCGCAGCGTCGACGGCGAAGGTGAAGCCGGTCGGCCCCAGCGACAGCTTCATGCCCCCGATCGAGTGCGCCCCCGAGGACAGCGCCTTCCGGAGCCGGCCCTGCGTGAGGTCGGCGCTGTCGCGGACGATGGATCTCACGGCGACACCCGGTTCGACGTCGCGCCGCACCTCGTAGTAGCCGGCGAGCCAGCCTCTCGAGCGGAGCACGGCGCCGACCTCCTGGAGGAGCGACGTCTTGCCCACCCCTCGGAGGCCGGTGAACACGACGGGGTTCGACGAGCGGCCCGCCTCGATGAGCTCGCCGAGAGAGCCGACCACCGCCAGCTGAGACTCCCGACCTATCAGTGTGGGCGGTCGGGTGCCGGCGCCGGGCGTGTAGGGGTTGAGGGTCACGGAGCCTCCTGAGCTGATTTGCTATAATATAGCAAATCATCACACTACTCTCGGGGCAGTCGTTCGCGAGCGGCTCGCAGGCCGACAGGTCCGCACCGAGCACCACACGATCTCCGCCCGGGCGCACGGCGCATCGAAGTCAGCCGGCGCCGGGTGTCGATGCGAGCCCGGTCAGCAGCACACCGCCCACGGCGGCGATCATCACGACGGCCCACGCCGGCACCCGCCAGACGACCAGCAGCACGAAGCAGACCAGGGCCAGGCAGAAGGCGCCGACGTCGGTCACCGCTGTGACGAACACCGGGTCGTAGAGCGCCGCGGCCAGCAGCCCGACGACGGCCGCGTTCGCCCCGCGGAGGAGCGCGCCGACGAGCCGACGACCCCGCAGCGCGTCCCAGAACGGCAGCACGCCCGCCAGCAGCAGCAGCCCCGGTGCGAAGATCGCGAGCGTGGCCAGCACGGCGCCGAGCGCGCCTCCCGGCCCGAGATCGGCGACGGCCCCGAGGAACGTCGCGAAGGTGAAGAGCGGACCGGGCACCGCCTGCGCCACCCCGTAGCCGGTCAGGAAGACGCCGTCGTCGACCCAGCCGGGCTCGACCAGCCCCGCGTGCAGCAGCGGCAGCACGACGTGACCGCCACCGAAGACGAGCGCCCCCGCCCGGTAGAAGATGTCGATCAGAGCTATCGTCTCGGACCGCGTCGCGGCGGCCAGCACGGGCAGCCCGGCGAGGAGGGCGACGAAGAGACTCAGGCAGACCGCACCCGCCCGCCGACCGATCGGGAACGGCGCGGACCCGACCCGCGCCTCCTCGTCCGACCGGCAGAAGAGCAGCCCTCCTGCGAGCCCGACCGCGATCGCGACCAGCTGCCCGGCCGGACCGGTCAGCGCGAGGGCGGCGACCGCGGCGACGACGGCGAGGGAGGCGCGGGTCGGGTCGGGCGCCAGCGACCGCGCCATCCCCGTCACGGCGTGGGCCACGACCGCCACCGCGCCGATGGTCAGTCCCCTCACGACGGCCGAGCCCACGGGCCCGTCGAGCGCCCCGAGGCCGAGCGCCACCGCGAACATCAGCAGGGCCGATGGCAGGGTGAACGCGACGAACGCCGCCAGCGCGCCGAGTGGACCGGCCCGCAGCAGGCCCAGCCCGAAGCCGACCTGGCTCGACGCCGGCCCGGGCAGGAACTGCGCCAGCGCGACCAGCTCGCCGTACCGCCCGTCGGCGAGCCAGCGCCGCCGCTCGACCAGCTCGGAGCGGAAGTACCCGAGATGCGCGACCGGCCCGCCGAACGACGTCAGCCCGAGCAGAGAGAAGACCCGGGCGACCTCGAGGGGGTGCCCTCGGTCGCCCGGGTCTGCGCTGTCACGTCTCGTCACGGGGTCATGATGTCAAACGCCGGTGACGCGTCGGTGCCTCGCCGGCCCGACGCCGCGTCGATTCAGTGCCCGGCGACGTACAGCTCGGGCTCGGGCAGCCCCTTCGCCGCGCGGATCGACCGCGACAGGCGCTCGATCGACACGAGCGCGGCGACCACGTCGGCGGACGTCACCGGGAACGGCATGTTGTGGATGGTCTCCGTCTCGACGGTCGCGGCCTCGGCCACGGCGGTCAGCTCGTCGAGGTCGTCCACCGTCAGTCCGATCTCGGTCAGCGTGTTCGGCAGACCGACGCGGGTGGTGAACTCGACGAAGTCCTCGATCTCGTCGCGGGGCGCCCCCTCGAGCACGAGCTGCGCCATCGAGCCGATGTTGACCTTCTGCCCGTGCGTCAGCCCGTGGGTCTGCGGCGCCGCGGTCAGGCCGTTGTGGATGGCGTGCGCGGCGGCGAGTCCGCCCGACTCGAACCCCAGACCCGACAGCAGCGTGTTGGCCTCGACGAGGGCCTCGAGGGCGGGCGTGACGACGCCGTCCTCCGCCGCGGCGAGGGCGGAGAAGGCGTTCTCGTGGATGATCCGCCACGACAGCTCGGCGAGCGCCGTGCCGGCCTGCGTCGGGAGGCCGCCGGCCATCGTGGTCGCGTGCGAGCGGGCCGAGGCGCGGGCCTCGAGCCACGTGGCGAGGGCGTCGCCGATCCCCGCGACGAGGAACTTGACGGGCGCGTTCGCGACGAGCTGCGTGTCGATCAGCACGAGGTCGGGGTTCCGCGGGAAGAACCGGTACTCGATGAACTCGCCCTCGTCGGTGTAGACGACGGCGAGCGCCGAGGTCGGCGCGTCGGTGGAGGCGACCGTGGGCACGCTGACCCAGCGGATGCCGGCGAGGTGCCCGGCGGCCTTGGCGGCGTCGATGGCGCTGCCGCCGCCGATCGCGACGACGACGTCGGCGGACGTCCCTCGGATGGTCTCGACGAGCTCGTCGATCGAGGCGGGTGTCGCGAAGCGACCGAATCCGACGCGCTCGATGCGCAGGTCGGCCGACTCGAAGCTGGTGGTGACCGACTGCTCGACGAGACCCCAGACGACGTCGTCCGACACGATCAGCGGCTTCGAGCCGATCGGGGCGACGAACTCGCCGAGCCGGGTGATGGCGTCCTTGCCCTGGACGTAGCGGGCGGGGCTCATGACGGTGCGGATGGGAGTGGTCATCGTGCGGTCCTCTCTGGTGGTGCGTGTCGTCCCGACGGTACGCGCGCCTCCTCCGTGGCCCCTCCGTGCCCGCGTCACGGCCGGGGTGCGCGGGGTACGGTCGGCGCATGAGCACCCGCGGCCGTCGCCCAGCCCCCTCGTCCGACCTCCGTGCGACGGTGCCGACGGCGGCGAGTCTCGTCGTTCCGCAGTCGGTGGTGGTGGGGTTCCTGCGTCTCACGGCGGCGAACCGGACCTTCGTCAGCGCGGCGGGCGCCCGTCGTCGCATCCGTGCGCGGTCGCTGCGTCCTGCGCCGTTCGGCCCGCCGAGCGCCCTGCGGTCGGACGTCCGCGTCGACGTCGAGCAGCGCTCCGGCTGGCCGGTGTACCGCGTCTCACGCCGCGACGGCGCGTCGCGCGGCACCGTGGTCTACGCCCACGGCGGCGGCTGGGTCGGCGAGATCGTGTCGCAGCACTGGCATCTCGCCGCGCAGATCGCGGCCGACGCGAGCACCACGGTCGTGCTCCCGATCTACCCCCTCGTCCCGTTCGGGACCGCCGAGGAGGCGCGGGTCGGCATCGTCGACCTCGTCACCACGGCGGATGGTCCCGTGGCTCTCGCGGGGGACTCCGCCGGCGGTCAGATCGTCCTCTCGGCGGCGTTGTCGCTGCGCGACGAGGGCGTCGTCGTGCCTCGGACGGTGCTGATCGCCCCCGCGCTCGACCTCACCTGGAGCAACCCGCGGATCCCCGTGGTCCAGCCGAGCGACCCGTGGCTCGGCACCCCGGGCGGTCGGGTGCTGTCCGAGCACTGGCGGGGCGGTCTCGACCTGCGCGACCCCACGGTCAGCCCGCTGTTCGGCGATCTCGCCGGGCTGGGTGCGCTGACCGTGTTCTCGGGGACGCGCGACGTCCTGAATCCCGACGCGCACCTCCTGCGCGACCGTGCTCGCACCGCGGGGGTCGACCTCGACTGGCACGAGGGTCGGGGGCGGATCCACGCGTACCCGCTGCTGCCGACACGGGCCGGCAGGGAGGCGCGGGTCGAGATCGTGCGGACGCTCCGGGAGACCCTCGCCGGGTGAGCCGCGGCCTACTGGACGGCGGCCGTGAGCCGGGCGACGTTGTCCAGCACCTGCAGCCCGGCGGGTCGTGACAGCCAGGCGGCGAGGGTGAGCTCGTGCGACCGCGAACGGTAGTCGTCCTCGATGAGACGCACCTCGTCGACGAAGCCCGACCCGCGCACCATCAGCGAGACCTCGAAGTTGAGGCTGAACGAGCGCATGTCCATGTTGCTCGACCCGATGACGGCCACGTCGTCGTCGACCGTGAAGTGCTTCGAGTGCAGCACGGTCGGCTTCTCGTAGAGGAAGATGCGGACGCCCGCACGAAGCAGCGTCTCGTAGTACGAGCGCTGCGCGTGGTAGACCATGAACTGGTCGGCCACCTCGCAGGCGAACAGCTGCACGTCGACGCCCCGCTCGGCCGCCGTGGTGATCGCGTAGAGCATCGACTCGTCGGGCACGAAGTACGGGCTGGCGATGATCAGGCGCTCCTGGGCGCCGTAGACGAGCGCGTTGAAGAGGCGCAGGTTGTTCTCGCCGTCGAACCCGGGGCCGCTCGGCACGACCTGGCACTCGATGGTGTCCGGGCCCGTGCGCTGCTCGACGATCGGCTCGGCCTCCGCGTCGGTCGGCAGCTCGTCGGTCTCGCTGTACCAGTCGGTGATGAAGAGGGCGTTGAGGCCGATGGCGGCGGGCCCGTCGAGTCGCACCATGAGGTCCTTCCACTGCAGGCCCCGGCGCATGTTGCCCCGCTTGTTGTAGCTCGGGTCGATCATGTTCTGCGACCCGGTGAAAGCCACGTGACCGTCGACCACGACGATCTTGCGGTGGTTGCGGAGGTCGGGACGCCGCCACATGCCCTTCGTCGGGTGGAACGGCAGCATCTCCTCGAAGCGGATGCCGGCGTCGCGCAGCCAGCGGCGGGTGACTCGGCCCTGGGGGTTGCGGATGGTCGCCCAGTGGTCGTAGAGCACCCGCACCTTGACCCCGCGGTCGTGGGCGCGCTTCAGCGCGTCGAAGAAGAGGTAGGTCGTCTCGTCGCGGGTGAGGATGTAGAACTCGACGTGCACGTAGCGCTCGGCGTCGTCGACCGCCGCGGTCATCGCGGCCACCGAGTCGGCGTAGTCGGGCAGCAGCGTCGCGGTGTTGCCCGGGATGAGCGGCATGGCGCCGAGCGTGCGGTTCAGCTGCACGACGGTGCCGAACCACGGCGGCTGGGTGACCGTGGGCACCCGCGAGTCGAGACCCTGCGTGTTCTCGAGGATGAGGCTGTTGATCTCGCGCTGCTTGTCGCGGCGGTCCTGTGGCAGCTTCGTCGAGCCGATCAGCCCGAAGAGGACGCTGCCGGGGATGGGCGCGACGAAGATCGCCATCAGCCACGCCATCGCCGAGCTCGGGCGCCGATTGCGGGGGACGAGCACCACGGCCACCACGCGGATGACGATGTCGACGACGAGCACGACGGTCGGGAAGGCCTTGAGGACTCTGCGCCAGGTCATGCGTCGATCCTCGCAGGCCCGGAGGTCCGGCGCGTCTGCCTGGCCGACTTCGGCTGTTGCACTCTGGCGCCCAGAGTGCAATAGTGCATCTCGGGCATTCCGCCCTCGGCACCGTCGCCGCACCATCGGGACGACGATCGAGCAGGAGGCGCGATGACCGACACGAGCACCGGGGCCGCCCCCGAGACGATCGGCAAGACGGCCCTCCGGCGGGTCCGCGTCCGGGCCGAGCTGATCGCCGAGGCCCGCCGACGGACGGCGGCCGACGGGCTGGCCGGCTTCACCCTCGACGAGCTGTGCGCCACCGTGGGCATCTCGCGTCGCACGTTCTTCAACCACTTCGCCTCGAAGGACGACGTCGTCGTGGGCACGGCCATCGACGACGACGACCACGCCCTCGAGGCGTACGCCGCCTCGTCACGCGACCCGCGCCTCCTGCCGCTCGAGACCGTGTTCGACGACCTGTCGCGCCTGATCGTGGCCCGGATCGAGCAGGTCGGGCTGACACGCGAGCGCGCCGCGGCCTTCCGCGCCGTGCTCGAGCGCGAGCCCAGGCTCTTCGCCGCGATCATGCGCCAGGGCGACGAGCAGAAGCGCCGGGTGATCGCCGCCATCGCCCGCCACGAGGGGCTCCCGGTCGACGACCCGCGCGTCGACGCCGCGTTCACGCTCGCCACCGCGCTGACCCAGCGCGCCGTCGAGCAGTTCTTCTTCGAGCTCGACGCCCCGTCGCGCCGGTTCGACGACGTCCTCGCGAGCTGGTTCGACCTCGCCCGCGATCTGCTCGCCGTCTCGAGCGCGACGGCCGCCGCGAGCCCCGCCGCGACCCCCATCACGACCCCCGCCATCACCGAACCGTCCGACCGAGAGGCCCGTTGAGTCGACCATGACCACGCCCACCACCGCCACCGCCACGAAGGGCGACGCGCCGTTCCTCCTCACCAAGAGGCGGATCTGGATCATCTTCGGCGCCCTCATCTCGGGCATGCTGCTCTCGAGCCTCGACCAGACCATCGTGTCGACCGCCATGCCGACCATCGTCGGCGAGCTCGGCGGCGTCGAGCACCAGGCCTGGATCACCACCGCCTACCTGCTCGCCACGACGATCGTCATGCCGATCTACGGCAAGTTCGGCGACGTGCTCGGTCGACGCAATCTGTTCCTGGCGGCCATCGCGATCTTCACGCTCGCCAGCATCGGCTGCGCCTTCGCCGACGACTTCTGGATGTTCGTGGTCTTCCGCGCCATCCAGGGGCTCGGCGGCGGCGGGCTGATGATCCTGTCGCAGGCCATCATCGCCGACATCGTGCCCGCCTCCGAGCGCGGCAGGTACCTCGGCCCGCTCGGTGCCGTCTTCGGCCTCTCGGCCATCGGCGGCCCGCTGCTCGGCGGCTTCTTCGTCGACCACCTCACGTGGCAGTGGGCGTTCTACATCAACATCCCGGTCGGCGTCGCCGCGTTCATCATCGCGTGGATGGCGCTCACCCTGCCCGGGAAGAAGGCCACCAAGCGGATCGACGTGCTCGGCGTCGTGCTGCTGTCGGCGGCGACCACGTGCCTCATCTTCTTCACCGAGTTCGGCGGTCAGGCCGACCACGGCTGGGGCGCCGGCGAGACCTGGCTCTGGGGCGCGGGCGTGCTCGTCGCCGTCGGGCTGTTCGTGTTCGTCGAGTCGCGTGCCGACGACCCGATCATCCCGCTGTCGTTCTTCCGCAACAAGGTGTTCGTGCTCGCCACGGGCATCGGCTTCGTGCTCGGCATCGGCATGTTCTCGGCGATCGCCTTCGTCCCGACGTTCCTGCAGATGTCGTCCGGCGCCTCCGCGGCGGTGTCGGGACTCCTGCTGCTGCCGATGATGGCGGGTCTGATCGGCACGTCGATCCTCTCGGGCAACCTGATCTCCAAGACCGGCCGATACCGCATCTTCCCGATCGTCGGCACGATCCTCACGGGCATCGCCATGCTGCTCTTCACGACTCTGACGGCCGACACCCCGCTGCCGCTGATCTGCGTGTTCCTGTTCGTCTTCGGCGCGGGGCTCGGCCTCATCATGCAGGTCGTGGTGCTCGTCGTGCAGAACTCGGTCGACGCCGCGAACGTCGGCACCGCGACCAGCACGAACAACTACTTCCGCGAGGTCGGGGCGGCGCTCGGCGTCGCGGTCTTCGGCGCCATGTTCACCAGCCGCCTGACCTCGAACCTGACGACGGTCTTCACCGACGCGGGGGCGTCGCCGAGCGATGCATCGTCCGCGACGGCGACCCTCGACCCGGCCGCGCTCAACGAGCTGCCCGAGGCCATCCGCCGCCTCGTCGTCGAGGCCTACGCCGACTCGCTCGCGCCGGTGTTCGCGTACCTGGTGCCGTTCATCGCGGTGGCGCTGATCCTGGCGCTGTTCCTGCCGCAGATCGCGCTGAGCGACGTGGCCGGGATGGTCGCGCGGGGCGAGGCCGTCTCGGGGGACGAAGCGGAGGAGCTGGAGGCGGCGAGCCGCGGTCGCTCGACACCTGCGCCGTCGGCCGCGACGTCTGCCGCGACCTCCGCCGCCGGCGAGTCGGCCACGGCCGCCGCGGTTGCGTCGGGTGCGCCCGTGGTGCCGCCGGCCGATGCGGATGCCGACACCGCGCCTCCTCGGGAGCCCCGCGGCGACTAGGCGCCGCTGCGTCCGGCGGGGCGCGGACCGCCCGACATCGGGTGCAGTCTGCGCCCCGCCGTCCGCAGGACCGCCTCCGTCACGGCGTCGAGCAGGGGCGACCCGAGCGTCCAGCGCTGCCAGAACAGCGTGACGTCGACGGGGGAGTCGGGGGCGAGCTCGACTAGACGGCCCGCCTCGATCTCGGGCCGCGCCTGCTCCTCGGGCAGCATGCTCCATCCGAGTCCGAGCACGGTCGCCCTCGCGAAGTCGGCCGAGGCGGGCACATGGTGGCGAGGCGCGCGGGCGTCTCGCCCGGTGACGCGTCGGACGAACTCGTGCTGCAGCGTGTCCGTCCGATCGAAGACGACCATCGGCACCCGGTCGACGATATCCAGGTCGACTCGGCCGTCGAACCGGCGCTCGACGAAGGCGGGGCTCGCCACGGCGCGGTAGCGCATGACGCCGAGCGGTTCGACGACGCAGCCCTGCACGGGCGCCCGGGTCGCAGTGACCGCGGCCAGCACGTCGCCCGACCGGAGCAGCGCCGAGGTGTGCTCCTGGTCGGCGCGGCGGAGGTCGAACACCACCGGATGACTCGCCGCCACGTCCGCCAGCGCGTCGAGGAACCACGTCGCCGACGAATCGGCGTTGACGGCGATCGGCAGGGTGGACGGTCCGTGGTCGGTGCCCGCGCCTCCCAGCTCGGAGGCGACGTCGGCGGACAGCAGGTCGATCTGCCGGGCGAGGCGGAGCACGACGTCCCCCGCCGGGGTCGTCGCGACCGGGCTCGTCCGTCGGAGGAGCACCGCGCCGGCCGTCGTCTCGAGCAGCTTGATGCGCTGCGAGACCGCCGACTGGGTCATGTGCAGTCGCTGAGCCGCCGCCTCGAACGTGCCCTCGTCGACGATCGTCCGCAGGGTGTCGAGCTGATCGAGGGTGAACCGGGCCATGAGCTGAGCTTATGCGCCATCGAGAACATGAGCTGGAGAGATGCCGAAGGGGCCCGTACCGTCGACGTCGTGCACCTAGAGACCAGCCTTCCGATCGCCCTCCTCGGCTTCGGCACCAGCCTCGCCCTCATCGTCGCCATCGGTGCGCAGAACGCGTACGTGCTGCGGGTCGGTCTGACCGGGGTGACCCGCGTGGTCGTGCCCGTCGTGGTGGTCTGCGCGGTCAGCGACGCCGTGCTGATCAGCGCCGGAGTGGCCGGCGTCGGCGCCCTCATCACGGCCGTGCCCGAGGTCGTCGTCGTGGTGCGACTCGTGGGTGCCGGGTTCCTCCTGGTGTACGCGGCGTTCGCGGCGGTCCGCGCGCTGCGGCCGGTGGGTGCGCTGGTCCCCGTCGCCGCCCCGGGCGGTGCTGACGGTCGCCAGCCGGTACAGACGGTCCGCGTCTCGACGGCCGTGCTGACGGCCCTCGCCTTCACCTGGTTGAACCCCCACACCTATCTCGACACGATCGTCTTCCTCGGTTCGGTGGCGAATCAGCAGCCGGGGGAGCTCCGCTGGTGGTTCGCGGCGGGTGCGGTGGTGGGCAGTCTCGTCTGGTTCTCGGCCCTCGGATTCGGCTCGCGCCTCCTGCGTCCCGTCTTCGCGAGGCCCGGGGCCTGGCGGGTGCTCGACGCCATCATCGCGGTGGTGATGACCGTGCTCGGTCTGCGCCTCCTCCTCGGCGCCTGACCCCGCCCCGCTCCGCCCCACTGGCTATGGGGTTGATGAGTCACAACACGCCGCGCCCCCGGACGCCCCCACGGCGTGTCGTGACTCCTCGTCGCCAAAGCTCGCCCCTGCTCACCCCTGCACAGATGCCGCGCATCCTGTCCTCTGCACAGGTCGCCCCGAGCAACCCCCAGGCGCGGTGCCAGTAGCGCGACCCTGTCCGCATGCCTCCACCCGAGCCCCTGCCCGCCGCCCTCGTCGGCCGCCCGTTCTCAGTCACGGAAGGCCGGGCGCTCGGGATCGGCCTCGCTCGACTTCGGCGGAGCGACCTCGTGACTCCGCACTGGGGCGTGCGCGCCTGGTCCGGCGGCGTCGCACTCGACGACCGGTGTCGCGCGCTCGCCCCCGCCCTGGGCCACGGCACCGCGTTCAGCCACCTGACCGCCTTGGCCCTCTGGGGGCTGCCTCTCCCGCGAGGGCACGATCCCGCGCGGGGCCCGCTGCATGTCGTGTCCCCGCGAGGCAGACGTGTTCGGCGACCAGGAGTCGTCGGGCACACGGCGACGGCGGCACGCCTCGGACCCTCGGTCGATCTCAGGGGGCTGCCGATCGTCGATCCCGTCACGGCGTGGTCGCAGTCCGCGGCCTCGATGACGCTGGACGACGTGGTCACGATCGCCGACGCCCTGATGGGGAGGTGGTCGACGCATCCGCAGGCGAGAGAGCTGGACCGGGAGGTGCTCTCGTCCGCGATCAGGGCAGGCGGTAGACGGCGCGGGGCGACGACGGCGCGTTCGGCGCTCGAGTTGGCGGTGCCGAATGTCTGGTCGCCTCGCGAGACCGACCTGCGACTGCTCCTCGTGCGTGCGGGGATCACCGGCTTGTCGGTCAATGAGCCCGTCCACGACTCCGACGGGCGGCTCATCGGGTACGTCGACGTCGCTCATCTCGGGGCCAAGGTCGCGCTCGAATACCAGGGAGACCACCACCGCACCGATCGCTTCACGTACCGCGACGACATACGGCGCCGCGAGGCGTTCGAGGACGCCGGCTGGCGGCAGGTCCAGGCGACGGACGACGATCTGGGACCTCTCGCCGACGCCTTCGTAGCTCGCGTCAGGCGCCTGATAACCGAGCGCGGGGTCGATGAGTCATGACACGCCGCGGCTCCGTGAGTCCTGCGGCGTGTCTCGACTCATCGACCGGACTGCGAGCGCCCAGCCCCCAGCCCCCACCCTCCATGAGTCGCAACACGCCGCGCCCGCAGACGGACCCGCGGCGTGTTCCGACTCATCGACCCCTCATGGGCCCCGAGGAGGCGCGGGTCGACTCAGCCGCGCCGCGTCGACTTCCAGAGACGGCCGGCCAGGCGCCCCACCGCGACGAGGGCGAACGACAGCGCGATGAGGGCGAGCAGAAGCACCCCGACGTAGATCGCCACGCCACCCGCGCCGCCCTGGGCCGCCGGGTCGTAGAACGGGTACGGGTAGAAGCCGATGAGGGCCCCGCGCACGATCGTGTAGACGCTGTAGACCACCGGGGTCACGAGGCCGACCAGGGCGGCCGACCAGGGGAGTCGTCGACCGGCCGGCAGCACGAGCCAGTCGATCAGCGCGGCCACGGGCACGAGCATGTGCACGACCACGTTCACCCACGGGATGACTCCGCCCCCGACGCCGGCGAGCAGCAGGTTGAAGACGAGACCGACGAACACCATGTTGACGACGTTGACGAGTCGCACGGTGTCCCAGGCGCGACTGCCGGGTCTCCGTCGCAGGGTGCGCACCGCCCCGACGGTGAAGACGACCACGGCGAACAGATTGCTGAGGTTCGTGTAGTACGAGAAGAAGTTGACGATGCCGTAGTCGTTCGTCAGGGTGACGCCGAACTGCGTGCCGACGGCCGCGAGGCCGAGCACGGCGAGGACGAGTCGGAAGGGGACCATCAGCCGGGCGCGCGTCATGGCGACAGCCTACTGAGCGGTGCTCCGGTAGCCGCTCTCGGCCACGAGCCGCCGATGCCGTCGAGCAGGCGCGCCCCGCCGCTCCCGCTCAGACGTCGTCGACGACGGTCAAGGAGGCGCGGGCCGCCTCGATCGTCGACAGGATCGACCTCGAGTCGGCCAGCGAGTGCAGGGGCGAGTCGCGGAGTCCGGCGTCGACGAACGAGGCGAGTGCCGCGGCCTGGTAGGCGAGCCCCTGGCGTCCGGTCGGCACGGACGGGTCGTCCCAGATCGCCGTGCCGCTCGCCGTGGTGAGCTCGAACGAGGTCGGGAAGACGAGGTTCCGCAGGGTGCGGAGCGACCCGCCCGACCCCAGCACGGCTCCGATGCCCGGCGATGTGGCCCGCAGGCTCGTGGCCGCCGTCGCGAGCACCCCGTCGGCCGTGCGCGTGACGACGGCCGCGTCGAGGTCGACGCCGTCGGCTCGGGTCGACCCCGAGGCCCGCCGTTCGACGGGGTGGCCGGTGGCGAACTGGGTGAACCAGAACGCGTACACGCCGATGTCGAGCAGCGCCCCGCCGCCGAGGGCGGGGTCGGTCATGCGGCCGGGCGCCGAGAGGTCGTTCGCCCACGCGACGTCGGCCGTCGCGAGACGCACGTCGCCGATCGCGCCGTCGGCGAGGAGGCGCGCCATCACCGTCGTGTGGGGCAGGTAGCGCGTCCAGAGCGCCTCCATGGCGAGCACCCCGGCGTCGCTCGCGGCGGCCCCGATGAGGTCGGCCTCCGCCGGAGTCGTCGCGAGCGGCTTCTCGATCAGCACGTGCTTGCCGGCGGCGATGGCGATCAGCGCGTCGGGCAGGTGCCGGGTGTGAGGAGTCGCGACGTAGACGACGTCGACGTCGGGGGAGGCCGCCATCGCCTCCGCGCTGTCGAAGGCGGACCCGACGCCGTGTGCTCGGGCGAACGCCTCGGCCCGCTCGAGGCTGCGCGACGCGACGGCCACCACCCGCTGATCGGTGTGCGCATGCAGGGCGTCGGTGAAGTCGCCGGCGATCTCGCCGGGGCCGATGACCCCCCAGCGCAGAGTCGGCCCCCCGCGAAGGGGCGTGTGCGTCGCAGTGGGGAATGCTGGTGCGGGCATGGCTGCTCCTCGGGCTCACGTCGTCGTGCGCCCATCATGCCGTGCCCCGCGCCGTCGCCGGCGGACGCCCCGCCTCCTCACTCCACGAAGCGCTGGCTGCCGATCACCCCGAGCAGTCGCAGCTTCTCGGCGTCCGGCGACCCGGGGCGGGCGGTCAGCACGAGCAGGGTCTGCGACTGATCCTCCGTGAAGAGCGCCTGGCAGTCGACCTCGATGAGCCCGAGCTCGGGGTGCACGAGGGTCTTGCGGTCGTCGAAGCGCTGGTGCACCTCGTGCCGCCGCCACAGCGCGGCGAACTCGTCGCTCGCGTCCAGCAGCGCCTCCACGAGCTCGCGGGGTCGGCCGCCGCCGCCCGCCATGCTCAGGGCGGCACGCAGACCCGACGCCTGCAGCGCGAGCTGGTGCTCATGGTCGTCGGCGGGGTAGGAGGCGCGCTCGGCCGGATCGGTGAACCACCGGTAGAACGCGCTGCGGGCCAGCCCCTCGTGCCGACGCTGATCACCGAGCAGGGCCACCGCGAGCGGGTTCTGCGCCAACGTCTCGGCGAGGTCGCTCAGCACGAGCGCCGGGGTGTCGTCGAGCCGGTCGAGCACCCGCAGCAGGGCCGGGCTGACGTGCTCCCCGCCCCTGGTGCGACGCGGCGGATGGTGCCCGGTCAGCCGGTAGAGGTGGTCGCGCTCGTCCAGACCGAGGCGCAGTCCGCGGGTCAGGGCGATCAGCATCTGCTCGGAGGGCTGGGGCCCGCGCTGCTGCTCCAACCGGGCGTAGTAGTCGGTCGACATGCCGACCAGCGCGGCGACCTCCTCCCGGCGGAGACCGGCGGTGCGCCGACGCTCTCCGTCGGGCAGACCGACGTCGGAGGGGCGGAGCGACTCGCGTCGGTGACGCAGGAAGTCGGCGAGCTCGGCACGGTCCATGCCGCCATGCTGTCAGCCCCGGTGGCGCCCGACCAGGGAGCGTCGATCCCTGGACAGGCGCGCTCTGCCGCGCCGCGCCTCCTCGGGCGAGGGTGGTGTCACATCCATTACGAGTAGGAGCACCTCATGAAGATCAGCGGCAACACCGTGTTCATCCCCGGCGGCACGTCGGGCATCGGTCTGGGGCTGGCGCTCCGGCTGCAGGCGGCGGGCAACACCGTCGTCGTGGCGGGCCGCCGTGCCGCGCTGCTCGACGAGATCGTGCGCGACCACCCCGGCATCGAGTCGATCGTGCTCGACACCACCGACCCGGAGGCCGTGGTCGCGGTCTCGCGCGAGGCGCAGCGGCGCTGGCCCGAGACGAACGTCGTCGTCGCGATGGCCGGCATCATGCTGCCGGAGGACGTCACGACCGCCGCGTTCGTCGAGACGGCCGAGGCGACGGTCACGACCAATCTGCTCGGGCCCATCCGACTGCTCGCCGCCTGGACCGAGCATCTGCAGGCGCGACCCGCGGCGGCGTTCGTCACGGTGTCGTCGGGGCTCGCGAGCGTGCCCCTGCCGATGACGCCGACCTACAACGCGACCAAGGCGGCGATCCACTCGCTGAGCGAGGGCATCCGCGTCCAGTTCGCCGACACGTCCGTGCAGATCGTCGAGCTCGTACCACCGGCGGTGCAGACCACCCTGCTCGGTCAGCAGGACGACCCCTCGGCCATGCCGCTCGACGAGTACCTCGACGAGACGATGATGCTGCTCGAGTCGCAGCCCGACGCCCACGAGATCCTCGTCGAGCGGGTCGGGTTCCTCCGTCATGCCGAGGCCGAGGGGCGCTACGCCGATGTGCTCGCGTTGCTGAGCGGCACGCACTGAGCGGCGTGCACTGAGCGGCACGCACTGAGCGGTGTGCGCGGAGCGGTGTGCACGGATCGGCACGCCCACCGGGCGGCACCCGTAGTCTGTCGGCATGAGCGGATGGGGCGAATGGGGCACAGTGGTGCTCGCGGTGGTGGCCGTGGCCGTCTACGCGGCGATCGTGCTGAGCATCGTGCGGGCCGTCCGGCGACGAGCCGACACGACAGCGCTCGAGCAGACCATCTGGACCATCGCCGTCGTGCTGTTCCCGATCGGCGCCGGGGCCGTCTGGCTGCTGCTCGGGCCGCACCCGCTCGGACTCCGCGTCGACCGAGAGCTCGACTGACCGCTCGACCGCGAGCTCGACCGGCAGCTCGACCGCGAGCTCGACCGGCAGCTCGACTGACGGCTCGGTCGGCAGCTCGACCGGCAGCGCGACCGCGACCACGACCCCGATCGACCCGCGGCCTCGGCGGCCGACTGTCGGTGGCCCCGCCTATCGTGCCGACATGGACACCTCCGAGCTCGGACCCGTCGACACCTGCCGAGGAGGCGCGGGTCGACCCGCCGAAGCACGCTGCGATCACCCCGTGGTCGCCGGCAGCCCCGTCGCCCTCTGTGAATGCCATCTGGTCGTCGCGACCGAGTGGGCGGCTGCCCGCGCCGCCGTCGTCGACGGCGCGACCGACCTCCTGCCCTCGCCCTGCGCGGCCTGCGGGTCGCGGCTCGGCGTGCACTGGCCGTCGGGGTGGCTCTGCGCCGTGTGCGAGTGGCGGCAGGGTGACGTGCCCGACCGCGACCTCGCGCCTCCTCGGGTCGACGTCGTCTACTACATCCGCTTCGACGACCGGATCAAGATCGGCACGACGGCCAACCCCCGGCAGCGTCTCGGGCGCCTCTGGCATCACGAGGTCCTCGCGTTCGAGCGCGGCGACCGGGGTGTCGAGCGCCGTCGCCACGAGCAGTTCGGTGCCTGGCGGTTCGGACGCACCGAGTGGTTCGCTGTCAACGAGGTGCTCGACGTGCACGTGGCGACCCTCGCCGCCGGCACGGACGACCCGTGGAGTCGACACGCCCGCTGGACGAGCGAGGCGCTCGCGCTGCAGGGCTGAGACGCTGCAGGGCTGAGACGCGCAGGGCTGAGGCGCGCAGGAGTCACCCCCTCAGGTAGGCGTCGACGAACAGCGACCCGCGGATGACCCGCAGCTCGTCGAGCAGTCTCGGCACCGTCTGGCGGGTGAACCCCGACAGCTGCAGATCGTGGGGGCCGAGCATCGGCAACCTGCCCGTCCTCAGCCGGACGACCTGCCAGCCCGCCGCCCGCAGCGCCGCGTCCTTGCGGCGGTCGGCGACCTCGCGCCGGCCGACGTGCTCGAGTCCGTGCCGGCCGGTGGAGTCGTACTCGATCGCGACCCGCAGCTCGGAGAGGACGATGTCGGGCCACACCTCGACGTGGTCGAAGAACGGCCGACCCACGCGCACGGCGTTCAGTCCCGGTTCGAACTCGAGCCGGGCGGTCAGCTCGGCCCGCAGCTCGGCCTCCACCGCCGAGGCCGGTCTCGGCGCGCAGACGCTGACGAACGGGGTGCCGGTCGGCACGGCGGGGGTCTTGTCGCAGATCGGCTGGGAGGCGCGGGTGGGCTTCGCCCGTCGAACCGCGGTCGGGCGCACCGGCGGATCGGCGCGCACCGGCGGATCCGAACGCACGGGCGGATCCGGACGCACGGGGGGAGCGGGGCGCACGGGCGCGAGCTCGGCCGGCGGCGGCCCCGCCGTCTGCGCGACGCGAGGCGACCCGACCACCGGCGCCGCGCCTCCCAGGCTCGCCGCCTGCTCCCGTACGGCGGCTGCCGGTGCCATCGGCGGTCGCATCGGCAGAGCCCGCGGCTTCGCCTGCTCGCTGCAGTCGGGGCACCACGACGAGCGGCGCCGTTCGCGCCCCGGTCGGTTCCGCTGCTCGTCGGGAGTGGCCACGAACAGGTGCCCGGCGTCGCACAGCCAGCAGAGGTACACGTCGGCGGCGGGCGGGATCTGACTGAGCACGATGCCGCCGTTGTGCTCGGGTCGGTACTGCCGCACGAGCACCGGGAACGACGCCCACGCCTCGCGGTACGCCCCCACCGCGTAGGGCACGGCGAGCCCGCGCGACGTCCGCCGTCGCGCCCACCAGCTGTCCATCGGCTCAGGCACGCTGCCACGCTAGAAGCGACCACCGACATCCGAGGGCACGCCGGTGGCCCCCCGCCGCCGTGCACCTCTACCATCGACCGGATGCCCGACACCGCGCCTCCCGACCTGCCCCGCTCCGAGATCGACGTGCACGCGCGGGGCTTCGTCAGGGTCCGCGGCGCCCGCGAGAACAACCTGCGGGCGGTCGACGTCGACGTGCCGCGCGACAGCATCGTGGCCTTCACGGGCGTCTCCGGCTCGGGCAAGTCGTCGCTCGCGTTCGGCACGATCTACGCCGAGGCGCAGCGCAGGTTCTTCGAGTCCGTCGCCCCTTATGCGCGTCGACTGATCGCGCAGGGCGGGTCGCCCCACGTCGACGAGATCACCGGCCTGCCCCCGGCCGTCGCCCTGCAGCAGCGCCGCGGGGCCCCGAGCTCGAGGTCCACCGTCGGCACCGTCACCACCCTCTCGAACTCGATGCGCATGCTGTTCTCGCGGGCGGGCACCTACCCCGCGGGCGCGGCGCGCCTCGAGTCGGACTCGTTCTCGCCCAACACGGCCGCCGGGGCCTGCCCGCGCTGCCACGGGCTGGGCGTCGCCCACGAGGTCACCGAGGCCTCCGCGGTGCACGATCCCGGTCTGAGCATCCGCGACGGGGCCATCACCGCCTGGCCGGGGGCCTGGCAGGGCAAGAACCTCCGCGACGTGACGGCCGGGCTCGGATACGACATCGACCGCCCGTGGCGCGAGCTGCCGCAGGCCGACCGCGACTGGCTGCTCTACACCGACGAGCAGCCCGTCGTCGAGGTCGTCCCGCAGCGCGATCGCGTCGCCAAGCCCTACAAGGGCCGGTTCTGGAGCGCACGGGCGTTCGTGCTGCACACCCTCGCCGACTCGCAGAGCGAGACCCAGCGGACCAAGGTGCTGCGCTTCGTCGAGAGCGGGCCCTGCACGCTCTGCGGCGGCAGCGGTCTCACGCGCGCGGCTCTCGCCGTCACGTTCGCCGGTCGCACGATCGCCGATCTGAACGCGCTGCCCCTGGCCGAGCTGGGCGAGGTGCTGCGCCCGACCGCGACCCTGACGTCGGCGACGGCGGCCGTGTCGAACGCGTCCTCCGGCGAGGTCACCGAGGTCGCGGTGACCCTGGCCGCCGACCTCCTGGCCCGAACGGCCGTCCTCGACGGTCTGGGGCTCGGCTATCTCAGCCTCGGGCGCGCCACTCCGACGCTCTCGCCCGGCGAGATGCAGCGCCTGCGCATCGCCACGCAGCTCCGCTCCGGTCTCTTCGGCGTGGTCTACGTGCTCGACGAGCCGAGCGCGGGTCTGCATCCGGCCGACGCCGAACCGCTGGTCGCCGTGCTCGAGGAGCTGCGCGAGAGCGGCAACTCGGTCTTCGTCGTCGAGCACGACATGAGCATCGTCCGTCGCGCCGACTGGGTCGTCGACGTCGGACCGGGTGCCGGCAGCGAAGGAGGCGCGGTGCTCTACAGCGGCCCGGTCGCCGGCCTCGCCGGGGTCGACCGCTCGGTGACGCGGAGGTTCCTCGACCCGGCGCCCGATCCCGCGTCCAGGGCGCGCCCGCGCCGTGAGCCCACCGGGGTCCTGGCGCTGCGAGGCGTGTCGCGGCACAACCTGCAGGGCGTCGACGTCGACGTGCCGCACGGCGTCCTCACGGCGGTGACCGGCGTGTCCGGCTCCGGCAAGTCGACGCTGGTCGGCGGCGTCCTCGCCGAGACGGCGGTCGACCACGAGGGCGTGGATCGCGTGGTGCAGGTGGATCAGCGTCCGATCGGTCGCACGCCGCGCTCGAACCTGGCGACGTACACCGGGCTGTTCGACGCGGTGCGCTCGGTCTTCGCGGCGACCGACGAGGCGCGGGCCCGCGGCTACACGGCGGGTCGCTTCTCGTTCAACGTGGTGGGCGGCCGGTGCGAGGTCTGCCAGGGCGAGGGGGCGGTCTCGGTCGAGCTGCTCTTCCTGCCCGGCAGCTACGCGCCGTGCCCCGAGTGCCACGGCGCCCGGTACAACGCGGAGACCCTCGAGGTGACCTGGAACGGTCGCAGCATCGCCGACGTCCTCGCGATGACCGTCACGGAGGCCGCCGCGTTCCTCGGCGAGGTGCCGGCCGCCTCCCGCGCCCTCGAGACCCTGCTGCAGGTGGGGCTCGGCTACCTGCGCCTCGGGCAGCCGGCGACCGAGCTCTCCGGCGGCGAGGCGCAGCGCATCAAGCTGGCGACCGAGCTGCAGCGCGCCCGCACGGGTCACACCCTGTATCTGCTCGACGAGCCGACCACGGGTCTGCACCCCGCCGACGTCGAACTGCTCGTGGCGCAGCTGCAGGGGCTGGTCGACGCGGGCAACACGGTGGTGGTCGTCGAGCATCACATGGGCGTCGTGGCGGCCTCCGACCACGTGGTCGACATGGGTCCGGCGGGCGGCGACGCCGGCGGCCGGGTCGTCGCGGTCGGCACCCCGGAGGAGGTCGCCGCCTCGTCGGAGAGCCGCACCGCCCCCTACCTCGCCGAGGCGATCGCCGGGCGCTGACCGCTTCGTCGCCCGCGGGGGCCGCGCCGCGCCTCCTGCGGAACGCTTTTGTCCCGGTCGGCCCGGCGAGCCGCCCGGATATCACGCCCCCGCGGACGTACCATCCACGCATGACCGAGAATGCGAACCTGCTGTGGACGGCCGCCGACGCGCCTCCCGAGGGCGATCCGCATCGGTTCCGCTCGTCGTTCGTCGAGCCCACCCCCACCCCGGCGCCGTTCACGACGCCGACCCCGCAGGAGCTCCACCCCGTGTCCCAGACAGTCCTCCCGGAGGCGCGCGAGAGCATCGCCCCGCGCCCCGCCTCGATCCCCACCCACCGTGCCGACGTGCCCGCGCCGACCGTCGTCGAGAACGACGTGGCCGACTCCCGTCCGGCCAGCGCGCCCCGGCACTCCGTCGCCACCTCGGCGATCACCATCCCCGTCTTCGCCGTGCCCGTCGGCCCCGACCTGCCCCAGCCGCCCGAGCGTGTGACGCTCGACGACGACGTGCTCGCCCGGCTGGTCACCAGGCGGTTCGACGACACCGCCACCGTCGACCTGATGGCCGTGGTCCAGGCCCAGATGCTCGCGCGACGTGCCGAGGCTGCCCGTTTCGCCCGCTGGGAGAACGAGATCAGCCGAGTCGGAACGGACGAGGCGGCACTCGTGCTCGAGCGCACCCGTCTGCGTTTCACCGGCGTCATCGACGTCATCGGAGGAGGCGCGGGTTCAGCAGGTGCGCCGGGTGCCGCCGCACCGGTCGCCCCCGATCTCGACGACAGCGACACCAACCTGATCCCGATCGTCACCCCGGAGGAGGTCGCGGCCGATCTGGCCGCCCGCCAGGAGACCGCCCGCATCGCCGAGCGCGAGCGGCTGGCCGCCGGGTCGACGGGGGAGACGGCGGCCGCTGCCGCTGCCACCACCTCGACCGGCTCCGCTCCGGCCGTCGTGCCGTCGTCGCCCGTCGTCGGCACCTCCGACGTCGCCTCCTCCGATGTCGCCCCCACCGGCGCCGTCGCTTCGACCGACGCCGTCGCCTCGACTGGTGCCGTGGCCTCCACCTCCGATACAGCCCCCTCCTCCGACACCCCCGCCGTCGCCCCGTCCGCCGCGGGCGAAGGCCGTCTGGCGACCCTCCGGGCGTCGATCACCCGGGCCAACCCCGTGCTGACGATCTCGGCCGGTGCCGTCGTCGTCGTGATCGCGCTCACCCTCGTGCTCGCTCTGGTCGCGGGGGAGTCGCTCGGCACGGCCGTCGTCGCCACCCTGGCCGTCCCGCTGATCGGCGCCCTCACAGCCTTCGTCGGAGTCGTCGCGGTCTCGCGCCGCGCCGGCGACGCCGGGCTCGTCGACCGCCGCGGCCCCATCGCCGTCGTCGCGGCCGTCGTGATCGCCGCGGTGCTCGGCTTCGGCATCCTGTCGCCCGTGGCCGCCGCGCTCGGCTGGCAGGGCTACCTCGTCTCCGGCGTCGGCGCATCCGGCCCCGCCGCCGGGGTCGCCGTGGTGCTGGCGCTGCTCGTCGCCGCAGTGTCGGCGCTCGTGGTCGCCGTGCTGCTCACCGGGGTCCGCCGCTCCGCTCGCGACTAGGCTGACGGGGTGTCCACCCTCGCGTCCGTCTCCGCCGTCATCGAACGTCTCTGGCCCCTCAGCGGCGCCGAGTCGTGGGACTCCCCGGGTCTCGCCGTCGGCGATCCCGACCGGCCGGTGACGCACATCCACCTGGCCGTCGACGCCGTGCTCGACACCGCCGACGAGGCGATCGCCCTGGGCGCGGACCTCCTGCTCGTCCATCACCCGCTGCTCTTCCGAGGTGCGCGCACGGTGTCCGAAGACACGACGAAGGGCGCGGTGATCGCTCGGCTGATCCGAGCCGACTGCGCTCTGGTCGCCGCCCACACGAACGCCGACGTGGTCGAGACCGGCACCTCGAGGGTGCTCGCCCACCAGATCGGTCTCCTCGACCAGCGGCCGATCACGGCGGGCGGCAGCGAGACGACCGGGCTCGGCGTCGTCGGCCGGCTGTCCGAGCCGATCCCGCTGGTGGCCCTCGCGACGCGACTCCGCGACGTGCTGCCGCCGACCGCCTCCGGCATCCGGGTCGCCGGTCACGCCGAGCATCTCGTCCAGACCGTCGCGCTCTGCGCCGGTGCGGGCGATTCGCTGCTCGACGACCCGGCCGTCCGCGGGGCCGACGTCTTCATCACCAGCGATCTGCGGCACCACCCCACCTCCGACGCCCGCGAGCTCATGCTCCTCGGTCGCGGCCCGGCGCTGGTCGACATCTCGCATTGGGCGGCCGAATGGCTGTGGCTCGACACGGCCGCCGCCCAGCTCCGTGAGGCCCTCGACGACGTCGAGGTCACGCTGAGCGATCTGCGGACCGACCCGTGGGACTTCGCCGTCGTCCAGTGACGCCGACCCGCCCGCCGGCACCGCGCCTCCTCGGCACCTCCATCCCAGACCATCTGCACCGACACGAAGAAGGCCACGCATGCCGTTGACCGCCAGCCCCGACGACCAGGCCCTGCTGCTCGATCTCCAGAAGCTCGACACGACCCTGCAGCAGCTCGCCCACCGGGCGCGCAACCTCCCCGAGACCGCCGTCCTCGCCACGATCGACGGCGACGCCTCGCGACTGCGCAGCCGACTCGCCTCCGAGCAGGGCGCCCTCGAAGACGCCGAAGTCGAGCTGAAGCGCATCGAGTCCGACGTCGCCGTGGTGCAGGCACGGGTCGCGCGTGACCAGCAGCGTCTCGCGTCGACGTCGTCGGTCAAAGACGTCCAGGCGCTCGAGGGCGAGCTGGCGGCGCTCTCGAAGCGGACCTCCGACCTCGAAGACCTGCAGATGGACGTCATGGAGCGCGTCGAGAGCCTCGGCGCCGTCGCCCGACTGACCCAGAGCGAGCTCGACCAGATCGACGGTCGGCGCGACGAGGCGACCACGTCGCGCGACGAGTCGCTGGCCGGTCTCGAGCGCGAGCGCGTTCAGGTGGCCGCCGACCGCGACACCATCGCCGCGCGCGTGCCCGCCGACCTCCTGGCCCTCTACGAGCGCCAGCGCGAGCGCTACGGCGTCGGGGCGTCGCTGCTGCGCGGTGGCGTGTCGAGCGCCAGCGGGGTCACTCTCACCGGCAGCGACCTCGCCGCCGTCCGGGCCGCGTCGGCGTACGACGTGCTGCTCTGCCCCGACAGCGACGCCGTGCTGGTGCGCACGCAGGAGTCCGGCATCTGACCCGAGGGCCACGACGGCCGCGGTCGCCGCTAGGCTGGGTGCGCGAATGGGTCGGCAAGACGGTCGCGTCGGCACGGGTCCGCCCGTGCCGCCGAGGAACGTCCGGGCTCCACAGAGCAGGGCGGTGGGTAACACCCACCCGGGGTGACCCGCGAGACAGTGCAACAGAGAGCAGACCGCCACGGTCGTCGCCGCAAGGCGCGACCGGGGTAAGGGTGAAACGGTGGTGTAAGAGACCACCAGCGGTTCGGGTGACCGACCGGCTAGGTAAACCTCGCCCGGAGCAAGGTCAGACAGAGGGCGTCGAGGTTGCTCGCCGAGTCCTCGGGTAGACCGCTGGAGGGCTGCGGCAACGTAGTCCCGAGAGAGATGGCCGTCCACGGTGCGAGAGCATCGAGACAGAACCCGGCGTAGCAGCCGGCCCATTCGCACCACGTGACATGCCCTGCTTCAGGAGGCGCGCCTCCTGCAGCAGGGCATCGTCGCGTCCGGCCCGGCTGCCCGCACCGCCCTGACTGTCGGTGCTGGCCGCGACCCGACGTGTGTGCAGATCGCGACCGGTCAGCCGGTGCTTCGTGTGCCGAACCCGACCGCTCAGCCGGTGCTCCGTGTGCCGAACCCGACCTGAGGCCCGCGACACGCCGTCTGCACGCGAACGTGAGCGGCGTGCCGACCTCCCCTGGTCGCGAATTGCACACCCGGGGAGGGCGGGTCGGGAGGCGCCGGGCGGAAGGCGCGCCCCGGGAGGCGCGGGTCGCGAGGCGCGCCCCGGCTCAGGCCGCGGGGTGGGACGACGCGGCGAGGGCCGCGGCGCCCATGATGCCCGCGTTGTTGCGGAGCGTCGCCGGCACGATCTCGGCGCGGAGGTCGAGCAGCGGCAGGAACTCGGCGTGGTGCTTCGAGACGCCGCCGCCGACGATGATCAGGCGCGGGTAGAGCAGCGCCTCGAGGTGCGAGTAGTACTTCTGCAGGCGCTTCGCCCAGTGCTTCCAGGTGAGGTCGTCGCGCTCCTTGGCGGCGAACGAGGCCTTCGTCTCGTAGTCCTTGCCGCCGATCTCGAGGTGGCCCAGTTCGGCGTTGACGATCAGGACGCCGTCGTTGATGAGCGCCGTGCCGATGCCGGTGCCGAGGGTCGTCATGATGACCAGCCCCTTGACGTCGCGGGCCGCACCGAAGCGCGTCTCGGCGTAGCCGGCGGCGTCGGCGTCGTTGACGAAGTGGATGTCGCGGCCGAGGGTCTCCTCGAAGAGCTTCTCGGCCTCGAAGCCGATCCACCTCTTCGAGACGTTCGCGGCCGAGAGGGTCGTGCCGTCCATGATCGCGGCGGGGAAGCACACGCCGACGGGCATCGAGTCGTCGTCGACCCCGAGCTCGTCGACGATCTGCTTGACGACCGCGACGATGTCGTCGGGCTCGCCGCCCTCGGGGGTCGGCTTCTTGATCCGGTCGGTGAGCAGCTCTCCCGACTCGAGATCGACGATCGCCCCCTTGATGCCGGTGCCGCCGATGTCGATGCCCACTGCCTTCTGTGCCACGGGTGGGTCCTTCCTAGAGGGGTCGAGAGGTGAGCGTCAGCTCAGGGTGAGGATGTCGGCACCGCGTTCGGTGACGACCAGGGTGTGCTCGAACTGGGCCGTGAGGCTCTTGTCGCGCGTGGTGACCGTCCAGTCGTCCGACCAGACGTCGGCCTCGATGCCGCCGAGGGTGAGCATCGGCTCGATCGTGAAGACCATGCCGACCTCCATGACGTCGTCGAACTGGGGCGCGTCGTAGTGGGGGATGATCAGGCCCGAGTGGAACGCGCGCCCGACGCCGTGCCCCGTGTAGTCGCGGACGACGCCGTAGCCGAAGCGCTTGGCGTACGACTCGATGGCGCGGCCGATCACATTGACCTCGCGGCCGGGGGCCACCGCCTTCATGCCCCGGCGGAGGGCCTCGCGGGTGCGCTCGACGAGGTCGACCGTCTCGGGTGCGCCCTCGCCGACGATGAACGTGCGGTTGAGATCGCCGTGCACCCCGTTCGCGAAGGCGGTGATGTCGATGTTGATCAGATCGCCCTCGACCAGCTCGGTGTCGTCGGGGATGCCGTGGCAGACGACCTCGTTCACCGAGGTGCAGACCGACTTGGGGAACCCCCGGTAGCCGAGCGTCGACGGGTAGGCGTCGTGCGAGACGACGAACTCGTGCGCGATGCGGTCGAGCTCGTCGGTGGTGACGCCGGGGCGGAGGGCCGCCTCGACGGCGTCGATGGCCTGCGACGCGATGCGACCGCTCGCGCGGATCAGCTCGACCGTCTCGGCGTCGTAGACGTCGCCGCCCGTGTAGGGGGTCGGCCCCTTCTTGCCCACGTACTCGGGGCGGGGGATGGATGCGGGGACCGGACGCTGCGCTAAGACCCGGCCCGGAGTCAGGGTTCCGTTGCTGTCCCGGGGCATGGGGTCAAGCTTAGGGGGAGTGTCCGACGACGGGGCGCCTCCTTGCCGTGCCGCGCCCGACGCGCGAGAATCGACGGCATGGTCGCCATCGTCATCGCCCTCATGGTCGTGGGCTCACTCGTCATCATCGCCGGCATCCTCGTGATGCTGCTGTCGCCGGTCGTCTCGGCGCTCCTCGCCCGACGTGCGGGGTCGGCGGCCGGGCCGCGGCCGCAGGTCCGACCGCGGTCGGTCGGCGGGCGGTAGCCTCCACGCATGTCAGAGTTCTGGTTCAACACGAAGACGCACGAGGTCGAAGAGGGCAAGGTCTCGCCCGCGATCGACCGCGCTGGCCCCTACGCTACCCGCGAGGAGGCGGCGAAGGCGATCGAGACCATCAAGGCCCGCAACGCCCGACTCGACGCCGAAGAGGCCGCAGACGACTGATCGCCGTCGGCCCGGCGCCCCTCGCGACACCCGGCTCGTCCAGTAGCCTGGACGCCGAGCAGAAAGGCCGTGAATGGACAAGCAGAGAGACTTCGTTCTTCGAACGATCGAAGAGCGCGGCATCAAGTTCATCCGCCTCTGGTTCACCGACGTGATCGGCACCCTCAAGTCGGTGGCCATCGCCCCGGCAGAGGTCGAGGGCGCCTTCGCCGAGGGCATCGGGTTCGACGGCTCCGCCATCGAGGGTCTCACCCGGTCGTACGAGGCCGACGTGCTCGCGCAGCCCGATCCGACCACGTTCCAGATCCTGCCCTGGCGGGGCGAGATCGACCCCACGGCGCGGATGTTCTGCGACATCACGACCCCCGACGGCCAGCCCGCCGTCGCCGACCCCCGCAACGTCCTGAAGCGCACGCTGGCCCGCGCAGGAGACCGCGGCTTCACGTTCTACACGCACCCCGAGGTCGAGTTCTACCTCCTGAAGAGCGCCCAGATCGGCGAGCAGGGGCCGCAGCCCGTCGACTCGGCCGGCTACTTCGACAACGTCCCCGGGGGCACGGCGCACGACTTCAGGCGTCGCTCGGTCCGCATGCTCGAAGACCTCGGCATCTCGGTCGAGTTCAGCCACCACGAGGCGGGCCCCGGTCAGAACGAGATCGACCTCCGTTACGCCGACGCCCTGACGACGGCGGACAACATCATGACCTTCCGCACGGTCATCAAAGAGGTCGCCATCGAGCAGGGCGTCTACGCGACGTTCATGCCGAAGCCCTTCAGCCAGCACCCCGGTTCGGGAATGCACACCCACATGTCGCTCTTCGAGGGCGACTCGAACGCCTTCTACGAGGCGGGTGCCGAGTACCAGCTCTCGACCATCGGGCGTCAGTTCATCGCCGGTCTGCTCAAGCACGCTCCCGAGATCACGGCCGTGACGAACCAGTTCGTCAACAGCTACAAGCGTCTCTGGGGTGGCGACGAGGCCCCGAGCTTCGTCACCTGGGGGCACAACAACCGCTCCGCTCTGGTGCGCGTCCCGCTCTACAAGCCCAACAAGGGCAACTCGAGCCGGGTCGAGTACCGTGCGATCGACTCGGCGGCGAATCCGTACCTCGCCTTCTCGCTCATGCTGGCCGCCGGTCTCAAGGGCATCGAAGAGGGCTACGAGCTGCCCGCCGAGGCGGAGGACAACGTCTGGGGCATGAGCGACGCCGAGCGTCGCGCCCTCGGCTACAAGCAGCTCCCCGCCAGCCTCGACCACGCGCTGTCGATCATGGAGGACAGCGAGCTCGTCGCCGAGACCCTGGGCGAGCAGGTCTTCAACTACGTCCTGCTCAACAAGCGTCAGGAGTGGAAGGCCTACCGGGCACAGGTGACGCCGTTCGAGCTCAGCTCGAACCTCGAGATCCTCTGAGCCCACGACAGATGCCCCGTCCCGCCGCAGCTCTCTCCGAGCTGGCCCGACTGGGCTTCGCCGAGCTCGGCGAGGCGCGTGACCGCCTCGCCGAGCTCTCGTCGCGGGTCCCCGCGGTGGCCGAGCTGCTGCCCGCCTTCGCGAGCAGCGCCGACCCCGACTCCGCCCTGCTGCAGCTCGAACGTCTGGTCGACCGTGACAGGTCGGCGGTCGAGTCGCTGCTGACCGACGGCTACGGGCCCCGTCTCGTCGTCGTGCTGGGCGCCTCCTCGGGGCTCGGCGACTTCGTCGTGCGTCGCCCCGCCGAGCTCGAGGCGCTCCGCGATCCGCTCGTGCAGCCGCCGTCGGTGGGCGAGTACACCGCCGACCTGCTCGAGTCCGTCGGCGAGCGGGTCGGCGACGAGGCGCGTGTGGCCCTCAGGGTCCGCTATCGACGGCACCTGCTGCGACTCGCGTCGTTCGACCTCGACTCGCCCGACCCGCTGGCGGTCCTGCCGGTCGTCGCCACCGCCCTCGCCGATCTCGCGGGTGCGGCGCTCGACGCGGGTCTCGCCGTCGCCCGTCGCGAGGTGGCGTTCCCCGCGGAGGACGTCGACCGCACCCGACTGGCCATCATCGGGATGGGCAAGGCGGGGGCGCGCGAGCTCAACTACCTGAGCGACGTGGACGTCGTCTACGTGGCCGAAGGCGCCGACGGCCTCGAGAACGGCCGCGCGGTCGAGATCGCCACCCGCCTGGCCGTGCACACCGTCCGTGTCGTCTCCGAGCTGTCCCTCGAGACCGAGCTCTGGGAGGTCGACGCGAACCTCCGACCGGAGGGCCAGGCCGGGGCCCTGGTGCGCACCCTCGAGTCGCACGTCGCCTACTACGAGCGGTGGGCGAAGGGGTGGGAGTTCCAGGCGCTGCTCAAGGCCCGGCCCCTCGCCGGCGACACCGAGCTGGGCGACCGGTACGTCGAACGCGTCGCGCCCTTCGTCTGGGCCGCCGCGTCGCGGGAGAACTTCGTCGAGTCGGTGCAGAGGATGCGCGAGCGCGTGACCGACCTGATCCCCGCCGACGAGGTCGACCGGCAGCTGAAGCTGGGCCCCGGGGGGCTCCGCGACATCGAGTTCACCATCCAGCTCCTCCAGCTCGTGCACGGTCAGGCCGACGACGGGGTGCGTCAGCGCGCGACTCTCGACGCGCTCGGGGCGCTGGCCCGCCGGGGGTACGTCGGGCGCGCCGAGGCCGCCGAGTTCGACCGCGACTACCGCCTCCTGCGCCTCCTCGAGCACCGCATCCAGCTGTCCCGTCTCCGGCGCACCCACCTCATGCCGGTCGACGAGGGGGCGCTGCGCGTGCTCGCCCGCTCGTCGAGGCTGGGCGCCACGGCGGCGGAGCTGGTGACGACCTGGCACGATGTGCGTCGTCGCGTCCGCACCCTGCACGAGCGGCTCTTCTACCGGCCGCTGCTCTCGGCCGTCGCGGCGCGTCCCGAAGAGGAGCTCGCGCTCAGCAGCGATCAGGCGGCGGCGCGGCTCGCGGTGATCGGCTTCGTCGACCCCCGGGGTGCGCTCGGACACATCGCCGCCCTGACGGCGGGGGTGTCGCGACGGGCGAGCATCCAGCGCCACCTGCTGCCGGCGATGCTGCAGTGGTTCGCCGACGGCACCGACCCCGACCTCGGTCTGCTGGCCTTCCGGCGGTTGAGCGACGGCCTGGGCGAGTCGTACTGGTTCCTCCGCATGCTCCGCGACTCCTCCGGCGCGGCCCACCGGCTCACCACCGTGCTCTCGAGCTCCCGCTTCGTCGCCGATCTGCTCGACCGGATCCCCGAGGCGGCGGCCTGGTTCGAGAACGACCACGAGCTGCGGCCCCGACCCCTCGCCAGCCTGCTCGACGAGGCGCGGGCGACCGTCGCCCGGCACTCCTCCGTCGACGCCGCGGCGGCCGTGCTGCGGCAGTCCCGTCGGCGCGAGATCCTCCGTCTCGCCATGGGCGGCATCCTCGGCCTGCTGAGCATCGACGAGCTCGCTCGCGGACTCTCGGCGGTGACGACGGCCGCCATCTCGGGCACGCTCGCCCTCGCTCGCCGCGACGCCGGCGACCTCGAGTTCGCCGTCATCGCGATGGGTCGCTACGGCGGTGAAGAGCTGGGCTTCGGCTCGGACGCCGATGTCCTCTACGTCTACCGGGCCGAGGGAGACGACGGCACCGCGCACCGGCGTGCCCTGGCCGTGGTCGCCGAGCTGAACCGTCTGACCTCCGACGCCCTCGTCCCGCTCGACCTCGACACCGGGCTCCGCCCCGAGGGCAAGAACGGCACCGTCGCGCGCTCGTTGTCGTCGTATCGCGCCTACTACGCGCGCTGGTCGCTCACCTGGGAGGCCCAGTCGCTGCTGCGTGCGCGCCCGGTCGCCGGCGACAAGGGTCTGGCGGCCGAGTTCATGGCCGTCGCCGACGGTGTCCGGTACCCGGAGGCCATATCCGACCAGGAGGTGCGCGAGGTCAAGCGCATCAAGGCCCGTGTCGAGGCGGAGCGGCTCCCGAAGGGCGCCGAGCCGTCCCGTCACCTCAAGCTCGGGCGCGGATCGCTCAGCGACGTCGAGTGGTACGTGCAGCTCCTCCAGCTGCAGCATGCGCACGACACCCCGGGTCTGCGGTCGCCGTCGACGCTGGAAGCGCTGGCAGCGGCCGCCGAGGCGGGTCTGCTGTCGAGCGACGACGCTCAGAAGCTGCGGGACGCCTGGACCATCGCCTCCCGGGCTCGCTCCGCCGTCGTGCTGTGGACGTCACGGACGTCCGACGTCCTGCCGACCGACCGGCGCCTCCTCGAGGGGGTCGCCCGGCTCATGGAGTACCCGCCGGGCTCCGCGACCCGGCTCGAAGAGGACTACCTGGCGGCGACCAGGCGGTCGCGGGCCGTCTTCGAACGCGGCTTCTACGGTCTCGACGAGACTCCCGAGCCCACCGGCTGAGTCCCGCTCGGCTGTCTGCCCCGCTCGGCCCTGCGCGAGCCCGCTCGAGCCCGCTCGAGTGCGCCGTCCTCCGACCGGCCCGGAACGGCACGAGGCCCGCACCCCGAGTAGGGGAGCGGGCCTCGCGCGGTGCTCGGAGGTCAGACGCCGAAGTACAGCTCGAACTCGAACGGGTGGGGACGCTGCGCCATGGGCAGGATCTCCTTCTCGCGCTTGTAGGCGATCCAGGTCTCGATGAGGTCTTCCGTGAAGACGTTGCCCTTGGTGAGGAACTCGTGGTCGGCCTCGAGCGCGTCGAGCGCACCGTCGAGCGACGCGGGCACCTGGGGGATGCCCTTCGCCTCCTCCGGGGGCAGCTCGTAGAGGTCCTTGTCGACCGGCTCGTGCGGCTCGATGCGGTTCTGGATGCCGTCGAGGCCGGCCATCAGCTGAGCGGCGAACGCCAGGTACGGGTTCGAGGCGGCGTCGGGGACGCGGAACTCGATGCGCTTGGCCTTCGGGTTCGTGCCGGTGATCGGGATGCGGATCGCGGCCGAGCGGTTGCCCGCCGAGTACACGAGGTTGACGGGGGCCTCAAAGCCGGGGATCAGACGGTGGTACGAGTTGATCGACGGGTTCGTGAAGGCCAGGACGGCGGGGGCGTGCTTGAGCAGGCCGCCGATGTACCAGCGGGCGAGGTCGGAGAGACCGCCGTAGCCGTTCTCGTCGTAGAACAGGGGCTTGCCGTCGCTCCACAGCGACTGGTGCGTGTGCATGCCCGAGCCGTTGTCGCCGAAGAGGGGCTTGGGCATGAAGGTCGCGACCTTGCCCCACATCTCGGCGGTGTTCTTGACGATGTACTTGAACTTCAGGATGTCGTCGGCCGCGTGGACCATCGTGTCGAACTTGTAGTTGATCTCCTGCTGACCGCCGGTGCCCACCTCGTGGTGCGCGCGCTCGAGCTCGAGGCCGGCGTCGATCAGCCGCAGGCTGATGTCGTCGCGGAGGTCGGCGGTCTTGTCGACCGGGCTGACCGGGAAGTACCCACCCTTGTAGGCCGTCTTGTTGGCGAGGTTGCCGCCTTCTTCGACGCGACCGGTGTTCCAGGCGCCCTCTTCGCTGTCGACGCTGTAGAAGCTGGCGTTCTGCTTCACCTCGTAGCGGACGTCGTCGAAGATGTAGAACTCGGCTTCGGGGGCGAAGAACGCCGTGTCCGCGATGCCCGTCGATGCAAGGTACTTCTCGGCCTTCTTGGCCACCTGACGCGGGTCGCGGCTGTAGAGCTCGCCGTTGCGCGGGTTGAAGATGTCGAAGACGAGGATGAGCGTGCGCTCGGCACGGAACGGGTCGACGTATCCGGTCGTGACGTCGGGGATGAGCTGCATGTCCGACTCGTGGATGGAGGCGAAGCCACGGATGGACGATCCGTCGAAGAGCTGCCCGACGGAGAAGAACTCCTCGTCGACCGTGGAGGCGGGGATGTTGAAGTGCTGCTGGACACCGGGAAGATCGGTGAAGCGGATGTCAAGGAACTTGACGTCGGTGTCCTTGATGAACTTCAGCACCTCGGAAGAATCAGTGAACATACGAGATGTCTCTCCAATGGGCTTGACTGGAACGGATCGGCCACGGCTGCAGCCTGTATCGAGGGTATTGAGGGGCCGTTTCGCCGCAGTGTCCCTGATGTTTCCGGCATGTTACGGCTGCCCTGATCGGTAGGCTCATGGGCATGCCTCAGACCCCTCGAACACCGCCCGGCGGCCCCGACAGGGCAGGAGGCGCGGCGGGCGGACAACAGGCCTGGCCCGGTCGTCGACTCGGTCTCCCCGAGAGCGGACCGCGGTCGATCGCGAGACTCGGGCGCCGCGTCGCCGCCATCGCGATCGACTGGGCTCTCGCCTACATCGTGGCCTTCGCGTTCTTCGGGGGCGAGGGCATCGCCATCACGATCGTCTTCGTCCTCGTGCAGATCGTCTTCCTGATCACGCTCGGCGGCACGATCGGTCATCTCGCCCTGCGGATGCGGGTGGTGCCGATGGCCGGCGGGTACCTCGGCCTCTGGCGCCCCGTCGTGCGGACTCTGCTGGTCGCCCTGGTGATCCCCGCCGTGGTCTTCGACCTCGACCAGCGCGGTCTCCACGACCGGATCGCCGGCACCGTGCTCGTCCGCGTCTGACCGTCCGGTCACGACGAAGCCGCCGCCGTTCCCGAGGGGGAGCGGCGGCGGCTTCGTGATCGCAGGAGGCGCGGGTCAGCGCGGTCGACCGGCGCGGGCCTTGAACGGGTCGACGCCCTTGGGGATGGGCAGGCCGTTCTGACCGAGCGACTGCAGGCGGTTGCCCACCGCCAGGACCTCGTTGCGGTTGATGGCCTTCTTCAGCTTGTTCATCCGACCGGCCAGCTTGTGCAGCGGCACGGCGTCCGAGTCGGGGCCCACGTGGAGGACCGTGATCGGGACGTTGGGGAGGACCCGGGCGACCTTGCGACGCTCCTCGTCGACCAGGCGCTTCGTCTGGCCGGCCGCGCCCTCGGCGATGAGCACGACTCCCGGCTTGCCGACCGCGCGGTAGACCGCGGCCTGGCTCCGGCCCTGGACGGCGACGGGCATCTCGTTTGCACGCCAGGCGCGGCGGAGGCCGCTCTTCATGACCGCGCCCACGGCGCCGGGCTGACCCTCGATCTGCGAGTAGGCCGCGCGCTCCGCACGACGACCGAGCACGAGCAGCAGCAGCAGGATGCCGAGCATGACGCCGACCACGATGTAGAGGACGAGCGCGAGGACGTTCCCCTCGGAGAGCAGGATGCCCGCGGCCACACCGAGCAGGATCGGGACGATCAGCACCGCCAGCATCAGCGGCAGCGCCGTCTTGTCGATCCGGCGGGTCATCTGGAAGACCTGCCACATCTGCTTGAAACGGCCCGGTTCCTTGGGCGGTTTCGGGGTCGTGTTCTCCGGAGACTTACGTGCCATGCTCACAGGATACGGGTTCGCCCGCCGTCACGAGTCCTCCCCGAGACCGCCGTCCGCGAACGCGTCCCCAGACGGCCGCCGGCTCCGCCGTCCCCGTGCCGGCGTGCACGACACTCGAGTCATGTCGAGCACCCGTGTCGGGCCCTACGAGGCCGAGCCCGTCGACGGGCCTCCGCCGTTCCGGTGGTGGACCTCGACGCGGTCGTCGGGCGAGCCCGTGCTGCTCCGCGCCTCCCCCTCCTCGACCCGTGAGGCCCTCGTCGAGGCAGCGGCCCTGTGCTGCGCCGACCACCCCCATGTGGTCGAGGTGCTCGATGTCTTCCACTTCGACGGTCGACCGGTCGTGGTGACCCGGGGTGTCCCGTCGATCCGGCTCGACGCCTGGCTCGCGGGCCGCGGGGCGCTCGCGCGCGGCGAGGCCGTCACCCTCGTCGTGCCCCTGGCCTCCGCACTCGGGCACCTGGCCGCTCGGGGCGTGGTCCCCGCGGTGCTGCCGCCTCACTGCATCGGGATCGACGATCGCGGTGCACCGGTCATCATCGGTCTGAGCTCCGGCGACGTCGCGGTCTCGACCGCGCCGCCGGATGCCCTCTCCGGCACGCTCTCGACAGCGGCTCTCGCCGGCCACCCCGGGGTGGTCGATCTCTGGTCGCTGGTCGTCGACCGCCTCGACGACGAGTCGTGCCGGGGCGTGCCGCCGACCACCCCCGACGAGCTGCTCGAGTGGGCTCATGACCTCGGCGAGCCCCGGCCGTTGCCGACGGTCTTCCTCACCCCAGCGGTCGGTGCCGTGGGGGAGCAGTCGACGGCGACCCTGCGGACGGCGCCCCGCGAGACACCCGCCTGGCTGGCCGTGCTGCCCGAGAGCGCCCTGATCGACCGGGCCCTCGCCTGGTGGCACGATCGACCGCGGGCTCCGCTGCGGGATCGACTCCGAGTCGTCCGTCCCCGCTTCTGGGTCGTGGCCGGCGTGCTCGTCCTGTCTCTCGTGGGGGCGTCCCTCCTCTCTCCGAGGGAGGATGCCGCGACGGATGCCGACGGGCTTCCCCGCCCGTCGACGTCCCCGCTGCGGGCGGATGCGTCGGGAGGGCTGCCGCCGGGCATGTCGCCGACCGTCACCACCCCCTCCGCCGAGGAGGCCGTGCTGCGAGGTGACGACGCAGCAGCCGCGACGGCCGTCCTGCTGGAGGCGCGGGTCGAGTGCCTGAGAGACCCCACCCCCTCCTGCATCGCCGCGTTCGACCACCACGGGTCACCCCTCGCCCGGTCGGATTCGGCACTGGTCGACGACCCCGCCGCCACCGCCCAGGCGCTCCTGCCGACCCGCCTGGGCCCGGAGACCCAGCGTCTCGGCGAGAGCGTGCTGTTCGAAGCTCACACCGCGGACGACGAACCGGCCTCGGTCCTCGTGGTGAGGACCGAGGCCGGTTGGCGGCTTCGCGAGATCATCGCCCGTCAGTGACGGGCTGCGGATCAGATGCCGAGCTTCGCGGTGAAGTCGCCGGCCTCGAGGCGGTCCTTGACGGCGACCAGGAATCGCGCAGCGTCGGCACCGTCGACGATGCGGTGGTCGTACGACAGGGCCAGGTACACCATCGAGCGGACGGCGATCGCCTCGCCACCGTCGGTCTTGACGACCACGGGGCGCTTGACGACGATGCCTGTACCGAGGATGGCGACCTGAGGCAGGAACACCACCGGCGTGTCGAACAGCGCGCCCCGCGAACCCGTGTTCGTCACGGTGAAGGTGCCACCGGCCAGCTCGTCGGGCTTCAGCTTGTTGTCGCGGGTCCGCTGCGCGAGATCGGCGATCTGGGCGGCGATGCCGGCCAGGTCGAGATCGGCGGCGTTCTTGATGACCGGAGTCAGGAGACCCCGTTCGGTGTCGACCGCCATGCTGATGTTCTCGTGGTCGGGGTAGACGATCGAGTCACCGTCCACCGTCGCGTTGAGCTTCGGGTGAGCCTGGAGGGCCTCCGCCGCCGCGAGGGTGAAGAACGGCAGGAAGGACAGCTTGTTGCCGGTCTTCTCCAGGAAGGCGGCCTTGTTCGCGTCGCGGAACGACGCCACCTTGGTGACGTCGACCTCGACGACGCTGGTCAGCTGGGCCATGGCCTGCATCGACTGCACGGCGCGCTCGGCGACGACCTTGCGGAGTCGCGTCATCGGGACGGTCGTTCCACGGAGGGGCGAGATCTCGAGGGGCGCCGGCGCTGCGCTCGTCGACGCCGTGCTCGACTCGGCGGTCTTCGCGGACGCGGCCTCAGCGGCTGAGAGGACGTCCTCCTTGCGGATGCGCCCGCCGACACCGCTGCCCGAGAGGGACGACAGGTCGACGCCCTTCTCGTTCGCGAGCTTGCGGACCAGAGGCGTGACGTAGCCCGCGGTCGAACCGGAGTCCGACGACGGGGCGGCGGCGGGTGCCGCGGCAGCGGGAGCAGCAGCGGCCGGCGCGGCTGCGGCCGGCGCGGCGGGAGCCGACGGCGCTGCGGCGGGGACGGCCGGAGCGGCCTGCGGTGCCGCAGCCTGAGGAGCCGCCGGGGCCGGGTCGACGGCGGGAGCGGGCTCGGGGGCCGAAGCCTCGGCCTCCTCGCCGGGTGCCGGAGCAGCGGACGAGGGCAGCTCGGCGTCCCCGGCGTCGTCGCCATCTTCGGCGGCGGCTTCGGGCTCGTCGGACTGCTCGGCGTCGTCGCTCGACTCGCCGGCGTCCTCGGCCGGTGCGTCGGACGAGCCGTCGCCGATGCGGACGAGTGCCGTGCCGACCTCGACGGTCTCGTCTTCCGGCACGAGGATCTCTTCGATCACACCGGCCACGGGCGACGGGATCTCGGTGTCGACCTTGTCGGTCGAGACCTCGAGCAGCGGCTCGTCGACCTCGACGCGGTCACCGACATTCTTGAGCCAGCGGGTGACCGTGCCCTCGGTGACGCTCTCACCGAGTGCCGGGAGGTTGACGGATTCGCTCATCTGTGGAACTCCTTTGACGACATTGCGTGTCTTTGTGTGTGTAAGTGCGGTGGGTGCTACATCGCGTGAAGCGGCTTGCCGGCCAGAGCCAGCATCGCCTCACCGAGAGCTTCGTTCTGCGTCGGGTGCGCGTGGATCAGGGGCGCGACGTCCTCGGGGTAGGCCTCCCAGTTGACGGCCAGCTGAGCCTCGCCGATCAGCTCGCCCACGCGGGCGCCGATCATGTGGACGCCGACCACGGGCCCGTCGACGACGCGGACGACCTTGACCGAACCCGCAGTGCCGATGATGTGGCTCTTGCCGTTGCCGGCGAGGTTGTAGTCGTAGCTGGTGATCTTGTCGGAGCCGTGCTTCTCCGAGGCCTTCGCCTCGGTGAGACCGACTGAGGCGACCTCGGGGTCGGAGTACGTGACCTTGGGGATGTTGACGTCCTCGATCACGACGGGCTTCAGGCCCGCGATCTCCTCGGCGACGAAGATGCCGTGCTGGAAGCTCCGGTGCGCGAGCTGGAGTCCGGGGACGATGTCGCCCACGGCGTAGACGCCGGGCACCGAGGTGGCGAGGCGCTCGTTCGTGATGACGAAGCCGCGGTCGACCGTCACTCCGGCCTCCTCGAAGCCGAGACCGGCCGTCGAGGGGCCGCGACCCACCGCGACCAGCAGGAGGTCGGCGTCGAACGTCTTGCCGTCCTCCAGCGTCACGACGACGCCATCGTCGTTCTGGGTGACTCCCTGGAATCGCACACCGAGCGAGAATTCGATGCCGCGTTTGCGGAACGCGCGCTCGAACTGCTTGCTGATCGATTCCTCCTCGTTGGGGACGAGGTGGGGGAGCGCCTCGATGATGGTGACCTCGGCGCCGAAGGACTTCCAGACGCTGGCGAACTCGACGCCGATCACGCCGCCGCCCAGGATGGCGACCTTGTTCGGGACGTGGTCGAGGGCGAGAGCCTGCTCGCTCGTGATGACCTTCCCTCCGATGTCGAGCCCGGGGAGGCTGCGCGAGTACGAACCGGTGGCGAGGACGATGTTCTTCGCCTTCAGGGTCGTGTCGCCGACCTGGACGGTCGACGGCGACGTGAGTCGACCCTCGCCCTCGACGGTCGTGATCTTGCGCGCCTTCAGCAGACCCTGGAGACCCTTGTACTTGCTGGCGACGACACCCTCGCGGTAGGTCGTCACGGCCGGGATGTCGATCCCGTGGAAGTCGGTGTGCACGCCGTACTTGGCCGACTCGCGCGAGACGTCGGCCACCTCGGCCGAGTGCAGGAGCGCCTTGGTGGGGATGCATCCCCGGTGGAGGCAGGTCCCGCCGACCTTGTCCTTCTCGACCAGCGCGACGCTCAGCCCCAGCTCGGTCGCCCGCAGCGCCGCGGCGTATCCGCCGCTCCCGCCACCGAGCACCACCAGGTCAAAATTCTGTTCCGACACCCAGCAACTCCCTCGTGCGTTCGGAGGTACCCCGCGCCGGGTGGGGAGGCGCCGTCGTGGTGACGACGACACGTCGCCCGCTTCGCCTCCGACGTGTCGTGGAGGCGGACCGGCGTTCAGGGACCGTTCTCGACGGGATTCTCCCGCCTCGTCGACCCTACTACGCGGCCGAAAAGTCGGAGGCCAGCTCTAGCAGGGTTCTCACGGAAACGCCGGTAGAGCCCTTGCCGGTGTAGCCGTAGCCGCCGGCCTTGTTGTTCGACGGGCCGGCGATGTCGAGGTGGACCCACGGGAGTGCGGTGTCGGCGCCGTCCTTCTTCCCCACGAACTCGTTCAGGAACACCCCGGCGAGCAGCATCCCCGCAGCGGTGTTGCCGGGGGTCGCGTTCACGAGGTCCGCCACGTCGGACGCCAGGCGCGCCTTGAGCTCGCCGGGCAGGGGCATGCGCCAGAACGTCTCGCCGATCGAGTCGGCCAGCTCGACCACGCGGGAGGCCAGCGCGTCGTTGCCCATGACTCCGACGGTGCGCATCCCGAGTGCGACCACCTGGGCGCCGGTCAGGGTCGCCACGTCGACGATCGCGTCCGGCTGCTCCTCGCTGGCCGCGACGAGACCGTCGGCCATGACCAGGCGGCCCTCCGCGTCGGTGTTCGTCACCTCGACGGTGGTGCCGCCCTTGATGGTCAGGACGTCGTCGGGCCGGATCGCCGTGCCGCTCGGCATGTTCTCGGCGACGCACAGCCAGGCGGTCAGACGCACGGGCAGCGCCAGCTCGGCGGCCGCGACGGTGACGGCGAGCACGGTGGCCGCACCCGTCATGTCGTCCTTCATGCCGAGCATCGAGGCTGCGGGCTTCAGCGAGAGCCCGCCGGTGTCGTACGTGATGCCCTTGCCGACCAGGGCCAGGTGCTTCGTCGCCCCCTCGGGGCGGTATTCGACCTTGACCAGGCGCGGGCCCCGGCTCGAGCCCTGGCCGACGCCGAGGATGCCTCCGAAGCCGCCCGCCAGCAGTTCGTCCTCGGCGAGCACGGTGACCTCGAGGGCGGTGCCCTCGGCCAGCGAGACGGCCTTGTCGGCGAGCGCCTGGGGGAACATCTGCTGCGGGGGAGTGTTCGAGAGGTCACGGACCGTGTGCACGGCGGTCGCGACGATGCGGGCCCGCTCGGCGGTCGCCGGATCGACCGGCACGTCGGTGGCGAGCACGATGTCGTGTGCGTGTCGACGGGAGTCCGACGCGGTCGTGGAGCGGAACGCGTCGAATTCGTACGAGGCGATGGCGGCTCCCTCCAGCGCGGCCAGCGCCTCCTGGGTGCCGGTCACGGGGAGGGCGATCACGACGCGGTCGACGCCCGTCAGCTGACGGACGGCCGATCCGGCCGCGTAGCGCAGCGATTCGGCGTCGACGGTGTCGCCGAGTCCGATCAGTGCGATTCCGGAGGCGCGCACGGCCGTGCCGGGCAGCCGGACCAGCTCGTCGCGCGCCCCGGTCACGCCGACGGCGGAGAGGACGTCAGCCAGGCCTTCGACCGGAGTGGTGAGCTCCGGGCCCGACGAGGTCTTGCGGACGCCGACGACGAGGACGTCCCCCTCGATCTCGGCGGGGGTGGTCGTGCTGGTGGTCAGAGTCGAAACGGTCATGCCTCGATGGTAGCCACGGCTCTGTTCGCTCTCGGCACGTGGCGACGGCCTGCGGAGCACCTCGCCGGTATCTAGGCTTGTCGACATGCACGACCCCGCCGGACTCTACGACCTCTCGATCGACGCCCCGAACGTCCCCGACGGGCTGCCCCTCGTCGCGGGCCTGACCGGTTTCGCCGACGCCGGCTCGGCGGTGAGTCAACTCGCCGAGTACATGATCGACACTCTCGACAGCACGCTGGTCGCTTCGTTCGACACCGACGAGCTCCTCGACTACCGGGCGCGTCGTCCGGTCTTCACCTTCGACCAGGACCACGTGAGCGAGGTCTCGGTCGCCCGTCTGTCCCTGCACCTGATGAGCGACGACATCGGTCAGCCGTTCCTCCTCCTGTCGGGCTTCGAGCCCGACTTCCAGTGGAACCGCTTCACGGCGGCCGTCGTCCAGCTCGTGGAGCGCTACCGGGTCTCGACGACGACCTGGGTCCACTCCATCCCGATGCCCGTGCCTCACACCAGGCCGATCGGCGTCACGGTGAGCGGCAACCGCGCGGACCTCATCGAGTCGCTCTCGGTGTGGAAGCCCGTCACGCAGGCGCCGGCCAACGCCCTCCACCTCATCGAGCACCGTCTCGGCCAGGACGGTCACCCCACGGCCGGATTCGTCCTCCTCGTGCCGCACTACCTCGCCGACACGGAGTTCCCCGACGCGGCGGTCGCCGCGCTGTCGAGCATCAGCGCGGCCACCGGGCTCATCTTCCCCACCGACCGTCTCCGCGAGGAGGGGCGCGAGTTCCTCGTCAAGGTGGAGGAGCAGGTGCACGGCAACACCGAGCTGTCGAGACTCGTCGCGACCCTCGAAGAGCGCCACGACACGTACATGGAGGGCAACCCCCTGCCGTCGCCGCTCACCGACCAGGACGGCAAGGTGCCGACGGCCGACGCGCTGGCGGCCGAGCTCGAGAAGTTCCTGGCGCGCAGGACCGACGGCGACACGTCCGCCTGACCCGCGCCTCCTCGGCCGTCGTCCCGTCCACGGGCACGCGTGGTCGGCGGCGGATGCGCTCGTCGCTCGGGTAGATTCGTCGGGTGAACTCGAAGCGCGCCTGGCTCGTCTGGGGCGCGGCCGTCTTCGCCTACATCGTCGCGGTGATGCAGCGATCGTCCCTCGGGGTGTCGGTCGTCGAGGCCCGCCAGCTCTTCGACGTCTCCGCATCGACCCTCTCGACCCTGGCCGTCGTCCAGCTGGTGGTCTACGCCGGTCTGCAGATCCCGGTGGGCGTCATGCTCGATCGGGTCGGACCGAAGGCGCTGATCGTCACCGGAGGGGTGCTGCTCGGCGTCGGACAGCTCGTGGTCGCCGTCTCACCCCCGACGATCGGCTTCGCGATCGTCGGCCGCATGCTCGTGGGCGCGGGCGACGCGATGACCTTCATCTCGGTGATGCGGTTGCTGCCGTCGTGGTTCCGGGGGCCGATCCTGCCGCAGGTGTCGCAGTGGACGGGGAACATCGGTCAGTTCGGTCAGATCCTCTCGGCCGTGCCGCTGTCGATCGTGCTGCACGGCGTGGGATGGTCGCCGGCCTTCATCAGCGCCGCGGCGCTCTCCGTCATCGCGGTCGCCGTCGTGGTCATGCTCGTGTCCGAGGCGCCCGAGGGCGTGATACCGCGCTCTACGACCACGACCTGGCGATCCGCCGGGCGTCAGCTGGTCGAGAGCGCCCGCCGCCCGGGGACCCGTCTCGGATTCTGGTCGCACTTCGTCACGCAGTCCTCCGGTACGGTCTTCAGCCTGCTCTGGGGCGTGCCGTTCCTGGTCGGGGGCCTGGGGCTGAGCTCGGGCGAGGCGTCCGGTCTGCTCGCCGTCCTCGTCGCCTCGGGTGTCGTCGCCGGCCCCATCCTCGGCCTGCTCGTCGCCCGGTTCCCCCTCCGGCGCTCGAACCTCGTGCTCGGCATCGTGTTCGCCATGGCCGCCGTCTGGACCCTCGTGCTGGCCTGGCCCGGGACCCCGCCTCCCTGGCTCGCCGTCGTGCTCGTCGTCGTCCTGGGCGTGGGCGGACCGGGGTCGATCATCGGCTTCGACTTCGCACGGACCTTCAACCCCCTGCGCAGTCTCGGCGTCGCCAACGGCATCGTCAACGTCGGAGGTTTCCTGGCGAGCTTCGTCATGATGTTCCTCATCGGCGTGGTGCTCGATCAGCTCGACTCCGCCCGCGTCGCCTCCGGGGCCCCGAGCGACATCTTCGCGTTCGAGTCGTTCCGGATCGCGTTCCTCGTCCAGTACCTCGTCGTCGGGACGGGCGTCGCCTGCCTCGTCGTCGAGCGACGTCGGACCCGCCGGGGCCTGCGACACGAGGAGGGCATCGAGGTCGCGCCCATCTGGGTCGCGGCTCTCCGGCGCTGGCGGATGCGGCGCGGGCCACGGGGCTGAGAGCCGCCTCCGCGGTGTCGGGCCGTGGGCGCGGGGCGTGTAATAATGGATCACGGACCCGTTCGTTTCTCGTTCACCCCGTCGTCGCTGTCGCGATCGACTTCCGGCACGAGACTTGACATGGGTCCTAGTACTGCCCGAAATCGACCGACGCCATCCGTTTGCCGGTCGAGGTCCGACGAGCACGGTCCCACCGATCACGCTGGTCGCACCCGGACCCGAGCAATAGAGATGTGAAAGGTGTTCGCATGGCTACCCGCAGCAAGGCGACCACGGCCTCAGACGAGTCCGTGACCGACGAGACGAAGGTCGCGGCCGACGTCCCCGCGAAGAAGGCGCCCGCGAAGCGCGCTCCGGCCAAGAAGGCCGCCCCCAAGGCTGCCAAGGCCGCCGACGAGGCTCCGGCCGACGACGACGCCGAGTCGCAGGAGGCCCCCGCCGAGACGGACGCCGACGCGACCGACAAGGCCCCCGAGATCCTGCCCAAGGGCGCACTCGTCATCTCTCAAGACGACGACGACGAGATGCCGGTCTACTCGACGACCATCACGGGCGCCACGGCCGACCCGGTCAAGGACTACCTGAAGCAGATCGGCAAGGTCGCCCTTCTGAACGCCGCCGAAGAGGTGGAGCTGGCGATGCGGATCGAAGCCGGTCTGTTCGCCGAAGACAAGCTGGCGGCCAGCTCCGGTTTGAGCAAAGAGCTCGAGCGCGAACTCCGCTGGGTCGCGCGCGACGGACAGCGTGCGAAGAGCCACCTGCTCGGTGCCAACCTCCGCCTCGTGGTCAGCCTCGCCAAGCGCTACACGGGCCGTGGGATGCAGTTCCTCGACCTGATCCAAGAGGGCAACCTCGGTCTGATCCGCGCCGTCGAGAAGTTCGACTACACCAAGGGATTCAAGTTCTCGACCTACGCCACCTGGTGGATCCGTCAGGCCATCACCCGGGCCATGGCCGACCAGGCCCGCACCATCCGCATCCCCGTGCACATGGTCGAGGTCATCAACAAGCTCGCCCGCGTGCAGCGTCAGATGCTCCAGGATCTCGGTCGCGAGCCCACGCCCGAAGAGCTCTCGCGCGAGCTCGACATGACCCCCGAGAAGGTCGTCGAGGTCCAGAAGTACGGGCGCGAGCCGATCTCGCTGCACACTCCTCTCGGTGAAGACGGCGACAGCGAGTTCGGCGACCTCATCGAAGACACGGAGGCTGTCGTCCCGGCCGACGCCGTGGGCTTCACCATGCTGCAGAAGCAGCTCGAGTCGCTGCTCGACAGCCTCTCCGAGCGTGAGGCGGGCGTCATCCGGATGCGCTTCGGCCTGGGTGACGGCATGCCCAAGACGCTCGATCAGATCGGCGACACCTTCGGCGTGACGCGCGAGCGCATCCGCCAGATCGAGTCCAAGACGATGGCCAAGCTGCGCCACCCGTCCCGATCGCAGTCGCTCCGCGACTACCTCGAGTAGAGACATGAAGTACGTCGTCCCCGTCCTGGCGGGCCGGATCGTCCGCGCCCTCGCGCGCCTCCGAGGCGGGGGATCCGCCTATCCGGGGCGCACGGTCCTCGCCCTCGCCCCCGACTTCCTCACCCATGTCTCGTCGCAGTTCGAGCGCGGGGTCGTCTTCGTCCTCGGTTCGAACGGCAAGTCGACGACGACGATGATGCTGACCGAGACGCTGCGGGCTCACGGTCTCACGGTGTTCACGAACCCCACCGGCGCCAACCTGCCGCAGGGGATCGCGTCGGCGTTCCTCCGTGAGGTCACGCCGTTCGGCGACGTGAAGCACGACATCGGCGTGATCGAGGTCGACGAGGCCTTCGCCGTCGAATTGACGAAGTCCCTGAACCCCTCGACCGTGCTCATGCTGAACGTGCAGGTCGACCAGCTGTACCGCTTCTTCGAGACGGAGCGCGTCGGCACGATGATGACCGACACAGCCGCCCTGGCGACGTCGTCGGTGATCACCAACCGCGACGACCAGCACCTCGGGCCGTACACGGCCCGTCCCGGTCAGTCGGTCACGCGTTTCGGCGCCGCACCGGCGGTCGTCGCGGCATCGCCCAACGGGCTCCAGAACGCCAACGACTTCACCAGGCGGGCCGACGACTCGCTCGACGCGCAAGCCGAGGTCCTGACTCTCGACGGCGCGGGTGCGACCATCCGGGTCGGCGACGTCACGGTCGACGTGCAGCTGCCGGCCCGCGGTCTGCACTACGCCGTCGACGCGGCGGCAGCTCTGCAGACGGCCTCCGTCGTGCTGGGCGGGCCGGTCGACGCCGTGGCCGTCTCTCGCGCCTTCGACGGCATGAAGCCGGCCTACGGGCGGGGTGAGCGCATGTCGCTCGGCACCGACGAGGCCGAGTTCATCATGTTCAAAAACGCAGCGAGTCTGCAGATGAACCTCGACGCGCTTCCGCAGGGGGTCGAGCAGGTGATGCTCGCCATCGACGAGGGCACGCCCGACATCTCGTGGATCTACGACATCGACTTCTCCCACCTCGATCACGTCGACGTGCTCGCGGGCGCCAAAGCCTGGCAGCTGGCCCTCCGGCTCGAACACGAGGGGATCCCCGTGCACGTCATCGAGGAGGACATCTCGAAGGCCATCCGCCTCATGCGCGCTCTCCCGTCGCCCGGTGATCGCACCAAGCACTTCGTGACGAACTACGAGCAGATGATGCTCGCGCGCCGCATCCTCGGCCACCCCGATCTGGAGAAGAGCGCGTGAGCGACGACGTCCTGAGAATCGTCCACGTCTACCCCGAAGAACTCGGGGTGAGCGGTGATCGTGGCAACGTTACGACCCTGGTCGAACGTGCACGACGCGCCGGGATCGACTCGGAGGTCACCGAGTACCGCATCGGGGACGACGTCCCCTCGGTGGCCGACGTGGTCGTGCTGGGCCACGGTCCGCTCTCGGGCGTCCGCTCAGTCAGCGTCGACGCCGTCCGACTCCGCGACGCCTTCGAGGGCTTCGCCCGGTCGGGGGTCCCGGTCGTCGCCGTCGGCGGCGGCATGGAGCTCCTCACACGAGGCGTCGTCACGGTCGAGGGCGACACCGTCGAAGGCGTCGGGTTCTTCGATGCGCTCGTCCGTCGCGGCGCACCGCGACGCACGAACTACTTCCAGGTCACCACCCAGTACGGGGGAGACGACCTCACCCTCTTCGGCTTCGAGGACCACGCCGCCCACCTCGAGCTCGGCGCGGGCTCGCGTCCGTTCGCGACCGTCGTCCACGGCGGCGGCAACGGGTCAGACGGCGCCGAGGGTGTCGTCCGGGGCACGTCGTTCGGCACGCAGCTGAAGGGCCCCCTGCTTCCCCTCAATCCCGGTCTCACGGACCGGATCCTCCGGACGGCGCTCTCGCGTCGCGGCATCTCGTACGGTCTCACCCCGGCCCACGAGAAGCTCGATCAGTACGCGGCCGCGTCGCAACGGGTGATCGCCGACAACCTGGAACGGTCGTTCAAGGCGATGTGACCACGAAGAAGCCCGCACCCTCTCGGAGGGTGCGGGCTTCTTCGTCGAACAGGGCGCCTTGAGGCGCCGAGAGTCCGGTCAGTGCTCGGAGAGCTTGGCGCTCTCGTCGAGCCACTCGATCGCGGTCGGCTCCAGCTTGTCTTTCAGCTTCGCGCCGTGGTGGGCGCAGAAGAAGAGTTGACCGGTGGCCAGGGTCGCACGGATGTACGCCTGGGCTCCGCAGCTGTCGCAGCGGTCGGCTGCGCTCAACTGGTAGCGGGAGCCGAACTCGTCGACGGCTGTCTGGTCGGTGGCCATCTGAGTCATAGGGGTGCTCCTCCTGACGGTGGTGCTGTGGATACGTGTCCTCATCAAAACACGGCTGTGGAGTGATGGTGAGACATTCGGGGGGATTTCGCTCATCGCGTAGACGCTCGACGACGAGAGAGTGTCGGGGTCTCCGTGTCGGTGGCCCTCGTTACCATGGAACGCGACCACCGCCTCCGGAATTCCCCGCTCGTGGTCGCCCGCAACGCGTCAGGAGCACCCATTGGCCACGTCCGACTACTCGGCCCGTCATCTGTCCGTCCTCGAGGGGCTCGAGGCCGTGCGCAAGCGCCCGGGCATGTACATCGGCAGCACCGACTCCCGAGGTCTGATGCACTGCCTCTGGGAGATCATCGACAACTCGGTCGACGAGGCTCTGGGGGGTCACGGCGACTCGATCGACGTCCTGCTGCACGCCGACGACAGCGTCGAGGTCCGTGACACCGCCCGGGGCATCCCCGTCGACATCGAGCCGAAGACGGGCCTGACCGGGGTCGAGGTCGTGTTCACGAAGCTGCACGCCGGCGGCAAGTTCGGCGGGGGGTCCTACGGGTCGTCGGGCGGGCTGCACGGCGTCGGCGCGTCGGTGGTCAATGCGCTCTCCGAGCGTCTCGACGTCGAGGTCGACCGGAACGGCAAGACCTACGCCATGTCCTTCCGGCGTGGCGAGCCCGGCACCTTCGACGACTCCGGCGAGCCCACCCCCGACGCTCCGTTCACGCCGTTCGTGTCGGGCAGCGTGCTGCGCGAGGTCGGCAAGGTCAAGCGAGGCGTCACAGGTACGCGCATCAGGTACTGGGCCGACCGGCAGATCTTCACACGCGGCGCGACCTTCCAGCCCGACGACCTCACGGCGCGTGCCCGTCAGACGGCCTTCCTCATCCCGGGTCTCACCCTGCGCATCCGCGACGAGCGCCCCGGCTCGCTCACCGACGGCGGGTTCCCGCTCGAGAGCACCTTCCGTTTCGACGGCGGCATCAGCGAGTACGTCGAGTTCCTCGCCCCCGACGCCCCGGTCACCGACACCTGGCGCATGACGGGCACCGGCTCGTACACCGAGACCGTGCCGGTCCTCACCGACGGCGGCGCCATGGTCGCCACCGAGCTCACGCGTGAGTGCGAGGTCGACATCGCCCTCCGCTGGGGCAGCGGCTACGAGACGGTCTTCCGGAGCTTCGTGAACATCATCTCGACACCCAAGGGCGGTTCGCATCAGGCCGGGTTCGAGGCGGGGCTGCTGAAGTTCCTCCGTCAGCAGGTCGAGCAGAACGCCCGTCGGCTGAAGGTCGGCACCGACAAGATCGACAAGGACGACGTGCTGGCAGGGCTCACGGCCGTGCTCACGGTCCGCCTCCCCGAACCGCAGTTCGAGGGTCAGACCAAGGAGATCCTCGGCACGCCGGCCGTGAGGGCCATCGTGGCCAACGTCGTCGCGCAGCAATTCGCCGAGCGCTTCGCTTCGACGAAGCGCGACGACAAGACGCAGACGGCGCTCGTGCTCGACAAGGTCGTCGCCGAGATGAAGTCACGCATCGCGGCACGCGCCCACAAAGAGACCCAGCGGCGCAAGAACGCCCTCGAGAACTCGTCATTGCCCGCGAAACTCGTCGACTGCCGGTCGAACGACGTCGCCAACAGCGAGCTGTTCATCGTCGAGGGCGACTCCGCGCTCGGCACGGCCAAGGTCGCCCGCAACAGCGAGTTCCAGGCGCTGCTGCCGATCCGGGGCAAGATCCTGAACGTGCAGAAGGCCTCGGTCAGCGACATGCTCTCGAATCTCGAGTGCGCCTCCATCATCCAGGTGCTCGGCGCGGGGTCCGGGCGCTCCTTCGATCTCTCGTCCGCCCGGTACGGCAAGGTCATCATCATGAGCGACGCCGATGTCGACGGCGCCCACATCCGCACTTTGCTGTTGACGCTGTTCTTCCGCTACATGCGACCGATGATCGAGGCCGGGCGTGTCTTCGCGGCTGTGCCGCCCCTCCATCGCGTCGTGGTCATGCACCCCGGCAGCAAGCCGAACGAGACGATCTACACGTACTCCGAGAAGGAACTGCACGGCGTGCTCGCCGGGCTGAAGCGGACGAACAAGAAGTTCCAGGACCCGATCCAGCGGTACAAGGGCCTCGGCGAGATGGATGCCGAGCAGCTGCGGACGACGACGATGGAGCGGCAGCATCGCATGCTCCGCCGCGTCAAGGTCGACGACGCAGAGAACGCCGCCCGGGTCTTCGAGCTGCTGATGGGCAACGAGGTGGCTCCGCGCAAGGAGTTCATCATCGACGGCTCGGGTATCAGCCGCGACCGCATCGACGTCTGAGAGCAGGGGCGCACGGAGGCCTCAGGCGGCTTGCCGGCGCCCTCGGCACCACTGCGCATGATCGTCGCGTGAGGCGGGCACAGCGAGGCTCGGCGCGGTCAGGCGCGTGAGACGGGCGAGCGGACCACGCTGTCCGCTCGCCCGCCGTCACTCTGCGGGGGCCGACTGGACGGCGCCGGCCGCCGAGTCGTCACCGGCGTCCGCGCCCGCGTCCGCGCCTGCCTCCGCGCCGGTGGCGGAGTCCGCGATGTGCGCGACGGACGCCCCGATCGAGCCGATCTCCGCGGCGAGGGGCGTGCCCGACGCATCGCGTCGCGACAGCTCGGCCGGGAGCTCGCGGACTGCGCCGTCCGCACCGACGGCACGAGCGGGCGCGGGTCCGACCCAGGCGAGGGTGAGGCCGTCCTCGCCCTTGAGCAGGGCGTGCGACCGGACACCGCCGGTGGCCCTGCCCTTGCCGGGGTACTCGTCGAACGCGCTGGTCTTGCCGCGCCCCGGGTCCGTGCCGGCGATGGTGGAGGAGCTGGTCGACACCGTCACGACGACCGCCTCGTGCCCGGCGGGCACGGCGCCGAAGAACAGCACGGTCGACGACTCGGGGAGGTTGATGCCGGCCACACCACCACCCGCCGGGCCCTGCGGACGGACGGCCGACGCCGGGAATCTCAACAGCTGCGTCGACGACGAGACGAAGACGAGCTCGTCGTCGTCGCCGCCCTGCGCCACTCCGACGACCGAGTCGCCCTTCTTCAGACCGATGACCGGGAAATCGGGGCGGGAGGGGTACTGACCCGGGGCCACGCGCTTCACCACGCCTCGTGCGGTGCCGAGGGCGATGGGCCGCTCGGCCGTCAGGGAGACGAGGGCGAGCACCCGTTCGGTGCGATCGGTCAGTCCGATGTAGTCGCGGACGGGCACACCCGCACCGAGCTGCACCGAGGTCGGCGGAACCGACGGGAGGTCGACCGGGGTGAAGCGGATCAGACGACCATGGGTGGTCACCGCCCCGATCTCGGTCCGACTCGTGGTGTCGATCGACGACAGGACGGCATCGTGCTTCGTCCGACGCGGTGGGGGAGTGGGCAGCCCCGAGTCCGGGTCCTGGTGGTCGACGCGGAGGATGCGACCCGTCGTCGAGAGGAAGACCCTCGTGGGGGTGTCCGCGATCTCGAGCACGGGCGACTTCTTACTGCCTCGACCCACGGTCGCCACACTGGGCGCGGCTTCGGTCAGGAGGGTTCGGCGGGGCGTGCCGAACTGCTCGGCGATCTCGCCCAGCTCGCTCGAGACGAGGGCGCGCAGGCGGCGCTTGTCGGCGAGCAGCGCCTTGAGGTCGGCGATGGCGGCGAGCAGTTCGTCGCGCTCGGCCTCGAGCTCGATGCGGCTGAACCTCGTGAGGCGGCGCAGCTGCAGATCGAGGATGTACTCGGCCTGGATCTCGCTCAGGTCGAAGACCTCGCGCAGACGAGCCCTGGCCGCGGCGGTGTCGTCGCTGCTGCGGATGACCTGGATCACCTCGTCGATGTCGACGATGGCGACGAGCAGCCCCTCGACCAGGTGGAGGCGGTCCTCCTTCTTCGCGAGCCGGTACCGCGTGCGCCGGGTCACCACGTCGATGCGGTGGGCGACGTAGACCTCGAGCATCTCCTTCAGCCCGAGCGTGCGCGGCTGCCCCTCGACGAGGGCGACGTTGTTGATGCTGAAGCCGTCTTCGAGCGGCGTGTAGCGGTAGAGCTGCTCGAGCACGGCCTGCGGGCTGAACCCGGTCTTGATGCCGATCACGAGTCTCAGGCCGTGCTTGTGGTCGGTCAGATCGGTGACGTCGGTGATGCCGGTCAGCTTCTTGGCCTGCACGCCGTCCTTGATCTTCTCGATCACCTTCTCGGGCCCGACGAGGTACGGCAGCTCGGTGACGACGAGGCCGTTCTTCCGGGCCGTGATGCTCTCGACCGACACCTTCGCGCGGGTCTTGAAGCTCCCCCGGCCGGTGGCGTAGGCGTCACGCACACCGGCGAGCCCCGAGATGGTGCCACCGGTCGGCAGATCGGGGCCGGGCACGAAGGCCATGAGGTCGTCGAGACTCGCGGAGGGGTGGTCGATCAGATGCCGGGCAGCCCCGACGACCTCGATGAGATTGTGCGGGGCCATGTTGGTCGCCATGCCGACGGCGATGCCGCTGGCGCCGTTGACGAGGAGGTTCGGGAACGCGGCGGGCAGCACCTCGGGCTGCATCAGCTGGTTGTCGTAGTTGGGCACGAAGTCGACGACGTCCTCGCCGAGCCCCTGCGTCATCGCCAGCGACGCCTCGGCGAGTCGGGCCTCCGTGTAGCGGGGGGCGGCCGGCCCGTCGTCGAGCGAGCCGAAGTTGCCGTGCCCGTCGATGAGGGGCACCCGCATGGTGAACGGCTGCGCCTGGCGCACCATGGCGTCGTAGATGGCGGTGTCGCCGTGCGGGTGCAGCTTGCCCATCACCTCGCCCACCACGCGCGCGCTCTTGACGTGCCCGCGGTCGGGACGCAGCCCCATCTCCGACATCTGGTAGAGGATCCGCCGCTGGACGGGCTTCAGCCCGTCGCGGGCGTCCGGCAGGGCCCGCGAGTAGATGACCGAGTACGCGTACTCGAGGAACGAGCCCTGCATCTCGAGCGAGACGTCGATGTCCTCGATGCGTTCGCCGTCGTCGGGAGTGGAGAGGGTGTCGGTCGTCGTCATGCACTTCTCGGGGGCAGGAGGCGCGAAGCACCTCGGATGGATGGTTCGGCTATGGCAGACTGGTGCCGATGACGTCCATCGTACCGGGGCGCCCCCCGCACGCCGTGAGCCTGGCCGACGTGCTCCCCTCTTCGGTCGCCTCGCTCTCGGGCGCGGCGAACCCGCTCGCTCTTCCCCCCGCGCGGTCCGCCGTGGTCCTCCTCGTCGACGGTCTCGGCAGCTCCTCGCTCGGTGCTCGGAAGGGCCACGCCCGCACGCTCGCCTCCGCCCCGGGCGGCAGCATCTGGTCGGGCTTCCCCACGACGACGGCGGCCGCGCTCACCACCTTCGCCACCGGGGTCCTCCCCGGCGAGCACGGGCTCGTCGGCTACTCGGTGCTCGACCGCGACCGCGATCGCGTCGTGAAGCAGCTCTCGGGCTGGGACGCCGGCATGCGGCCCGACACCTGGCAGCGCAGCAGCACCGTCTTCGAGCGAGCCGCCGACGAGGGAGTGACGAGCTTCTCGGTCGGCCCGAAGCGCTACGCGACGTCCGGGCTGACGGAGGCCATCCTCTCCGGCACGACCTATCTGTCGGCGGAGTCGATGGCCGACCGATTCGACGCGGCTCGCGACGCCGCTCAGGCGACCCGCGCCTCCCTGGTGTATCTGTACGTCCCCGAGCTGGACATGATCGCGCATCGCGCCGGCTGGGAGTCGCCGGAGTGGACGACCGCGCTCGAGCAGGTGGACGCCGAGATCCGCCGCCTCGACGCCGGGCTCGGGCACGACACGGGGCTGCTCGTCACGGCGGATCACGGGGTGCTCGACATCGGCGAACGCCGTCGCATCGTCTTCGGCGGGAGACCCGAGCTCGTCGACGGTGTGCGGCACGTGGCGGGCGAGCCGCGCTGCCTGCAGCTGCATTTCGGCGACGAGGTGACGGACGACCGGCGAGCGGCCACACTCGCGGCCTGGCGCGAGGCGGAGGGCGAACGGGCCTGGGTGATCACGCGCGAGGAGGCCGTCGAGGCGGGCTGGTTCGGACCGGTCGACGCCGAGGTGCTGCCCCGGATCGGCGACATCCTCGTCGCCGCGCGTCGCGGCGTCGTCTACTACGACGGGCGCGGTACCGGCGGTCTGGCCGGCTCGATGATCGGGCAGCACGGCAGCTGGTCGACGGACGAGACGCAGGTCCCGCTCAGACGATTCGGCGCCTACGCGCGCTGACGCCCCCCGGTGGTCGGACCACTCACTTGTCGTCGTCCGAACGCGCTCCGAAGACGATGTCGTCCCAGCTCGGCATCGACGCCCGGCCGCGGCCCTTCTTGCCGCTCGACGAGAGCGGCGTGACCACGGGGGGCATCGGGTTGGCACGGCGGGGTCGGCCGGTGCGGGCTGCGCCCGGCAGGGGATGCGCAGCAGCCGACGAGTCGTCGTCGCGGCCCTGCTCGGCGTCGGGTCGGGCGGCGGTCGTGTCCGTCGAGCCCTCGGGCAGTCCGAAGTCGTCGAGAGGCACGTCGATGACGCGGATGGATCCCGCCGCCGGGTGCTGCGGGGCGTCGTCGTCGGAGAAGCGCGCGGACTCCCGCTCGCCCCGTCGGCGACGGAGGGCCTCGAGCAGATCGGCCGTCTGGTTGTGCGACGTGGCCGGGTCGGGCGAGCGGTTCATGGCCGCGAGCGAGGCGGCCGAGCGGGCGTCGCTCCGATGACGCTCGGGCTCGACGACCCGGGGGACCTCGATCTCCACGTCGGTCTCGGGGGTCGTGTCGACCATGAACGCGCCGCTGTCGAAGCGACCCGGGGTCGATCCCGAGTCGCGGTCGACGGCCCGGAGGCGCGGTGCGAGAGGGCCGACGTCCTCGCGATGCTGAGAGAGGGTGTTGGCGTCTCCGCCGGCGGGGGCGAGGAGGAGCTTCTTGGGGTCGAACCGCCAGGTCGCGTCTCGCGAGACCTCGCGGGTCACGTACGAGACGTGGACCAGCCAGCCCTGCTCGACGTCCTTGTAGCTGGTCCACGAGCGGTCCGATGCCTCCGCCGTGTCCAGGCGGGCTTCGATCACCCCTCCGAAGGTGGACGGGCCCGAGTCGCCGTCGTCGTCGCCGGCCACCGTCACCGGGACGGCCATCGCGGTCTCGAGCACGAACGCGCGCTCGGCGAGGACGGGACCCTCGAATCGACGGATGTAGTCGAGGTCGGCTCCGGTGACCGCGGAGGTCTGCTCGGACGAGAGGCCGGCGCGGATGTGCGCCTGGATCTCGCGAGGTGGCGCCTTGCGCTGGGCGGGGGAGCCGTCGGGCGCGGCGGCGCGCAGATGCGTGTGGAGCGAATGCGTGACCGGGAGGCGGTACTCGCTTCCGCCGTCGGTCGCCACGAGCAGCGCACCGCTCTCGACTCCGATGACCCTCAGATCCTGCATGTAGCACGCCTTTCGCCGTCGTGATTCGCCCGTAAGACTCGCACGTCGAGGGCCTCCGACCGGGGAATAGAACGGGCGTGCCGCCAGTTCTTTCGAGGCGCCCGGGAGGCCCTGCCGACCGGTTTGCTATTCGGGAACGAGTCATGCAAACTGTGCGCGCCGAATTGGGTACACGAACGTAATAGAACTGGATGGGCATGGCAACCGACTACGACGCACCTCGCAAGAACGACGACGACTCGGAGTCGATCGAGGGGCTCAAAGAGCGGGTCCCCGACAAGATGACCGGTGTCGTCGACGACGACGCCGACAACCCGGGCTCGTTCGAGCTCGCCGGTCAGGATCTCTCCGACCTCGATCTCGACGTCGTCGTCCTGCCCCCGCAGCTCGACGAGTTCACCTGCGTCGAGTGCTTCCTGGTCAAGCACCGTTCGCAGCTCGACCACGAGACCAAGCTCGGGGCTATCTGCCGGGAGTGCGCCGCCTGACGGCCGTCAGCCGGTCGACGATCTCGTCGGGCCGACGGGTCGAGACCAGCCAGTAGGGAGCCGGGTCCGACACGTCGGTCAATTCGATCCTGACGACCGGCTTCACCCATCCCCGGAAGAGGGTCCATGCTCGTGCATCGAGCAGGGGCCCTCTTTGTGCTGTGGCGGCGGCCCCGCGGTAGGCGGTCACGTCTCCGATCTCGTGGGCGTGGAGGCGCGCGCGACCCGCCGAGAACCCCTCGTCGTCGATGGTCAGCACGGGCGAGCCGAGGAGCAGCGCCAGCACGGCCGCCACGTAGAAGACGATCGCCATGACCACGCCCACCCCGACATTGATGGGCAGGAAGACCAGGAGCGTCGCCGGCAGCAGGAGCGCCGAGGCCAGGAAGACGGTGACCGGCGGCGACAGCCGCTCGCGGTAGTTGTGCATGGGTCCATTCGACCAGACTTCTGGACTACCCTCGACACGTGACTCAGACCCTCGACGTCCAGATCGCGGTCGACGGGGCCCTCGGCTCCGCGTTCGTCCCGCGCTATTCGCACCCCGGCGACGCCGGCGCGGACCTCCTGTCCACCGAGGCGATCACCCTCCGGGCCGGTCGCCGGGCTCTCGTCGGAACGGGGGTCCGGATCGCCCTCCCCGACGGCCACGCCGCCTTCGTCGTCCCGCGCAGCGGCCTCGCGGCCAAGCACGGCATCACGGTGGTGAACAGCCCCGGAACGGTCGACGCCGGCTACCGCGGCGAGATCAAGGTCGCTCTGCTCAACACGGATCTCGACGCCGATCACGAGATAGCGGTCGGCGACAAGATCGCCCAGCTCGTGATCGTGCCGGTCGTCCGAGCGGACTTCCTCACGGTCGAGACCCTCCCGGAGAGCGTCAGGGGCGACGGCGGCTTCGGATCCACGGGATACGCACACGAGACAGGAACGGCATCAGCATGAGGAAGTCCAAGCGCGCGCAGCAGGCCGCCGAGGTCGCCATCGACATCGAGCAGGTCGACGGAGACGACGTCGAGATCGATGTGAGCGGTCTCGACGAGGTCGAGGTCTTCGACGACTCGAAGTCCGCACCGGCCGATCGCGCCGAAGAGGGTCCGCTCGACGAGACCGAGGCGAACCCGGTCAGGCCCTACGTCGATCTCGGCGGTGTCAAGATCGTGCCCCGTGAGGGCCTCCACCTCCGCCTCGAGGTCGAGGAGGGCAGCAAGCGGGTCGTGGCCGTCGGGCTCGACTTCGCGAAGTCGACCCTGCAGGTGCAGCCGTTCGCGGCCCCGCGCAGCGCAGGTCTCTGGAACGAGATCCGCGGTCAGATCTCCGAGCAGATCCAACGCCAAGGAGGCGCGACCACCGAGATCGACGGACCCTTCGGTCCCGAGGTGCGCGCCGAGATCCCGGTCATGGGCGGCGACGCCGGGCACACGCGTCTCGCGCGCTTCGTCGGGGTCGACGGCCCCCGCTGGTTCCTCCGAGGGGTCATCGCCGGCGACGCGACCGTCGACGACGACGCCGCGGCCAAGATCGAAGAGCTCTTCCGCAGCATCGTCGTGGTGCGCGGCTCGAACCCGATGGCGCCCCGCGACCTCATCCCGTTGTCGATGCCCAAGGCCGGGCCGACCGACGCACCGGGCACCACGCCCTCCCAGGTCTGAGGCCGGCATGACCGACGACGACCGCACCGGGATCGGCGCGGAGTCCCCGTCCGACGATCCCCGCGTCTCCCTCGCCGCGCAGCTGCGGGCGGCGGCGAGCAAGGCCGGCATCGGCCAGGTCGCACCGGGCGAGGTCCCCACGGCGGGAGCCCTGCTCTCGGCCATCGGAGGCGTCCGCGGGCTCGCCGAGTCGATCCTGCCGGGTCTCGGATTCGTGGTCGTCTACACGCTGACGGGGAGCCTCGTACCCTCCGTGCTCATCCCGGTCGGCGTCGCGGTCCTGTTCGTCGTCGCCCGCATCGTGCAGCGCGGCCCCGTGGCCCAGGCTCTGGCCGGCGTGTTCGGGATCGCGATCTCGGCCGCCATCGCCCTCCTCAGCGGACGGGCCGAGGGCAACTTCATCCCCGGTCTCGTCGTGAACGTCGTGTCCCTCCTGGCATTGCTGGTGAGCATCGCGGTGCGGTGGCCCGTCATCGGCGTGATCGTCGGGCTGCTGACGAACGAGGGGAGCGCCTGGCGAGACGACAAGGCCAAGCGCCGGGTCCTGGTGCTGACCACGTGGCTCTGGTGCGGGCTGTTCGCGGCACGACTCGCCGTGCAGCTGCCCCTCTTCTTCGCCGGGCAGATCACCGCCCTGGCGACGACGAAGCTCGTCATGGGCGTCCCGCTGTACGCGGCGGTCCTCTGGATCACCTGGCTGCTGGTGCGGACGGTCTACCGGGCGCGTCTCGAGGCCGACGCGGCCCCGGGCAGGCTCTGAGCGCCGGCCGCTCAGCTACTCGGTGGTAGCTTTATCTTGACATCGAGATAAATCGACGACGTCGGTCATCGGACGGTCCGCGGACTTAGGCTTGCCTCGCTGGTGCGGTATCAGCCCAGCGACCATGATGACGACGGAGTCAGCAAGGGAGACGGCACGTGTCTGCAATCAACAGTTTCGGTTCGAAGGATTCACTGAGGGTCGGCGACACCGACTACGAGGTCTACCGCATCGACGCGGTCGACGGGGCCGACAAGCTCCCGTTCAGCCTCAAGGTCCTTCTCGAGAACCTGCTCCGCACCGAAGACGGTGCCAACGTCACAGGCGACCAGATCCGCGCCCTGGGCTCGTGGCAGCCCTCGGCCGAGCCCGACACGGAGATCCAGTTCTCACCCGCCCGCGTGGTGATGCAGGACTTCACCGGGGTCCCCTGCATCGTCGACCTCGCGACCATGCGCGAGGCCGTGTCGGCTCTCGGCGGTGATCCGACCAAGATCAACCCCCTCGCTCCGGCCGAGCTCGTGATCGACCACTCGGTCATCGCCGACCTTTTCGGCAGCGAGAACGCCCTCGAGCGCAACGTCGAGATCGAGTACGAGCGCAACGGCGAGCGGTACCAGTTCCTCCGCTGGGGGCAGACGGCGTTCGACGACTTCAAGGTCGTCCCGCCCGGAACGGGCATCGTCCACCAGGTCAACATCGAGTACCTGGCCCGTGTCACCTACAGCCGCACGGTCTCCACGGCGGACGGCGGCAGCGTGCTGCAGGCCTACCCCGACACGCTCGTCGGAACCGACTCGCACACCACCATGGTCAACGGCCTCGGCGTGCTCGGCTGGGGCGTCGGCGGCATCGAGGCCGAGGCCGCGATGCTGGGTCAGCCGGTGTCGATGCTCATCCCGCGCGTCGTCGGCTTCAAGCTGAGCGGCTCGATCCCCACCGGCGTCACCGCGACGGACGTCGTCCTCACCATCACGCAGCAGCTGCGGAAGCACGGGGTCGTCGGCAAGTTCGTCGAGTTCTACGGCGAAGGGGTCGCGCAGGTGCCCCTGGCCAACCGAGCCACGATCGGCAACATGAGCCCCGAGTTCGGCTCGACCGCGGCCATCTTCCCGATCGACGACGTGACGCTCGACTACCTGCGTCTCACCGGTCGCAGCGAGGAGCAGATCGAACTCGTCGAGAAGTACGCCAAGCTGCAGGGGCTCTGGCACGACCCGTCGACCGAGCCCGTCTTCAGCGAGTACCTCGAGCTGGATCTCGCGACCGTGGTCCCGTCGATCGCCGGGCCGAAGCGCCCCCAGGACCGCATCGAGCTGACCGAGTCGAAGTCGCAGTTCGAGATCGACCTGGGCTCGTACGCGACCACCGACCACACGAGCGTCGACGCCGCGGTCGAGGGCACCTTCCCGGCCTCCGACCCGGTCGGTCTCACGGCGGAGGACGACGCGACGGAGCCCCCGACGCACATCCACACCTCGCACGCCCCCGCCAAGACCTCGAAGCCCACGCCGGTGACGCTCGAAGACGGTCGCGAGTTCACCCTCGATCACGGCGCCGTCGCGATCGCGGCCATCACGTCGTGCACGAACACGTCGAACCCCTCCGTCATGCTGGCCGCGGGTCTCCTGGCACGCAACGCCAGCCAGAAGGGCCTGAAGGCGAAGCCGTGGGTCAAGACCACCCTCGCACCGGGTTCGAAGGTCGTCACCGACTACTACGAGAAGGCCGGTCTCACGACCTACCTCGAAGACCTCGGCTTCTACACGGTCGGCTACGGCTGCACGACCTGCATCGGCAACTCGGGCCCCCTGATCGACGAGATCTCGTCGGCCGTGCAAGACAACGACCTCGCCGTGACGGCGGTCCTGTCGGGCAACCGCAACTTCGAGGGGCGGATCAACCCCGATGTTAAGATGAACTACCTGGCGAGCCCGCCGCTCGTCATCGCCTACGCGCTGGCCGGGTCGATGAACTTCGACTTCGAGAACGACGCCCTCGGCACCGACGAGGCCGGCGGAGACGTCTTCCTCCGAGACATCTGGCCCGATGCCGCCGAGGTCCAGAAGACCATCGACGAGTCGATCGACACCGAGATGTTCACCCACGAGTACGCCGGGGTCTTCGACGGAGACGAGCGCTGGCGTTCGCTTCCGACGCCCACCGGCGCCACCTTCGAGTGGGACGACGAGTCGACCTACGTGCGGAAGCCCCCGTACTTCGACGGCATGACGATCGAGACCACGCCGGTCACCGACATCGTCGATGCTCGCGTCCTCGCCAAGCTCGGCGACTCGGTCACGACCGATCACATCAGCCCGGCGGGCTCGATCAAGGTCGACAGCCCGGCGGGTCACTACCTCGCGGAGCACGGTGTCGACCGCAAGGACTTCAACTCCTACGGATCGCGTCGTGGCAACCACGAGGTGATGATCCGCGGCACCTTCGCCAACATCCGTCTGAAGAACCAGCTGCTCGACGGCGTCGAGGGCGGGTACACGCGCGACTTCACGCAGCCCGACGCCCCGCAGTCGTTCATCTACGACGCGAGCGCCCGCTACCAGGATGCCGGCACGCCGCTCGTGATCCTGGGCGGCAAGGAGTACGGCTCGGGTTCGTCGCGCGACTGGGCGGCGAAGGGCACGAGCCTCCTGGGCGTCAAGGCCGTCATCACCGAGAGCTTCGAGCGCATCCACCGCTCGAACCTGATCGGCATGGGTGTGGTGCCCCTGCAGTTCCCGGCGGGTGAGAGCTGGGAGTCCCTCGGGCTCGACGGCACGGAGTCGATCAGCATCTCGGGGCTCACCGACCTCAACGAGGGCACGACGCCCAAGACCGTCCACGTGGTCGCGACGCCGAGCGACCACTCACCCGAGGGCAAGTCGGTCGTCGAGTTCGACGCCGTCGTCCGGATCGACACCCCCGGCGAGGCGGACTACTACCGCAACGGCGGCATCCTGCAGTACGTGCTGCGCAGTCTGGTCTGATCCCTCGCCCCGCGAGACCCCCGGGCCGCCGCCGATCCGCGGCGGCCCGGGGGTCTTTCCACGCTCCGCACACCCCTCGTGCCTAGACTGGACCGATGCCCTCCGGGGCGTGGAAGGGAAGCCGGTATGAGCCTGCTCGAAACGATCAGAGGACCTCGCGACCTCGACCGCTTGACCGACGACGAGATGATCGAGCTCGCGGGCGAGATCCGCAGATTCCTCGTCGCAGAGGTCTCCAAGACCGGCGGTCATCTCGGCCCCAACCTCGGGGTCGTCGAGCTCACGTTGGCTCTGCACCGGGTCTTCCACTCGCCGCATGACGCCATCGTCTTCGACACCGGCCACCAGTCGTACGTGCACAAGCTCCTCACCGGGCGCCAGGACTTCAGCATGCTGCGCCTCCGGGGCGGTCTCGCGGGCTATCCGCAGCGCTCCGAGTCCGAGCACGACATCGTCGAGAGCTCGCACGCCTCCAGCTCGCTGTCGTGGGCCGACGGCATCTCGCGCGCCTTCCAGCTCACCGGGCAGTCCGACCGCCACGTCGTGGCCGTCGTCGGCGATGGCGCTCTGACCGGCGGCATGACGTGGGAGGCCCTCAACAACATCTCCGACGACAACGACCGTCGGCTGATCATCGTCGTGAACGACAACGGCCGCTCGTACGCGCCCACCATCGGCGGCATGGCGCGGTTCCTCAACACGGTGCGGACGAGAAGCACGTATCGCGACATGCATCGTGGCAGCCGTGCCGTCTTCGATCACCTCGGGCACCCCGGTCGCGCCTTCTACCGCGGGGTTCGGGGCGGGCTGCACGGGTTCCTCAGTCGATTCACCAACAACGAGGCGCTGTACTCGAACCTCGACATCAAGTACGTCGGCCCGGTCGACGGTCACGACCAGTCGGCCATGGAGGAAGCTCTCCAGCAGGCCAAGAACTACGGCACCCCGGTGATCGTGCACGCCATCACCGAGAAGGGCCGGGGCTACGATCCGGCGCGGGCCGACGTGGCCGACCAGTTCCATGCGGTGGGGCAGATCGACCCCGAGACGGGTGAGCCGCTCGCTTCGGCGGGCGCCCCGTCGTGGACGTCCGTCTTCGCCGAGGAGATCGTCTCGATCGCCGAGCGGGACGAGACGGTGGTGGGCATCACGGCGGCCATGCTCCGTCCGGTGGGTCTGCATCTCCTCGCCGAGCGGTTCCCCGGCCGGGTGCTCGACGTCGGCATCGCCGAGCAGCACGCGGTCACCAGCGCCGCCGGGCTCGCGTTCGGCGGGCTGCACCCGGTGGTCGCGCTCTACGCGACCTTCGTCAACCGGGCGTTCGACCAGATCCTCATGGACGTCGGGCTGCACCAGGCCGGCGTCACGTTCGTCCTCGATCGGGCGGGTGTCACGGGCCCCGACGGGCCGAGCCACCACGGCATGTGGGATCTCGCACTGCTGCAGATCGTGCCGCACATCCGTCTGGCGGCCCCGAGGGATGCGACGCGCCTCCGCGAAGAGCTCCGCGAGGCCGTGGCCGTCACCGACGCGCCCACCGTGGTCCGTTTTTCCAAGGGCAGCGTCGGCACCGAGCACGATGCGATCGAACGACTCGACGACGGTGTCGACGTTCTGCATCGCGGTGATCGGGCCGACGTCCTGCTCGTCTGCGTCGGCCCGATGGCCTCCGTCGGTCTCGACGTCGCCGCGCGCCTCGCCGATCAGGGCATCGGCGCCACGGTCGTCGACCCGCGGTGGGTCGTCCCCGTGGCGCGTTCGGTGATCGATCTCGCGGCGGAGCATCGACTCGTCGTGACCATCGAGGACGGCGTGCGCGTCGGCGGCATCGGGACGCGCATCCGACAGGATCTCCGTCAGGCAGGCGTCGACACTGCGGTCACCGAGCTGGGTCTCCCAGACGAGTTCCTGGCGCACGGTTCACGAGCCGAGATCCTCGAGGAGGTGGGGCTCACCCCGCAGGCCATCGCCCGCGACGTGGTGGCTCAGGTCCTCGGGAGCAAGATCCCCGTGGCCCGACCGCTGACGGACGGTGCGCAGGCCGACGCCACCGGTTCCGGTCGCCTCCGCGACCAGTAAGCGACACGCGGGCGTCCCCGCCTCGACCGACGACGGCCCCGCTGCTCGAGAGCAGCGGGGCCGTCGTCGTCGACGCGGAGGCTCAGCCGGCCACACCGCGGATCACGGGTGAGTGGAACGTCGTGCCCCGGACGCGCTCGGTGGCGCCGACCCGGTCGAGGTACGGCGTGAGCCCGCCCATCTGGAACGGGTAGCCCGCCCCGAGGATCAGACACAGATCGATGTCCTCGGCTGCGGAGACCACGCCGTCGTCGAGCATGCGCCCGACCTCGTCGGCCAGGCCGTCCTCGATGCGGATCCGGAGCTCGTCGGCGGACAGCGCTGTGCCCTTCCCCGCTGTCAGCGCGACGGCCTTCTTGTCGAACCCCTGGCGTCGGCCCTTGGAATCGCGGTCGAGGATCCGCCCGTGGTCCGCCAGCCGGTGGAGGGCCTCGCTGGCGTGGAATCTGTCCGGGAACGCGGCGTGATGGGTGTCGAGCACGTGCGCGCCGACGGTCAGCCCGACGAGCTCGAGCAGCTCGAACGGGGTCATCGGGAGCCCGAAGGGATCCATCGACCGGTCGACGACCTCGAAGGGGGTGCCCGTCTCGACCGCGTGCATGGCCTCGCCGAGGACCTTCGCGAGTATGCGGTTCACGACGAACCCCGGGGTGTCCGCCGTGATGACCGCGTTCTTGCGGAGGACCTTGGCCGTCACCATCGCGGTGCTGAGCGTCGCCTCGTCGGTCTTCGGCGTCTTGACGACCTCGATGAGCGGCATGACGGCGACCGGGTTGAAGAAGTGGAAGCCGACCAGACGCTCGGGGTGCTGCAGCTCGGCGCCGATGGCCTCGACGCTCAACGACGACGTGTTCGTCGCCAGGATCGTCGTCTCGGAGACGATCGCCTCGACGTCGGCGAAGACCTTCTGCTTGACGGAGAGCTCTTCGAAGACGGCCTCGATGACCCAGTCGCAGTCGGCGAAGTCGCGGAGGTCGGTGGTGCCGGTGACCAGCGCCTCCAACCGGTTCGACTCGTCGCTCGTGATCCGGCCCTTCGCCGCCAACTCGGCGATGTCGGCTCGGATCCGTGCGACACCGGCGTCGACGCGCCCCTGGTCGAGGTCGGTGATGACGACGGGCACGCGCAGACGTCGGACGAAGAGGAGGGCGAACTGGCTGGCCATGAGCCCCGCGCCCACGACCCCGACCTTCCCGATCGCGCGGGCGACCTCGGGGGAGGGGGCCCCGGCGGGCTTCTTCGCGCGCTTCTGGACGAGGTCGAACGCGTACATGCTCGCCTGGAACTGATCGCCCGAGACGAGATCGGCCAGCGCCTCGTCCTCCGCCGCGAAGCCGGTCGCCCGGTCGGTGTTCTTGGCGGCCTTGAGCAGGTCGAGGGCCGCGTAGGGCGAGGCCGCCACGGTGCCGATCTTCGACTGCAGCGACTTTCGGGCGATCGAGATGGCGGCATCCCACTTGACGGCCCTCTCGAGCCGCCCGGGGACGTTCGGACGCTTGACCGTGATGCGCCCGGTCACCACGCCGTCGGCCCAGCGGATGCTGTCTTCGAGGAACGACGAGGGTCCGAACATCTCGTCGACGATGCCGAGCTCGAGAGCCTGCGCGGGCTTGAGGGTGCGGTTGTTCTTGAGGGGGTTCTCGACGATCACGCGCAGGGCGTTCTCGATCCCGATGAGGTTGGGCAGGAGCCACGCGCCGCCCCAGCCGGGGATGAGCCCCAGGAACACCTCGGGCAGCGCGATCGCCGCCGCCGACGAGTCGACGGTGCGGTAGTCGGCATGCAGCGCGATCTCCACCCCGCCGCCGAGCGCCAGTCCGTTCACGAACACGAACGTGGGCACACCCGCGTCGTGCAGCTTGCCGAGCACCGCGTGGCCCTGCCGGGCCAGCTCGAGCCCGACCTCGCGGCTCGGGATCTGCCCGACCTTGCTGAGGTCCGCCCCCGCGGCGAGGAAGTACGGCTTGCCGGTCACGGCGATGGCGGCGATCTCACCCCGGGAGGCGCGGGCCCGGAGGGCGTCGAGGGTCGCGCCGTACTCGGCCAGCGTCGCCGGCCCGAGGGTGCTCGGTCGGGTGTGGTCGCGGCCGTTGTCGAGGGTGACGAGGGCCAGCACGCCACCGGACGGCATCGGCACGTCGCGGACGTGCGAGTGCGTCACGACCTCGTCGGCGGACAGGGCTGTCAGGGTCTCGAGGGCCGTCGTCATGCGCGGGCCGCCTTTCGCGAGTAGTGCGGGTTCTCCCAGATGACGCTGCCGCCCTGACCGAGACCCACGCACATGGCCGTCAGGCCGTAGCGGACGTCGGGTCGCTGCTCGAACTGGCGCGCGAGCTGGATCATCAGGCGGACCCCGCTGGAGGCCAGAGGGTGCCCCACGGCGATCGCACCGCCCCACGCATTGACCCGCGGGTCGTCGTCGTCGATGCCGAAGTGGTCGAGGAGCGACAGCACCTGCACCGCGAAGGCCTCGTTCAGTTCGAAGAGCCCGATGTCGTCGATCGACAGGCCCGCCTTGCGGAGGGCCTTCTCGGTGGAGGGGACGGGTCCGATGCCCATGATCTCGGGTTCGACGCCGGCGTAGGCGAAGCTCACGAGTCGCATCTTGGGGGTGAGGTCGAGCTCGTCGGCCGCCTGCTGCGAGGCGAGGAGGCTGACGGTCGCTCCGTCGTTCAGCCCGGAGGAGTTGCCGGCGGTGACGCGGCCGTGCGGCCGGAACGGCGTGCGGAGCGCGGCGAGACCCTCGAGGGTCGTCTCGGGGCGCGGCGCCTCGTCACGGGTGGCGAGACCCCAGCCCTCGTCGGTGGCCACGGCCACGGGCACGAGGTCGGGTTGGATGTGGCCGGCGTCGTAGGCCGCGGCCAGCTTCTGCTGAGACCGCATGGCGTAGCGGTCCGACCGCTCCTTCGTCAGCTGCGGGAACCGATCGTGGATCCGCTCAGCCGTGTTTCCCATGTTGAGGGCCTCGCCGCTGACGATCCTCTCGGCGACGAACCGCGGGTTGGGGTCGGCGTTGAAGCCCATCGGGTGGCGGCCCATGTGCTCGACGCCCCCGGCGATGGCGACGTCGTAGGCGCCGAACGCGATGCCCCCGGCGAGAGTCGTGACGCTCGTCATGGCCCCGGCGCACATCCGGTCGATCGCGAAACCGGGGACGGACTTCGGCAGACCGGCCAGGAGCGCGGTCGTCCGCCCGAGGGTCAGACCCTGATCGCCCTGCTGGGTCGTCGCCGCGATGGCGACGTCGTCGACGCGGTCGAGCGGCAGGGACGGGTTGCGTTCGAGCAGACCCCTCATCGCCTTGACGACGAGATCGTCCGCCCGGGTCTTCCAGTACATGCCTTTGTCGCCGGCCCGCCCGAACGGGGTGCGTACCCCGTCGACGAAGACGACATCTGTTCTCTCGGCCACATTGCCTCCAGTGCTCGGATCTGGTCCGATCCTAGGGACGACGCCTGCCGGGCGGAGAATCCTTCGCGGATGTCTACGAAGTCGCGCCGTCGCCGTCCTCGGGCTCTTGGTGGGCGTCGACAAAGGCCTCGGCGAGCGGTTCGGCCACGGCGTCGATCTGCCAGCGTCGGGCGCCGAGCGCCTCGAGCGCCGCCGCGACGGCGTCGGTCTCGAACGGGATGGGCGGCTCCCAGGCGAGACGCCGCAGGTGCTCGGGGGTCAGCAGGTTCTCGACGGGCATGTCGAACGTCTCGGCGATCTCGGCGATGCGCGGGCGCGCGAACCGGTAGCGGGCGTCGGCCATCGGGTTCTTGTCGGCCCAGCTGCGGGGCGGCGGCAGCGTCTCCGCCGCGGGACCGCGGGTCGACGGGAGGTCGGTCGTCGCGAGGCCGCGCTCGATGGCGCCCCACCAGCGGTCGAGCTCGCTCCGGCTCGCGCGTCCGACGAACTCCCGCAGACCCGCCAGGGCGCGCTTGTCGGCGGGCATCGCCTTGGTCGCCGCCACCAGCGACGAGTCGGGCACGAGTCGACCGGGTGCGGTGTCGATCTGCCGCGCGTACTCGTCGCGGGCCAGCCACAGCTCACGGGCGACGGCCAGACCGCGCGTGCCCCGCACGGTGTGCAGTCCGGTGAGACGACGCCAGGGGTCGACCTTCGGCGGCTTCGCCTCGCGCGCGACCGTGGCGGCGAACTCCTCACGCGCGATCTCGAGCTTGCCGGCGTCGACGAGCCGCGCCTCCATGGCGTCCCGCAGGTCGACGAGCAGCTCGACGTCGAGGGCGGCGTAGACGAGCCAGCTCTGCGGAAGCGGACGCGTCGACCAGTCGGCGGCGGAGTGCTCCTTCGCCAGGTGGACGCCCAGCAGCTGCTCGACCACGGCGCCGAGCCCCACCTTGGGCAGCCCCGCGATCCGGGCCCCGAGCTCGGTGTCGAAGACGGTCGCGGGGTCGAGCCCCACCTCGCGGAGGCACGCGAGGTCCTGGCTGGCGGCGTGCAGCACCCACTCCTCGTGGCCGATGACCTCCTGCAGCTCGGCGAACGAGCCGATCGCGGGCGGGTCGAAGAGGAAGACCCCGGCGCCGCGACGGAACACCTGGATGAGATAGGCCCGCTGCGAGTACCGGAAGCCGGAGGCGCGCTCGGCGTCGATCGACACCGGCCCCGTGCCGGAGCGGATCGCCTCGACCGCTGCGAGGTACCCCGGCCGGTCGGCGATGACGTCGACCCTGCCGTGGAGGTCGTCGGCGGTCGTCAGGACGCTCGGCGACACGGAGACCACGGGCTGATCGCCCCCGGACGGGTCGCCTGCGCTGCCGACGACGCCGGAGTCGACGCTGCGGGATTCGGATGCGGCGGGGTTCATGGTCGTGTCCTTCTGGTTCAGTCCCGACCGACACGCCGCGACGCGAGGAGGGTGACGCCCTCGACGGTCGGCGGGAGGCCCGCGAGCGTGCAGATCAGTTCGCCCCAGGCCTCGATGTGGGGGCCGAGGTCGGTGCTGGTGGGGCTCCACGAGGCGCGCAGCTCGAGCAGGGCGCCGTCGCCGTGACGGGCCAGCTCGCCGTAGCCGGTCGAGAGCAGCTTCGTGGCAGTGCCCGAGGCCGAATCGTAGGCGGCGCCGCGGGCGTCGAGCGAGTCGACCAGCCACGACCAGGCGACGTCGGCGACGAAGGGGTCGAGGGCGAGGTCGGTCTCGAGGGGAGCCTGGGCGAAGCAGACGACCCGGAAGGGCCCGCCCCAGGCCTCCGGTTCGGACGCGTCGTGGAGGAGGGTGAAGCGTCCGGTGCCGAGGTCGGAGTCGGCCCGGCCGTTCGCCCCGACCACGTCGCCGGCGAGAGCCAGCGAGTTCGGAGCGATGCCGCCGGGTGCGGGGATCTCGGTCACGGCGAGGTCGTCGCGGGTGGCTGCTCGACGCACCGCGTCGACGGCGTCGAGGAACGCGGGCGCAGGCGACGGCGTCGAGGGATTGTCGGACACGTGTGCAGACTAGGCTCCGAGCAGACCGTCAGGCAGACGGCACGCCGCGTCGGGCTGCACGACGGGCGTCGGCCGTCCGCGCCGGTCGCCCCGTGCCCGCGTCGAGTGTCCGGAGTCCGTCGTGACCAGCAGAGCGTCCCGTCCACCCGCCGGGGGATCGAGGGCCGCCCTGGCCGTCACCGCGATCGTGGTCGGTTCGTCCGTCACGCTCTCGCTCGTCGCCATCGCGGGGGGCGTCGTGGCTGTGATGCGCAAGATCGTCACGCCCGAGCGCCGGCGCCGCGACGACCTGCGCATCGTCGGTCACGATGCCGCCTCGTCGACCGTGAGCCTGACCTCGACGGCCGACACGCGCCTCCCGGGCCGCTACAGCCTCTGGTTCGACGGCGGTCGTGGTCATGCGCGTCTGGGCGAGGTGCTGAGCGACGACGGGCGGGTCGTCGTCCGGCGGGTCGAGCAGGTGACCGCCGGCTCGCTCGACGGGGCCCGTTCGGGGCGCATCGGCGGCTGGCTGTGGTCGGACCCCGGCGAGGCCGATCTCGATGCCGAGGAGGTGCGGGTCGACACCGAGGTCGGCCCGGCCCCCGCCTGGCTGGTGCCGGCCGAGGGCGGGGAACCGGGCCCCTGGATGATCGGCGTGCACGGTCGCGGCGTCACCCGCGCCGAGACGATCCGGTCGGTGCCCGTGTTCCGCCGGCACGGCTACACGTCGTTGCTCGTCTCGTACCGGAACGACGGCGACGCGCCCCGATCGCTTGATGGCCGCTACGCCCTGGGCGACGACGAGTGGGCGGACGTCGAGTCGGCGATGGCCTACGCCCTGCTGCACGGGGCGACGTCGCTGGTGCTGATGGGCTGGTCGATGGGCGGGGCGCTCGTGCTGCAGGCGGCCACGCGGTCGACGCTGGCCGGTCGGGTGTCGGGCGTCGTGCTCGAGTCACCGGTCGTCGACTGGCGCACCACCCTCCGATTCCAGGGGGCGGCCATGCACGTGCCGCGGGTCGTCCAGGATCTCGTGCTGCGCCTCCTGATGTCTCCCGCGCTCTCGCGTCTGAGCGGGCGGCGCGGCCCGATCGATCTCGATCGACTCGACCTGGTGGCCGGCGCCGACGCCCTCGACGTGCCCGTCCTGCTGCTGCACAGCGACGACGACGGGTTCGTCCCGTCGACGGCGTCGCACGCCCTCGCGGATGCACGACCCGATCTCGTGCGTCTCGAGGTGTTCCGCACCGCGCGCCACACGAAGCTCTACAACTTCGACCCGCAGCGTTTCGAGCGGGTCATCGACGGGTGGCTGGGCCGTCTTCCACGAGCCAGCGGGCGTACAGCGCGCTCTGCTCGTCCATCAGTAGCTGACTGAGCGTCAGACGCGACGGGTCGAAGCGCTCGCGTCCGAAGACCGGCAGACCGCTGCCGATCACGATCGGCGAGGTGGAGAGGCAGAGCTCGTCGACCAGTCCGTCGTGCAGGAACTGCCCCGCGAGCGACGGCCCGCCCTCGCAGACGAGCGACAGCAGGCCGTGGGCGTGCAGCCGGTCGAGCACCGCGGCGGGCTCGAGGCGGCGGGACTCGTCGGCGCAGGTCAGGACGGTCGCGGCGCGGGCGACCTCGCCGCCGAGCGTGCGCCGGACCTCCGCCACCGCGGCCTCGGGGCAGACGACGACGACGCGCTCGGCGGCCTCCGGGTCCATCCGGTGCCCGGAGAGGTCGCCCGAGGACGTCACGACGACCAGCCGGGAGGTCTTGGGCACCCGGTAGCCCTCGGCGCGGACGCTGGCCGCTCCGACGACGACCCCGTCGGCGACCGCCCGGATCGCCGCGAGGATGGTGCGGTCCGTCGGGTTGCTGAGCGTCTCGGAGGTGCCGTCCGACCCGGCGGCGTCGCCGCTGACCGCGGTGATGAGGTTGAGGCGGGTCCAGGTCGCGGCCGGAGGCGCGTACAGGTCGCGCAGGCGACCGGGCGTCGCCTCGTGCTCGATGTCGAGCTCGAGACCGGTCTCGAGGGGACGCCCGGTCGTGTGCAGCACGCGCAGGGTCACGCGGTGGCGATCCTGTCGCGGATCTGACGCTTGGCGCGCGCGAGGAGGGCGGTCATGCCCCGGATGCGCAGCGGGCTGACGGCCTCGGTCAGGCCGATCGTCTGCGGGTAGTCGTCGGGCACGGCGTCGAGCACCTCGTCGACGGTCAGGCCGTCGAGACCCTGAGCGAGGATCGAGGCGAAGCCGCGGGTCGTCGGGGCCTCCCGCGGGGCGGTGGCGTGCAGGTGGACGCGACCGTCGACGACCTCGACGAAGAGGTAGACGGGGCTCTGGCACTCCACCACCCGTTCGAGCAGGTCGGGGTGGTCGGCGAACCGGGCCGGCAGGTCGGGCAGCTCGTTCGAGAACTCGAGCAGCAGCTGCAGGCGGTCGCGCACCTCCAGCGCCGTGAACTCCTCGCGGATCTCGACGAGCGCGGCGGGCAGCGTGGTCCCGGTCACCGGGCGGGGACCTCTCCGGGTTCGTTGCCCTGCACGATGGGCACACGGACGGCGCTGCCCCATTCGGTCCACGAGCCGTCGTAGTTGCGGACGTTCTCGAAGCCCATCAGGTGGTGCAGCACGAACCAGGTGTGGCTCGACCGCTCGCCGATGCGGCAGTAGGCGACGACCTCGTCGCCGGTCTCGAGGCCGGCGCCGTCGCGGTAGATGGCGTCGAGCTCGGCGACGGGACGGAACCGCCCGTCCTCCGCCGCGGCCTTGCCCCAGGGGACGTTCGCGGCCGAGGGGATGTGCCCGGCGCGGAGGGCTCCCTCGTCGGGGTAGGCGGGGGGGGTGGTCCGCTCGCCCGAGTACTCCTCGGGGGAGCGGACGTCGATCAGGGGCTTGCCGAGGTGCTCGAGCACGTCGTCCTTGTAGGCGCGGATGACCGTGTCGTCGCGCTCCACGACCGGGTAGTCGCTCGTCTCGGGCTCGGGGGAGTCCGTCGTGTACTCGCGTCCCTCGGCCTCCCAGGCGGCGCGGCCGCCGTCGAGCAGCCGCACGTCGTCGTGACCGAACAGCGAGAACACCCAGAGCGCGTAGGCGGCCCACCAGTTGTTCTTGTCGCCGTAGACGACGATCGTCGTGTCGCGTCCGATGCCCTTCGACGACATCAGCCGGGCGAATCCCTCGCCGTCGATGTAGTCGCGGCGGACGGGGTCGTTGAGGTCGAGGTGCCAGTCGATCTTGACGGCGCCCGGGATGTGGCCCGTCTCGTAGAGCAGGACGTCCTCGTCGGACTCGACGACGACGAGACCGGGGGAGCCGAGGTGCTGCGCCAGCCAGTCGGTGCTCACCAGGCGTTCGGGGTGCGCGTAGTCGCTGAAACGGGCGGACGTGTCGTGCTCGACGACCATGGACTTACCTCCGGGTGTGTGTCTCCGCCTGCTGCGGAGCGCCGCGTGAGCGGCTGATGTTCGGGTTGCCGGTGAGCACTAAACTCAGGGGCAGTACGACCCCGTCGAGGCTACGCACCGCGCTTTGGCCTCGCACAGGGACTCCAGAGACTCTTCCACACATCGCTCGGCGGACGCCGGGCGCCACCGCGCTCCGTGCCCGATCGACCGTGAGGCCGCCCCGATGTCACCCGATCCCACCGCCAGCGTCGTCTCGCTGGTCGACCGCACCCCCTCGATCACGGGTGCCGAGATCGTCACCGCGCTCGTGCCTCCTCGGCAGTTCGTCGACGCGTCGCTCGAGAACTACCGCCCCGACGACGCCTTCCCCTCGCAGCACGAGGCCGTCGAGGCCGTGCGCTCGTTCGACGCGGCACCCGCGGGCGCCGCCCGACGAGGCCTGTTCAGGAGGCGCGCCGAGGCTCCGGCCGTGCTGCCCGGCCTCTATCTCGACGGCGGGTTCGGCGTCGGCAAGACGCATCTGCTCGCCGCGCTCTTCAACCGCAGCGGCGGACGCCGCTACTTCGGCACGTTCATCGAGTACACGGCGCTGGTCGGGGCGGTCGGCTACGCCGGTGCGGCTGCCCAGCTGAAGGGCGCGTCGCTCGTCTGCATCGACGAGTTCGAGCTCGACGACCCGGGCGACACGATGATGATGACGCGACTGCTCGGCGATCTCGCCGACGACGGCACCCGGATCGCCGCGACCTCGAACACCCCGCCGAACGCCCTGGGCGAGGGGCGCTTCGCCGCCGCGGACTTCCTGCGCGAGATCCAGGGGCTCTCCGACCGGTTCCGCACGCTGCGGATCGACGGCGACGACTACCGGCGCCGCGAGGTCGAGGCGTCCGCCTCCGTGACCGACGACGTCGACGCCGCGCTCGCCACCGTGACCGGGCCGGTCTCCGTCGACGACTTCGGCGCGGTCGTGGCCCACCTGTCGACGGTCCACCCGAGCCGGTACGTCAAGCTCGTCGCCGGGCTCGAGGCCGTCGGGCTCCGCGACGTCTCGCCGCTCACGAGTCAGACCGACGCTCTGCGCTTCGTCGCCTTCGTCGACCGGCTGTACGACGGTCAGGTGCGCGTGGTCGCCTCCGGCACCCCCCTCGACTCGGTCTTCGGCGAGGAGATGCTGGCCGGCGGGTACCGCAAGAAGTACCTGCGGGCCGTCTCGCGGCTGGTGGCGCTGACGTCCCTCTGACGTCGGCCCGACGCCCTTCCAGAGCCGCCCCGACGTTCTTCCGACATCGCTCCGATGACCTCCACAGGCCGTCGGCGGTCGTTTCGGGCCGGTGTGAAACACGTTGTTTACACGCGCCCGAATCGCGTTACATTCCCGAAACATCGGTGCACACGCAACGAAACCTCACCCCACGACACTGAGAGCCGCACCCCGGTCCCGCCCCCGCAGCCCGTGAACACTCACGGTCGGGCGGCCGACCGTTGCCCCTGGCTCCCGAATCGAGAGGTGACTCACAGATGGATCAAGGCAATACCGCCTTCATGCTGATCACAGCAGCACTAGTGCTGCTCATGACCCCCGGCCTGGCGTTCTTCTACGGCGGCCTGGTCAAGGCCAAGAGCGTCATCAGCATGATGATGCTGAGCTTCGGGGCCATGGGCCTCATCGCCGTCCTCTGGGTCCTGTTCGGCTACTCGATCGCCTTCTCGAACGGACCCGAGGGGCCCGCCGGCACCGACACCTACATCGGCTGGGACGGCGTCTTCGGCTTCGACCCCTCGATGTTCAGCCTGAACTCGCTGTTCGTCGACAGCCTGGACCCGGCCGGCGCCTACCCGACCATCGCGTTCGCGGCGTTCCAGGCGACCTTCGCGATCATCACGGTCGCCCTCATCTCGGGTGCCATCGCCGACCGCGCCAAGTTCGGCGCCTGGATGATCTTCGCCGGGGTCTGGGTGACCATCGTCTACTTCCCGGTCGCCAGCTGGGTCTTCAACTTCACGCTCGGTGAGGACGGCTCGGTGGTCGACGGCGGCTGGATCGCCAGCATGGGAGTGATCGACTTCGCGGGCGGCACGGCGGTCCACATCAACGCCGGAGCCGCGGCCCTCGCCCTGGCCCTCGTGCTCGGCAAGCGGGTCGGATTCGCCAAGGGCGCCGACAAGCCGCACAACCCGCCCTTCGTGCTGCTGGGCGCCGGTCTGCTCTGGTTCGGCTGGTTCGGCTTCAACGCCGGCTCCGAGCTCGCGGCCGACGGCGTTGCCGCCCTCGCCTTCCTGAACACGATCGCCGCGCCGGCGGCAGCCATCCTCGGCTGGCTCGTCGTCGAGAAGATCAAGGACGGCAAGGCGACCTCCATCGGCGCCGCCTCGGGTGCCGTAGCCGGTCTCGTCGCGATCACCCCCGCCTGCGCCGCGCTCACGCCGTTCTGGGCCATGGTGCTCGGCGTCGTCGCCGGTGCGGTCTGCGCCCTCGCGATCGACCTCAAGTTCAAGCTCGGCTTCGACGACTCGCTCGACGTCGTCGGCATCCACCTCGTCGGCGGTCTGATCGGAACCCTCTACCTCGGCTTCTTCGCCAACGGCAGCGGTCTGATCTTCTCGGGTTCGCTCGACCAGCTGGGCATCCAGGCCGTCTCGGCCCTGGCCGTCATGGTCTACTCGTTCGTTCTCGCCTACCTGATCGGCTTCGTCATCGAGAAGACCATCGGGTTCCGCGTCAAGAACGAGGACGAGGTGGCCGGCATCGACCTCGCCATCCACGGCGAAGAGGGCTACGTCCTCGAGAACTCGCGCCAGTAGGCGCACCCCACCAGCACCACACGCACCACGAGGACGGCCCCGGTCAGACGACCGGGGCCGTTCCGCGTCCCCCAGCTCGCTCGTCTGTGCGGACACGCCCGTGCACCGCACTCGAGCCGGGTCGAAGCGACCGGAACGAGAACAGGGCCCCGCATCTGCGGGGCCCTGAACTCGTCTGCCTGGTGGGCGATACCGGACTCGAACCGATGACCTCTTCCGTGTGAAGGAAGCGCGCTACCAACTGCGCCAATCGCCCCTGCGGGACTCGTCGATGCTAGTGCATACGGGTGCCGGAGCGCCATTCGACACGGCCCCGAAGGAGGCGCGGTGCGGCCGGATGGGCCCCAGCAAGACACGAGGGTGACTCGATTTGGTATCTGGTCCGGGGTGTGGGTATTGTTCTTTTGCACGCAGAAATGCAAAGCGAAATGCGGATGTGGCGCAGTGGTAGCGCATCACCTTGCCAAGGTGAGGGTCGCGAGTTCGAATCTCGTCATCCGCTCGAGTGTCAAGCTCACCAGAGGGTGGTCCACCGACTGGTGGCCTCCTTCTGGGGGGCTGCTCGTATGGTGGAGTGGCCGAGAGGCGAGGCACCGGCCTGCAAAGCCGTTCACGCGGGTTCAAATCCCGTCTCCACCTCCAATCGATGCAGACTCAGGTCTACACTCGATGCAGTAATCCGCAACAGATGTGAACACAGTTTTGAGCGATTGGCGCAGCGGTAGCGCGCTTCCCTGACACGGAAGAGGTCGCTGGTTCGATCCCAGTATCGCTCACACACCGAAAGCCCCGGCATCCGCCGGGGCTTTCGTCATGTCCGGGTGTGGTCGGCCCGTCGGGCTGTCCGCGCGGCGGCCCATCGGGCTGTCCGTGCGCAGGCCGCCCATGCGGGCGTGTCCGGTCGAAGCGGTCGGCTCGCGACGACCGTCTCGGCCGCACTCGCCCGGACTCGGCGCCGATCTCCCCACGCCTCGCCGTCCGGCGCTACTCGACCAGGCGTTCCGCCACCGCGTCGAGCAGGGCGTCGGCGACCTCCCGCTTCGACCCGCGGGCCTCGGCGACCTCCGCACCCTCACGGTCGATGACGATCACCGAGGTGTCGTCGGCGCCGAAGCCGGTCGTCCATCCCACCGAGTTCAGCACGAGCAGGTCGGCGCCCTTCCGCAGCTGCTTCGTCCGACCCAGCGCCACGAGCTCGTCGCGGTCCTCCGTCGTCTCGGCGGCGAACCCCACCACGACCTGACCGTCGCGGCGAGCGGCGACGAGACCCGCGAGCACGTCGGGGTTCCGGACGAGTCGCACGGTCATCTCGTCGCCGGTGTCGTCCTTCTTGATCTTGCCGGGGGCGACCTCGGCCGGCCGGTAGTCGGCCACCGCGGCGGTCATCACGACGACGTCGTGCGCGGCCGCCTCGGCGCCCATGGCGGTCTCCAGCTCGAGCGCGGACGAGACCGGGACGACGCGGATCGTCGGTGCTGCGGCCAGCGACTGCAGCACGGCCCCGTCCAACTCGGCAGCGACGACGGTCACGTCGGCGCCTCGTCGAGCCGCGGCGAGGGCGATGGCCGCACCCTGCTTGCCTGTCGAGCGGTTTCCGATGAACCGCACCGGGTCGAGGGGTTCGCGGGTGCCGCCTGCCGATACGACCAGGCGGACGCCGGCGAGGTCGGCGACCCGCGCCTCCTCGGCTCCCGCCGGATCAGTCGAGGAGGCGTGGGTCGCCACCGCGAGGGCCGCCGCGACGATCTCGTCCGGCTCGCTCAGTCGACCCGGCCCCGAATCGCCGCCGGTGAGCGGTCCGTCGGCGGGTCCGACCACCGTCACCCCGCGTGCGCGCAGCAGCTCGATGTTGGCGACGGTCGCCGCGTTGCGCCACATCTCGGTGTGCATCGCGGGGGCGACGACGAGCGGCGCGGTGCTGGCGAGGATCGTCGTGCCGAGCAGGTCGTCCGAGAGACCGTGCGCGATCTTGGCGAGGGTGTGAGCCGTGGCGGGGGCGACGACGATCAGGTCGGCCTGCTGCCCGAGCGCGACGTGCCGCACCTGCGCCACGTCGTCGAAGACCGAGGTGCGCACGGGGTTGCGGCTGATCGCCTCGAGGGTCGGTGCGCCGACGAATCGCAGGGCCGCCTCGGTCGGCACGACGTGCACGTCGTGACCCTGCAGCACGAGCCCGCGGACGACGCCGACGGCCTTGTACGCCGCGATCCCGCCCGAGATGCCGACCACGACGTTCAGCCGCCGCGACGATCCGGTCGGGTCGGCGGGGTCGGTCGGGTCGGTCGGGTCGGTCGCGTCGGCGGGGGAGTGCGGGGAGGAGTCGTGCGTCACGGGAGTGCCCTGTCGATCGGTGGCGGACGGTCGGCCGACCCGGGGCCCCGGTCGGTAGCGTTGCACTCCCACGATGCCGCATCTCGTGGCCGCCCGTCTGATCGTCGTGCGCGTCGCCGCACGGCGACCCCACGCGAGACACCCACCCGGAGGACCCTCATGTGCACCGTCGTCGTCTCGATCGCACCCGACTCCGACTGGCCCGTGGTGTTCTTCGGTCTGCGCGACGAATCCCCCGACCGCCCGTGGGACGAGCCCGGCGCCTGGTGGCCCGAGCTCGGAGACCGGGTCACGGGCGTGCACGACCGTGAGGCCGGGGGCGCCTGGCTGGCCGTCGCCACGCGGCCGAGCCGGGCGAGCGTCGTGCTGAACCGCCACGAGGAGCCGCCCGCGCCCGAGGGCGGCTGGGCCACGCGGGGTTCCCTCCCTCTGCGGGCCGCGGCCGACGGCGCCCTGCCCGTCGGACCGCAACGGACGCGGACCTTCAACCTGCTGACCGCGGACCGAGGAGGCGCGACCCACTCCATCTGGGACGGCTCGGCCACCCGGTCCATCCGTCTCGACCCCGGCGTCCACATGCTGACCCACGCCGCACCCGACGATCGGAGCGTGCCCCGCGTCGATCGCTGGCTGCCCCGGTTCCGCGACGTCGCGCCTCCTTCAGGGCCTCTCGCATCGGCCGCCGCTGCCGACGCCGGCGGCGAGGGCGACTGGGCTCCGTGGCTCGATCTGATCCGCGAGAGCAGCGCCCTCGCGGCGGACGACGACGACGCGCTCATCCGCTCCGACCTGGTCGACGGGAAGCTCTTCTCGTCCCTGTCGCTGAGTGCCGTCGCGGTCTCGGCGACGAGCGTCGCCCACCGGCACATCCGGCTCGACGGCGCCCCGTCGGTGACCGAGGCGCTGGCCCGCCGCTGACCCCCCCCCCCCGAGCTCACCACCGGGCCCACCACCGGTCCCGTCCGGAGAGTCCGATCGCAGCCGTCCCGAGGTCACGAAAGGACATCGGGAATCCCACCGCCGCCGTCGGCGTTAGGGTCGGGTGGCTCGTCCGACCCCGAGTCTCCGCAAAGGAACCCCGTGAAGATCACCGCCCCCCGCTCCGTCCGTCGCCTCTCCGTCGCCGGCGTCGTCGCCGCTGCAGCCCTCGCGCTGACGGCCTGCGCCCCCGCCTCGACCGACGGCGTCGTCACGCAGACCGGCGATGCGACCGCCGACACGAGCGCGGCGAAGAGCCTCGACGACATCCAGGAGTCCGGCGAGCTCGTCATCGGCACCGAGGGCACGTACCAGCCCTTCACCTACCACGAGGGCGGCTCCGGGGCGCTCACGGGCTACGACGTCGACGTCGCCACGGCCGTCGCCGAGAAGCTCGACCTGACTCCGACCTTCGAGGAGACCCAGTTCGACGCCCTGCTGGCCGGGCTCGACGCGGGGCGGTTCGACATCGTCGCCAACCAGATCTCGATCACCGACGAGCGTGAGGCCGGCTTCGACTTCTCGACGCCGTACACGGTGAGTCGCGGTGCGGTCATCACGGCCGCCGACAACACCGACATCACCTCGCTGGCCGACCTCGAGGGCAAGACCACCGCGCAGTCGCAGTCGAGCAACTTCTACACGACGGCCAAGGACGCCGGCGCCGACGTGCAGGTCGTCGAGGGCTGGGCCCAGTCGGTCGCCCTGCTCGAGCAGGGCCGCATCGACGCGACGGTGAACGATGAGCTGACGTTCCTCGACTACGTCAAGACGAACCCCGACAAGGCGGCCGCGATCAAGATCGCGGCGACGACCGACGACGTCTCGAACTCGGCGCTGGTCACCACCAAGGGCAGTGACGACCTCGTCGCGGCCATCGACGATGCCCTCGCCGAGCTGAAGGCCGACGGCACTCTCGCGGAGATCTCCGACCAGTACTTCGGCCAGGACGTCAGCGAGTAGTCGTGCAGTCCACCCTCGACCTCTTCGCGCGGTCGCTCTGGCCGATCGTGTCGGGAGCGCTCGTGGCGTCGATCCCGCTGGCGCTGATCTCGATGGCCCTGGGCCTCGTGATCGCCATCGTGATCGCGTTGATGCGACTGTCGGGGCGGATCTGGCTGGCCGGCATCGCCCGGTTCTACACCTCGGTCATCCGCGGAACCCCGCTGCTGGTCCAGCTGTTCGTCGTCTTCTACGGTCTGCCGTCGCTCGGCATCCGACTCGACCCGTGGCCCAGCGCCATCATCGCGTTCTCGTTGAACGTGGGCGGGTACGCCGCAGAGGTCATCCGCGCGGCCATCCTCTCGGTGCCGAAGGGCCAGTGGGAGGCCGCGCACACGATCGGCATGTCGCGGGGGCTGGCGCTCCGGCGGATCATCCTGCCGCAGGCGGCCCGGGTGTCGGTGCCGCCGCTGTCGAACACGTTCATCAGCCTCGTCAAGGACACCTCGCTCGCGAGCGTCATCCTCGTCGTCGAGCTGTTCCGTCAGGCGCAGCAGATCGCTTCGGTCTCGAACGAGTTCCTCCTGATCTACCTCGAGGCAGCCCTGGTCTACTGGGTCATCTGCCTCATCCTGTCGTTCGGACAGGACGCCCTCGAGAAGAGATTGGACCGCCACGTTGCCCGCTGACGTCACCCCGCCTCCGGCATCGGGCGCCGATGCGACCGTCCTGACCGTCCGTGGTCTGCGCAAGAGCTTCGGCGAGAACGAGGTCCTCCGCGGCATCGACCTCGACGTCCGTCGTGGTCGGGTCGTCGCCATCATCGGGCCCTCCGGCTCGGGCAAGACGACCGTCCTGCGGTCGCTGAACAGCCTCGAGGTCCCCGACGCCGGGACGGTGACCCTCTCCGACGGCCGATCGATCGACTTCGGCTCCAAGGTCGGCAAGCGAGACCTCACGGCCCTCCGCGACCGCTCGTCGATGGTCTTCCAGCACTTCAACCTGTTCCCGCACCTGACCGTGCTGCAGAACGTCGTCGAGGGTCCGGTGCGCGTGCAGAAGCGCGACCAGGAGGAGGCGCGGGCCGAGGCCGGAACGCTCCTCGCCCGGGTGGGCCTCGCCGAGAAGGCCGACGCCTACCCCGCCGAGCTGTCCGGCGGGCAGCAGCAGCGCGTGGGCATCGTCCGCGCCCTGGCGCTCCGCCCCGAGCTGCTGCTCTTCGACGAGCCCACCTCGGCCCTCGACCCCGAGCTGGTCGGTGACGTCCTCACGGTCGTCAAGGAGCTGGCCGACGACGGCTGGACGATGATCGTCGTCACCCACGAGCTCGAGTTCGCCCGGCGCGTCGCCGACGAACTCGTCTTCATGGACGCCGGCGTGGTCGTCGAGCGCGGGCGCCCGGCCGACGTGCTGAGCCGCCCGCGCGAAGCCCGCACGCAGCAGTTCCTCCGGCGCGTGCTCAAACCGCTCGACGACTGAGCCCTGGAAGATAGTTATAGGGTGGCAAAATTGAAGTCGATCCGGTTTCAAACGATTGAGTGTGGTCGGTGTGGCAGTCAACGCGTAATCGGGGGGCCCTGTGGTGAATGTGGAAAGCCTGGCCGACCAAATGAAGTGAACGGCGATGTGGTACGTCGCCAAACACTTGTTACGCGAGTAGATTCCTACAGGTTGGCAATCGACGGGGATGCGCCATCGGCGACCGAACTGGGGCTCTGGGTCCAGCAATTCCTGGACGCCCTTGGCACTGGCCTGCGGGAGCCGCTCAAGCGTTCGTCTGCTTCGTCGATCGCTGCACTTCTCAACAAGCTTGATATGTGGATCGGTGAACTCGAGAAAGAGCAATTACGGCCCGAACTCTCGAAGAAGAAGGCGCTGCTGGAAATCACGCAATCCTTGACAGGGTTGTGGCCGATATATTCACGGGTTTTATGTTCAACGTCCATGCAAGAAGCCCAGGCTGGCTCAACCGAGGGCCAGAAATTAATTGACATCGCAGTCGCGCCTTTGACGGCATACCGTGAGTTGGAGGATAAATTAGTTCTCTTGCATAACCCTGAGGCGGGTGACTTTTTTGATCGTGCTGTCGCAACTTTGCAGGAACTACACCCCGGCAAGACGGTCATTGAAATGGATCATGAAGGTGCAGAGCGCCTGCGGAACCTGACACTTGTAGAACAATTTTCACCTGGCCTTGGAGTTCAATACTTATTATACGAGGCTATTTCGAGAGTATTTCTTGACAAGTCCCGATTCATCGACATATTGCAACAGTCCAGTGGCCTACTGGAAGACAGTGATTTACTCCTCAATATCGCCAAGCAGCCCTCTAGTCTTCAAGCACTTGGTGCTGCCGAACGAACTTTGCACGATACCTTTCGAGCCTATGAAGCTGTCATTGCGAGCGGTGACTCTGACGTGACTTTCCTCGTTCGACAATGGCTCAAGTTATATGCAGAGGTGCTTGAGGAGGGATTCTTGCCGCTGGCTGTCTGGTATCTTCTCGGAACAGGGGCGAAGAGTCGCTCCTTCGAGGCTCTCCTCCAGGACGATGCGACTCGGCTCGTGGAAGCTCTAAACGAGGCAACTGCACCAAAGGCCATTGTCTCCGGCCTTGATAAGTATATTCGTCACGCAGCCAGCCACGGCCACAGCTACAGCGTTGACGGTGAGCGTGTTATTTTTACTCTTCGTTCGTATAGTGAAACGCAGTCTGTAGGTCAGATCGGCGACAAGCTACTGGCTCTCCTCGAAGCTATGGCGTCGATGAGCATAGCTCTGCGCGTCCGACTCAGTGCCTTAGGTATTGAGAGCAATGTGTCAACAGCGGATCGAGATGCTATGGGCTTAGGTACGTTTAGAATGACTAGTTTTGCGCTTAGTCAGTATGGAAAGATTGTTTCGGCAAATCAACAAGAGGGCATTTGGTCCTTTGATCTCGAGGCTACTCATTCTGCCTTTTCGGTTGCCGCGTCCCTCATCACATTAAGTGACCCGGTTAAATGCTCGGTTCAAGTGACTAATGTGCTAAAAAAGTCTGACTTCCCGGCATCTTGTTTACTGCAACGCAGTGATGTTATCAATTATCTCAACTCACATTCCGATATGGATGAATTCGCCGGTGCAGCGAGCCTCTTGGCGATGCTGTTCAAAGGGCGTGATGCTAACAATGTTCCTCTGGCCACTCGAGAGGACGTACGTTTCGTTGCCGGCTGTGCAGCCATCTCTCTTCTGATAAAAAAGGATTACAACGTAATTCCTCTACTGCGTGATGCGAGAAGATATGCCCTGGAGCTAGAAGACGCCGTCTTGCTGGACACAATTGATGAGACTTTTCGAAGCATGAGACGCACTGGTTCTGCTGAGCAAAAGCTGATGGAACGACTTCTGGATTTCTCCCGGCTCCCGTCCCCTTCGGCTCCGTGTCACCGCACGGTGCGCATTACATAGCTACCGCCTTTACCCTCAGCCGAAGAGGCGGTGCGACGCGATGCGGGCGCCCTCGCCGAGCGACGCGAGCTTCGCGACGGCGATCTGCGGGTGGATCCGCCCGCCGAGACCGCAGTCCGTCGAGGCGACGACCCGGTCGGGGCCGACGGTCGACGCGAACGCCTCGATGCGGTCCGCGACCAGCTCGGGATGCTCGACGACGTTGGTCGCGTGACTCACCACACCGGGGGCGATCGTCTTGCCGGCGGGCAGCTCGACGTCGCGCCAGATCTTCCACTCGTGCTCGTGGCGTACGTTCGCGGCCTCGAACGAGTACGAGCCCGCGTCGATCTCGAGCATCAGGTCGACGATGAGCCGGAACTCGATGTCCGTGGTGTGCGGGCCGTGCCAGGATCCCCAGCAGAGATGGAATCGCACCAGCTCGGGCGGGATGCCGCGGAGGGCGTGATTCAGCGCCTCGACCCGGATGCGGGTGAACGCCCGGTAGTCGTCGATGCTCGGCTCGGGGTTGATCTGGTCCCAGTTCTCGGCGATCGAGGGGTCGTCGATCTGCACGACGAGGCCCGCACCGGTGATGGCGAGGTACTCCTCGCGCAGCACCTCGGCCCAGGCCCAGATGTGCTCCTCCTCGGTGGCGTAGAAGTCGTTCGCGATGCGGGCTCCGCTGCCCGGCGACAGCGAGGTGATGAAGGCCGACGTGGCGTGGCCGGCCGCGACGCCGGTCGTGAGGTTGGCGATGTCGGAGGCGATGGCGTTCTGCCCGACGTAGGCCAGCGGCCCGGTCGTGCTGGGGAACGGCGTCGCCCCCGAGCCCGTGCCGATGCCCGACGTCGGGTCGGTGTACGCGTCGTGGAACCTCTGCCAGTCGCGTCGATCGGGGAACGAGGTCAGGCGCACGTCGCCCGGGCCCGAGCGCACCGGCTGCTGGCTGAAGATGTCCGAGCCGGTCAGCGACAGCCCGCCGACCCGCTGGAACGAGTACGACCACCAGGCGCCGTAGTCGACGGCGCTCGTCATGGCCTTGCCGTACTCGCCGTCTCCGACGATCGTGATGCCGAGATCCTCCTGCCGGCGGACGAGGTCGGCGACGGCCGCGGTCAGCAGCTCGTCGAACTCGGGGGTCCGTTCGAGCGTGAAGCCGTCGGGCCCGAGGGCGCGGGCGTCGTTGGCGGCGATGAGTTCGGGGGTGCGCGGCAGACTGCCGGCGTGACTGGTCTCGATGCGGTCAGGGCTCATGCCCTCATGCTGGCCGGGCTGCGGACCCGGCGCCACCCCCTCCGCGGCGCGCGTCACACGGCGTCATGCGCCGGAGTGGTGGGAACACGCGGGGCGGCCGGGCCGTTGGGTCGTCGTACCGTCGGCGACGATCAATAGGATCGACGGGAAAGGACACCGTGACCCAGATCTCCGCAAGGCCCAGCCCATCCGACTCGACCGGCGCTGCCGACGTGACCGGCGCTGCCGACGCGACCCGCGCCTCCCTCGCTTCGGGGCTCTCCGAGTCCGAGGTGCAGCGTCTCCGTGCCGACTTCCCCCTGCTCGGCCAGACGGTGAACGACGAGCCGCTCGCCTACCTCGACTCGGGGGCCACGGCGCAGCGCCCGTCGAGCGTGCTCGACGCGGAGCGGGTGTTCCTCGAGACGATCAACTCGGCTGTGCACCGCGGCGCGCATACGCTGGCCGGTCTCGCGACCGAGGCCTTCGAAGACGCCCGGGCCACCGTCGCCGGGTTCGTCGGCGCCTCCGTCGACGAGATCGTCTGGACGGCGAACGCGACCGACGCCCTGAACCTCGTCGCCTACGGCTTCGCGAACGCGACGCACGGTCGCGGGGGAGCGCCGGCCCGCCGGTTCGCCCTCCGTCCCGGAGACGAGATCGTGCTCACCGAGGCCGAGCACCACGCGAACCTGGTGCCCTGGCAGGAGCTCGCGGCGACGACCGGCGCCGTGCTCCGGTTCGTCCCCGTCGACGACGACGGCGTCTGGTCGGCCGACGACCTGATCGCGCTGCTCGGCGACCGCACCCGGATCGTGGCGTTCGCGCACGTGTCGAACGTCACCGGGCAGATCGCCGAGGTCGAGCGCCTCGTCGAGGCCGCCCACGCTGTCGACGCCCTCGTCGTGCTCGACGCCTGTCAGTCGGCGCCGCACCGACCGCTCGACCTCCCGGCCCTGGGGGTCGACTTCGCCGCCTTCTCGGGGCACAAGATGCTCGGTCCGACCGGCATCGGCGTCCTCTACGGGCGGGCCGAGCTGCTCGACGCGCTGCCGCCGTTCAAGACGGGCGGATCGATGATCACCACCGTGACGCTCGAGGGCTCCGAGTACCTGCCTTCGCCGCAGCGCTTCGAGGCGGGCACCCAGCCGGTGTCGCAGGCCGTGGCGCTGGCCGAAGCCGTCCGCTACCTCGACGCCGTCGGTCTCGATCGCATCCGCGTGCACGAAGAGACGCTCGCCGAGCGACTCGTCGCGGGTCTCGCCGCCGTCCCCGGCGTCCGCGTCGTCGGACCGCCCGCGGGCGTGGCCCGCTCCGGTCTGGCGTCATTCGTCGTCGACGGGGTGCACGCGCACGACGTCGGGCAGTACCTCGACGCCTCGGGCATCGCGGTCCGCGTGGGGCACCACTGCGCGCAGCCGCTGCACCGGCGCCTCGGCGTCGCCGCGACCACCCGCGCCAGCACGTACCTGTTCAGCACCGAGGCCGAGGTGGACCGCCTCCTCGACGGCGTCGCCGGAGTCCGGGCGTACTTCGGGGTCGAGGGGTCCGAGCGATGAGCGCCTCCCTCGACTCCCTCTACCAGCAGGTCATCCTCGATCACGCGAAGCGACGGCACGGCGACGGCGAGCTGCTCGGCGCGCAGGCCGAGCACTTCGAGCGGAACCCCACCTGCGGCGACGAGATCACCGTCCGGCTCTCGGTCGACGAGGCCACCGGGCGCATCGACGGGTTCGCCTGGCAGGGCGCCGGCTGCTCCATCTCGATGGCGTCCGCCTCGGTCCTCAGCGAGCTGGCTCCCGGCCGCACCCTGCCCGAGCTGCGGCTGCTGATCGACGAGTACCGCTCGATGATGCGCTCCCGCGGGGCGGGCGAGCCCGACGACGAGGTGCTCGGCGACGCGGTCGCGTTCCACGGCGTCTCGAAGTTCGTCATGCGCGTCAAATGCGGGATGCTCGCCTGGGTGGCCGCCGAGGCGTGCGCGACCGAGCTCGCGGTCGTCCCGACCGGGAGGGCCGAGGAGGCGCGGGGCACGATCGATCCCGGCTCCGCGCCCGTCTAAACTGACTTGGTCCCTCCCACGTAAGGAACCTCACGACCGTGACAGATCAGACCGTCCCCGCCGCCCCCGCCTCGACCGACCTGCAGCCCGTCGAGGTGTCCGAGACGACGACGGGCTTCGAGATCTTCACGGACCGCTCGGTGGTGGCTCTGCGGGTCGGCGGCGAGCTGCGCGATCTGGCGACCGAGCTCCACGCGGGCGACGTCGCCGAGCCGGTCCTGATCGGGTCGCCCGACGGGCTCGCCATCCTTCGGCACTCGGCCGCGCACGTCATGGCGCAGGCCGTCCAGGCGATCAACCCCGCGGCCAAGCTCGGCATCGGCCCGCCCGTCACCGACGGCTTCTACTACGACTTCGACGTGGCCGAGCCCTTCACCCCCGACGACCTCAAGGCGATCGAGAAGGGGATGGAGCGCATCATCAAGCAGGGCCAGCGCTTCCGTCGCCGGGTCGTCACCGACGACGAGGCCCGCGAGCTGCTGGCGGCCGAGCCGTTCAAGCTCGAGCTGATCGGCCTCAAGGGCGGGTCGAGCGACGAGATCGGCGACGACGGCGAGTCCGTCGAGGTCGGTGGCGCCGAGCTCACCGTCTACGACAACGTCGACCCCAAGACCGGCGACGTGATCTGGTACGACCTCTGCCGGGGTCCTCACCTGCCGAGCACGCGCCTCCTCGGCAACGCGACGAAGCTGATGCGGGTGGCGGCGGCCTACTGGCGGGGCTCCGAGAAGAACCCGCAGCTGCAGCGCATCTACGGCACCGCCTGGCCCACCAAAGACGAGCTGCGTGCGTACCAGTCGCGACTCGAGGAGGCCGCGAAGCGCGACCACCGCAAGCTCGGCGTCGAGCTCGACCTGTTCTCGTTCCCCGACGAGATCGGCTCCGGTCTCGCGATCTTCCACCCCAAGGGCGGCATCATCCGTCGCGAGATGGAGGACTACTCCAGGCGACGTCACGAGGCCGCCGGGTACGACTTCGTCTACACGCCGCACATCACCAAGGCGAGCCTGTTCGAGACCTCGGGTCACCTCGGCTGGTACAAGGACGGCATGTTCCCGGCCATGAAGCTCGACGAGGCCCGGAACGACGAGGGCGAGATCACCCGTCAGGGTGCCGACTACTACCTCAAGCCCATGAACTGCCCGATGCACATCCTCGCCTACCGGTCGCAGCCCCGGTCGTACCGCGACCTGCCGCTCCGCCTGTTCGAGTTCGGCACGGTGTACCGCAACGAGAAGTCCGGCGTCATCCACGGGCTGACGAGGGTCCGGGGCATGACCCAGGACGACGCGCACATCTTCACGACCCGCGACAAGATGAAAGACGAGTTGACCGGCACGCTGAACTTCGTGCTCTCGCTGCTCCGCGACTACGGCCTGACCGACTTCTACCTCGAGCTCTCGACCAAAGACCCGGAGAAGTACGTCGGCGACGACGACATCTGGGAGACCGCGACGGCGACCCTCCGCGAGGTCGCGGAGGAGTCCGGTCTCGACCTCGTGCCCGACCCCGGCGGGGCCGCGTTCTACGGGCCCAAGATCTCCGTCCAGGCTCGCGACGCCATCGGGCGCACCTGGCAGATGTCGACTGTCCAGCTCGACTTCAACCTGCCCGAGCGCTTCGACCTCGAGTACGCGGCGGCGGACGGCACGCGCCAGCGCCCGGTCATGATCCACCGCGCCCTCTTCGGCACGATCGAGCGCTTCTTCGGTGTGCTGACCGAGCACTACGCCGGTGCGTTCCCCGTCTGGCTCTCGCCCGAGCAGGTCGTCGCCGTGCCCGTGGCCGACGAGTACGGCGAGTACCTCGACGGCGTGGTCGCGCGTCTCCGAGCCGAGGGCGTCCGCGCCCGGGTCGACCACGGCGACGACCGGTTCCCGAAGAAGATCCGCACGCACACGAAGTCCAAGGTGCCGTACCAGCTGATCGCCGGAGAAGAGGACCGCGCCGCGGGCGCCGTGAGCTTCCGTTACCGCGACGGAACGCAGGAGAACGGCGTCCCGATCGACGACGCGATCGCGAAGATCCTCACGGCGATCCAGACCAAGGCCCAGGTCTGACCGTGTCCGATCCCGCGGCCACCGAGGCCTCGGGCGACTTCGCCGCCGTTCCCGACGCCTTCCAACGTCTGTGGACCCCGCACCGTGCGGTCTACGTCGGGCAGGGACAGGGCGCGCACGACGACGACTGCCCGTTCTGCGAGGCGCCGTCGAAGTCCGACGACGACGCGCTCATCGTCGCGCGGGGTGAGCACGCGTACGTCGTGCTCAACCTCTTCCCCTACAACCCGGGGCACCTCCTGGTGTGCCCGTATCGCCACGTCGCGACCTACGACCTGGCGACCGTCGACGAGGTGACCGAGATCGCCGCCCTCACGCAGATCGCGATGCGGGTGCTCACCGTCGTATCGCGTGCCCAGGGGTTCAACATCGGGATGAACCAGGGCCAGGTCGGGGGAGCGGGCATCGCCGAGCACCTCCACCAGCACATCGTGCCGCGGTACGGCGGCGACTCGAACTTCTTCCCGATCATCGCCGAGACCAAGGCTGTCACCCGACTTCTGGGCGACGTCCGCGCCGCCGTCGCCGAGGCCTGGCCCGCGACCGATCGGGCGTCGGACCCGACGACGACCCGAGAGTCATGAACAGCCCTAGAATGGAAGGCATCATGAGCGACACGACCCCCGCCTCCACCTCGTCCGCCACAACCGGTTCGGACCGCGTCAAGCGCGGTCTCGCCGAGATGCTCAAGGGCGGCGTCATCATGGACGTCGTCAACGTCGAGCAGGCCAAGATCGCCGAAGACGCGGGGGCCGTCGCCGTCATGGCCCTCGAGCGCGTCCCCGCCGACATCCGCTCGCAGGGCGGCGTGGCGCGGATGAGCGACCCCGACATGATCGACGAGATCGTCGCAGCCGTCTCGATCCCCGTCATGGCCAAGGCCCGCATCGGCCACCTCGTCGAGGCGCAGATCCTGCAGACCCTCGGTGTCGACTACATCGACGAGTCCGAGGTGCTGAGCCCCGCCGACTACGTCAACCACATCGACAAGTGGAACTTCACCGTGCCGTTCGTGTGCGGTGCGACCAACCTCGGCGAGGCGCTCCGCCGCATCACCGAGGGTGCGGCCATGATCCGCTCCAAGGGCGAGGCCGGCACGGGCGACGTCTCCGAGGCCACCAAGCACATCCGCACCATCTCGAAGGAGATCGCGCAGCTGCAGGGCCTCAAGACCGACGAGCTCTACGTCGCCGCGAAAGAGCTCCAAGCACCCTACGAGCTCGTCAAGGAGATCGCGGAGACGGGCAAGCTGCCGGTCGTGCTCTTCACCGCGGGCGGGGTCGCGACGCCCGCCGACGCCGCGCTCATGATGCAGCTCGGCGCCGACGGCGTCTTCGTGGGCTCCGGCATCTTCAAGTCCGGCAACCCGGCCGAGCGTGCCCGGGCCATCGTCAAGGCGACCACCTTCTTCGATGACCCGCAGGTCGTGGCCGACGCGTCGCGCGGTCTAGGCGAGGCCATGGTCGGCATCAACGTGCCCGACCTGCCTGCGCCCCACCGTCTCGCCGAGCGTGGCTGGTAACAGCACGGAGGCGGGTCGGCGGTCACCTCGCGTCGGTGTCCTGGCGCTCCAGGGCGACTTCCGTGAGCACATCGGCGTCCTGACGTCACTCGGTGCAGAAGCGGTGCCGGTTCGCCGGGCATCCGAGCTGGCATCCGTCGACGGTCTCGTGATCCCCGGGGGCGAGTCGGGCGTGATGGACAAACTGACCCGCCTGTTCGACCTCGCCGTTCCTCTCCGCGCCGCGATCGACGACGGCCTGCCGGTGTACGGCACCTGCGCCGGGCTCATCATGCTCTCCGACCGCATCGTGGACGGCATCGCCGGGCAGAAGAGCCTGGGCGGTCTCGACGTCGCCGTCCGACGCAACGCGTTCGGCAGTCAGACCGACTCCTTCGAGACCGATGTCGACGTCCCCGTCATCGGGTCGCCGCCCGTGCACGCCGTCTTCATCCGGGCCCCGGTGGTCACCGAGGTCGGGCCGCTGGCCACGGCGATCGGCGTCCTCGACGACGGCCGTGTCGTCGCCGTCGAGCAGGGCAACCTGCTCGGCACCTCGTTCCACCCCGAGGTGACCGACGACTACCGGTTCCACGCGTACTTCCTCGACAAGGCCCGTGCCCGGGCATCGCGGTAGACTCGTCCCGATTTCCGCCAGCAGTTGAAGGAGCACCGTGTCCGGGCATTCCAAGTGGGCAACGACCAAGCACAAGAAGGCCGTCATCGACAGCCGCCGTGCCAAGTCGTTCGCCAAGCTCATCAAGAACATCGAGGTCGCAGCCAAGCAGGGCGGGGCCGACATGTCGGGCAACCCGACGTTGGTGGACGCCGTGCAGAAGGCGAAGAAGACCTCCGTCCCGAACGACAACATCGACAGGGCGATCAAGCGCGGTGCCGGTCTCAGCGGTGAGAGCGTCGACTACCAGACGATCATGTACGAGGGCTACGGCCCGAACGGCGTCGCCCTCCTGATCGAATGCCTCACCGACAACAAGAACCGCGCGGCGGCGAACGTGCGGACCGTGATGTCCCGCAACGGCGGGACGATGGCCGACCCGGGCAGCGTCGCCTACAACTTCAGCCGCAAGGGCGTCATCGCGGTCATGAAGAACGGCGACCTCACCGAGGACGACGTGCTGACGGCGGTCCTCGACGCCGGCGCCGAAGAGGTCACGGACCGCGGCGAGGGCTTCGAGATCGTCACGGAGCCCTCCGATCTCGTGCCGGCCCGCTCCGCATTGCAAGAGGCCGGCATCGACTACGACTCGGCCGACATCGAGTTCGTCCCCGGTCTCAAGATCGAGGTCGACCTCGAGACGGCACGCAAGGTCTTCCGGCTCATCGACGCGCTCGACGATGACGACGACGTCCAGAACGTCTACGCGAACCACGATGTCCCCGCCGACGTCCAGTCGGCGCTCGACGACGACGACGAGTAGCAGCCCCCGGTGACGCTCCGGGTGCTCGGCATCGACCCGGGGCTCACCCGGTGCGGCGTGGGTGTGATCGAGGTGTCGGCGACCCGGCGGCCTTCCCTGGTGGCGGTGCACGTCATCCGATCGGCTGCCGACTCGCCCCTCGAGCAGCGACTGCTGACCATCGGCCGGGGCATCGAGGCGCTCGTCGACGAGCACCGGCCCGACGCGATGGCCATCGAGCGCGTCTTCGCGCAGAACAACCTGCGCACGGTGATGGGCACCGCCCAGGTCAGCGGCCTCGCCCTCCGGGCCGCCGCAGAGCGCTCGATCCCCGTCGCGCTCCACACCCCTTCCGAGGTGAAGGCTGCGGTCACGGGTTACGGTTCGGCCGACAAGGCCCAGGTGGGGGCGATGGTCGCGCGCCTCCTGGGGTTGACCGAGGCGCCGAAGCCCGCCGATGCAGCCGACGCCCTGGCTCTGGCCATCTGCCATGCGTGGCGTCGCGACGGCTTGGGCGGCGGGGCCGGCGGCACCGCGACCGCGCCTCCCGGCGCCAGCACGCTCACCCCAGCGCAACGGGCGTGGCGGGACGCCGAGAAGTCCCTCCGAACTCCTAGGCTGGGCGCATGATCTCGAGTGTCCGCGGCACCGTCCTGTCTTCTTCCGGGGCGTCCGTCGTCGTCGAGGTCGGGGGAGTGGGCCTCCGGGTGGGCGTCACCCCGCAGGTCGCTCTGACCGTCCACCCCGGCGACACGGCGCGCCTCTTCACCACGCTCATCGTCCGAGAGGACGATCTCTCGCTGTTCGGATTCCTCGAGCTGGAAGAGCTCGAGGTGTTCGACCTCCTGCGCGGCGTGACGGGCGTCGGCCCCAAGTCCGCCCAGGGTGTCCTTGCGACCCTCACCCCGAACCAGATCGCGCAGGCCGTCCTCGACGAGGACGACGCCGCGTTCCGGCGGGTCTCCGGCATCGGCCCCAAGACCGCGAAGCTCATCGTGCTCTCGCTCGCCGGCAAGCTCGATGTCGCGCCGTCCGCTCCGAGCGTCACCGCGGCCTCGACCACGGCGTCCGATGTCCTCGTGGCCCTCGTCGGTCTCGGGTGGGCCGAGCGCGAGGCTCAGGCGGCCATCGACGCCGTCGTGGCCGAGACCGGTCAGGACTCCGGGCTCGCCGTGCCGCAGCTGCTGCGTGCTGCGCTCGGTCGACTGGGTCCGCAGAAGTCCCCGGCGTCGCGCGCATGAGCGACGACGACGTCACCCGCCCGACCATCGAGTCCGAGACGGAGCTCGCCTTCGAGGGGGCCCTCCGCCCGTCGTCTCTCGCCGAGTTCGTCGGCCAGACGAAGGTCAGAGGACAGCTGCAGCTGCTCCTCCGGGCGGCCGAGATGCAGAACCGGTCTCCAGACCACATCCTCCTGGCCGGCCCGCCCGGGCTCGGCAAGACGACGCTCGCGATGATCGTCGCCCACGAGAGCTCCCGCCCGCTCCGGATGTCGTCCGGTCCGGCCATCCAGCACGCCGGGGACCTCGCCGCCATCCTGTCGGCGCTCGTCCCGGGCGAGGTGCTCTTCATCGACGAGATCCACCGCATGGCCCGCTCGGCGGAGGAGATGCTCTACCTCGCCATGGAGGACTACCGGATCGACATCATGGTCGGCAAGGGGGCAGGGGCCACGAGCATCCCCCTCGAGCTGTCGCCCTTCACCCTCGTCGGGGCGACCACCCGGAGCGGCATGCTCCCGAATCCCCTCCGCGACCGCTTCGGCTTCACGGCGCATCTCGAGTTCTACGACGAGGCCGAGCTCACCGAGGTGCTGCGCCGGGCCGCGTCGCTGCTCGGCGTCGACGTCGACGCCCGGGCTCTGGCCGAGATCGCCGGCCGGTGCCGAGGCACCCCTCGAATCGCCAACCGCCTCCTCCGACGGGTCCGCGACTACGCGCTCGTGCACGAGCGACCCGCCGACCTCGCGACGGTGCGCGAGGCTCTGGCTCTCTACGACGTCGACGACCTGGGTCTCGACCGACTCGACCGCGAGGTGCTGTCGACGATCCTGAAGCGCTTCGGCGGAGGTCCCGTCGGGCTGAACACCCTCGCGGTCTCCGTCGGCGAGGAGGCCGACACCATCGAGTCGGTGGTCGAGCCGTTCCTCGTCCGGGCGGGTCTCGTCACGCGGACCCCGAGGGGCCGGATCGCGACGCCGGAGGCCTGGCGGCACTTCGGCCTCGCCCGCGACTCAGGGGGCCTCTTCGCCGATGATCTATAATTCCACCAGGTCGGTCGGCGCACAGAGCTAACCGGGTCGCCGACGCCCACACCCCACGAGCTTCGAAAGGCAGTTCCGCATGGACGCCACAACCCTGATCATGGTCCTCCTCCTAGTGGTCCTCGTCTTCTTCATGTTCCGCAACAAGAAGAAGCGGGACAACCAGCAGGCCGACCTCCAGCGCAAGATGGTCCCCGGCGTCGAGGTCATGCTCACGTTCGGGCTCTACGGCACGGTCGTCTCGATCGACGACGAGACCAACGTCGCCGAGGTCGAGGTCGCACCCGGCACGATCGTCAAGGTGCACCGTCAGACCCTGGGCCGCGTCGTCGAGCCCGTCGTCGTCGAGACGAGCAGCGAGACCGACGGCGACGACGCCCTCGACCGCCCCGTGATCGACTCGACCTCCACGGGCTCCCTCGACGAGTCGCCCGCATACGGCGAGCGTGCCGACGAGCCGCGCATCGACACGACCCCGTCGAAAGACTCCGACAAGCCCACTGCCTGATCCGTCCGCCCGGTCGTGTCCTGACGACCGGGCCCGACACGCGCGCGCTCCGACCGGGCGCGCGTTCCCATGAGAAAGCTGAGTTCCTCCGTGGCACGTTCGACGCCGGTGAAGAAAGCCATCCGCTCGCTGACCTGGCTCCTGGTCATCATCGCCGGGTTGACGGCCCTGAACGGCACGGCGACCGTGCTGAACGACTCCGGTCGAGACGGCTGGTGGAACGGCGCGAGCTGGGTCCCCGAGCTGGCGCTCGATCTGCAGGGTGGCACGCAGATCACGCTGGCCGCCCAGCTGCAGAACGGCGAGACGGTGTCGAGTCAGCAGCTCGACCAGGCGGTGACGATCATCCGTCAGCGCATCGACTCCGCGGGCGTCTCCGAGTCGGAGATCACCAAGCAGGGCAGCCAGAACATCGTCGTCTCGATCCCCGGTCGACCCGACAACGCGACTCTCGAGCGCATCGAGGCCTCGGCCAAGCTGTCCTTCCGCCCGGTCCTGTTCACCGGGGCGGCGTCCAGCGCCGAGGTGGGCGGCGAGGCCGACGGCGCGAGCGCCAGTCCGAGCGCCGGCTCGACCACCGCGCCCTACACGCCGAACCCCGACCTCGAGAGCACACCGACGGCGTCGCCGACCAACGGCTCCGACCTCGCGTGGATCACACCCCAGCTCGCAGACGTCTACGAGAACTACAACTGCGCGGCCGACAACGACCTCGCGACGGCGCCCGACGACGAGCCCCTCGTGACCTGCTCGACCGACGGCACGGCCAAGTACATCCTCGGCCCCGTCGAGGTGGCGGGCAGCGACATCAGCGACGCCACGAACGGGCTGGCCACCGACGCGCAGGGCAACTCGACCAACACCTGGGCCGTCAACCTCGAGTTCGACGGTCAGGGCACCGACCAGTTCGCCGACGTCACGTCGCGACTCGTCACCCTCCAGGCCCCGCAGAACCAGTTCGCGGTCACCCTCGACAACCAGGTGATCACGGCTCCGTCCGCCAACGCCGCCATCACCGACGGTCGCGCGCAGATCACCGGCCAGTTCACGCAAGACAGCTCGAAGGCACTCGCAGACCAGCTGAAGTTCGGCGCTCTGCCGCTCAGCTTCTCCGTCCAGAGCAACGAGACGATCACCGCAACACTGGGGCAGACCCAGCTGGTCAGCGGGCTCATCGCCGGTCTGATCGGCCTCATCCTCGTGGTGATCTACTCGCTGATCCAGTACCGGGCGCTGGCGTTCGTGACCGTGCTGTCGCTGATCATCGCCGCCGTGCTCACCTACCTCGTGATCGCGATCCTGTCGTGGCGCGAGGGGTACCGCCTGTCGCTCGCGGGGGTGACGGGGCTGATCGTCGCCATCGGCATCACCGCGGACTCCTTCATCGTCTACTTCGAGCGGATCCGAGACGAGCTGCGCGACGGGCGGATCCTCGAGAACGCCGTCGAGTCCGGCTGGAAGCGCGCGATCCGCACGATCATCGCCTCCGACACGGTCAACTTCCTCGCGGCCATCACCCTCTTCATCCTCGCCGTCGGTAACGTCAAGGGCTTCGCCCTGACTCTGGGGATCACGACGGTGATCGACCTGATCGTGGTGTCGCTCTTCACGCATCCGATGCTGCAGCTAATCGCCCGCACTCGGTTCTTCGGCGAGGGGCACTCGTTCAGCGGCCTCAATCCGAGAGCGCTGGGTGCCGTCTACCGGGGCAGGGCGCAGTTCCGCGAACCCGTCGTGGCCCGTGGTCGGAAGAAGGCGGGCGGTCGTGAGGCCGTCATCCGCCAGACCATCGCCGAGCGTAAAGCCGCCGAGAAGAACACCCGTCCGGGCGACAACGCGTCCGGCGACGAAGGGACCAACTCCTGATGGCCAGCTTCTCGAAGTTCGGTAACGACCTCTACACCGGCTCGCGATCGTTCGACATCGTCGGTCGACGCAAGACCTGGTACTGGATCGCCGCACTGATGATCCTCATCTCCGTCACCGTCCCGTTCCTCCGCGGCGGATTCCACTTCGGCATCGAGTTCACCGGCGGCTCCGAGTTCCAGATCGCCCAGCCCGCCGAACTCGATCAGGACATCGCCGCCGAGACGGTCGACGAGGTCGTCCCGAACTCCAACCCCCGGGTGACGCAGGTCGGCACCGACACGATCCGTGTCCAGACCTCCCAGCTCGAGGCGGCCCAGACCAACGACCTCGCCGCGGCGCTGGCGACGGCGTACGACGTCCCCGACGACCGCGTGACCTCGTCGTTCATCGGCGCGTCGTGGGGCGCGGACATCACGGGGCAGGCGATCAAGGGCCTGGTGATCTTCCTTCTACTCGCCGCCATCGGCATGACGCTCTACTTCCGCACCTGGAAGATGTCCCTCGCCGCGATGACCGCCCTGCTGCACGACCTCGTGCTGACCGCGGGCATCTACGGCATCGTCGGCTTCGAGGTCACTCCGGCCGCCGTCATCGGCTTCCTGACCATCCTGGGCTACTCGCTGTACGACACCGTCGTGGTGTTCGACAAGATCCGGGAGAACACCTCCGAAGACGGCGAGGGTTCGCGGCGCACGTTCGGTCAGTCGATCAACCTGGCCGTCAACCAGACGCTCGTCCGGTCGATCAACACCTCGGTCGTGGCCCTTCTCCCGGTCGCGGCCATCCTCTTCATCGGCGCATTCGTCCTCGGTGCCGGCACGCTGCGTGACATCTCGTTGGCCCTGTTCATCGGCATCCTGGTGGGCACGTACTCGACGATCTTCATCGCGTCGCCTCTGTACGCCACCCTGCGGATCCGCGAGCCGGAGATCGCCAAGCGAGACGCCCGCAAGGTCGAAGCCTCCGACGCGACCCTGGTGGAGGCACCGTGAGCCCCGTCGACGACCTCCCCGGGGTCAGTGCCGCCGAGGCCATCGAGCGAGCCCGAGCGGGCACGCCCTTGATCGACGTCCGCGAGCAGTCCGAATGGGACGCCGGGCACGCCCCCGAGGCGCGGCTCGTCCCGCTCTCCGAACTCGGCGATCGTCTCGACGACGTACCCGCCGATCAGCAGGTGCTCGTGGTCTGCCACGCGGGCATGCGCTCACTCCGGGCGACGGCGGCACTGCGGCGTGCCGGCATCGACGCGGTCAACGTCGAGGGCGGGATGCTCGCCTGGCGAGATGCCGACGGAGACCTCACCTCCGAGAACGGCGCCCCGGCGTCGGTCGACTGAACCAGAGCGAGTAGCGTTGCCCTGCCGGACCCTCTGCACATCGCGGGCCGTCCGCATCGGCGTCCGTGACCACGAGAGCGAGGGTCGTCCGTGACCGAGATCACCACCAGTCAGAGTGCGCCCTCGTCCGAGCCCGCCGGAGGCACGGCGTCGCTCCGTACCCTCCTCCCGCGTCTCTTCTCGCGCAGTCAGCCCGCGGGCGCCGTCGACCGCCTCGTCAAGACGGTGCGGATGCATCACCCCAAGGCCGACCTGGTCATCATCGAGCGGGCCTACTCGGTGGCAGAGAAGGCCCACCGCGGCCAGCTGCGCAAGAGCGGCGAGCCGTACATCACCCACCCCGTCGCGGTGGCGCAGATCCTCGCCGATCTCGGCATCGGCTCGAAGACCATCGCGGCAGCCCTGCTCCACGACACCGTCGAAGACACCGACTACACGCTGGCGATGCTCCAGAACGACTTCGGTGACGAGATCACGATGCTCGTCGACGGCGTCACGAAGCTCGACAAGCTGAAGTACGGCGACAGCGCGCAGGCCGAGACGGTCCGCAAGATGGTCGTGGCGATGTCGAAGGACATCCGCGTGCTGGTGATCAAGCTCGCCGACCGTCTGCACAACGCCCGCACCTGGGGCTTCGTCGAGAGCGCCTCCGCGACGCGCAAGGCCACCGAGACGCTCGAGATCTACGCGCCGCTGGCCCATCGTCTCGGGATCCAGACCATCAAGTGGGAGCTGGAAGACCTCTCGTTCGCCGTGCTCCACCCCAAGCTCTATGTCGAGATCGACAACCTCGTGAAGCAGCGGACGCCGCAGCGGGAGCAGTTCGTCCAGAACGTCATCAACGCCGTCAAATCCGATCTCAAGTCGACGAAGATCCGCGGCGACGTGGTCGGCCGACCGAAGCAGTACTACTCGATCTACCAGAAGATGATCGTGAGAGGCCGCGAATTCGACGAGATCTACGACCTCGTCGGCATCCGAGTGCTGGTCAACTCGCTGCGTGACTGCTACGCCGTGCTGGGGTCCATCCACGCCAGATGGAACCCGATCCCCGGTCGTTTCAAGGACTACATCGCGACACCCAAGTTCAACCTCTACCAGTCGCTGCACACCACCGTCATCGGCCCCAAGGGACGTCCGGTCGAGATCCAGATCCGCACGCACGAGATGCATCAGCGTGCCGAGTTCGGCGTCGCCGCACACTGGAAGTACAAGCAGCGGATGAACGGCGGGCGCGACGAGTCCGCCACCGGCACCCGGACCGACACCGACATGGCCTGGCTCGCGCACATCTCCGACTGGCAGGCCGAGACGGCCGACCCGGGGGAGTTCCTCGACAGCCTCCGCTTCGAGATCGGTGCGAAGGAGGTCTACGTCTTCACGCCTCAGGGAAAGGTCATCGGTCTGCCCTCCGGTGCGACGCCGGTCGACTTCGCCTACGCCGTGCACACCGAGGTCGGTCACCGCACCATGGGCGCCAAGGTCAACGGTCGGCTGGTCCCCCTCGAGAGCGCGCTGTCCAGCGGCGACGTCGTCGAGGTGTTCACCTCGAAGAACCCGGACTCCGGGCCGAGCCAGGACTGGCTCATGTTCGTCAAGAGCCCCCGCGCCCGCAACAAGATCCGGCAGTGGTTCACCAAAGAACGCCGCGACGAGGCGATCGAGCAGGGCAAGGACGCCATCGCCCGGGCCATGCGCAAGCAGAACCTGCCGCTGCAGAAGTTGATGAACCAGGACAGCATCGCCGAGGTCGCCGCCCTGCTGCGATATGACGACGTGTCGAGTCTCTACGCGGCCGTCGGCGAGGGTCACCTGTCGACCCAGTCCGTCATCGAGAAGATCCTGTCGGCCGTCCAGCAGCAGACCGAGGTCGAGGAGGGCGAGTTCGAGTTCCCGAGCAAGGGCGCCACCCGTCCCCTCCGCAACAGCGACTCGGGGGTGCTCGTCCGGGGTGCTCCTGACATCCTCGTCAAGCTCGCCAAATGCTGCACGCCGGTGCCGGGAGACCAGATCGTCGGCTTCGTGACACGCGGGCAGGGGGTGAGCGTGCATCAGGCGACGTGCCACAACGTCCAGAGCCTGATGAACGAGCCCGAGCGGATGATCGAGGTCGAGTGGGCACCGTCGTCGAAGAGCGTGTTCCTCGTCCAGATCCAGATCGAGGCCCTTGATCGGAGCGGCCTGCTCAGCGACGTCACCCGGGTGCTCAGCGAACACCACGTGAACATCCTGTCGGCGAGCGTCTCGACATCCGACGAGCGTCTCGCCCTCAGTCGGTTCGTCTTCGAGATGGGTGACACGACCCACCTCGACCGGGTGCTGAACGCCGTGCGCCGCATCGACGCCGTCTACGACGTGTATCGGGTCAGCGCCGGCTGACCGATCAGGCCCCGAGCGGGTCGAGGAGGGACCGCAGCCGGGCCTCGGCGCGCTGCCGGTGGGGGAGTCGTGCGCGTCGATCGATGAGACGCGCGACCTGCACCCACGTGACCCCGTACAGCCGGCAGAGGTCGCCGACGCGTCTCTCGTCGGACGGCGTCCAGACGGAGGCTCGGGCGAGGTCGAGTGCCGTGCGCGCCGGTGCGGTGACGCGCAGTCCCGCGACCTCGGCGATCTCGTCCCGATCGATGGTCATCTCACGGATCGAGACGCGTCCGCTCGTGTCGCGGTGCCGAGCATCCGGGGGCACGATGCCGTCATGCCTCCACGGTGGGGAGGACGCGGCCATCCAGATCCACGCGGCGGTGTCCCGTGCAGCGATCACCTGCCGACCGTACATCCCGATCACCGAGGAGGCGCGGATCCAGGGAGCGTCGACGGTCGCGATCTCGGCCCAGCCGTCCCCGACCGCGTACAACTCGCCGTCCAGGGCGGCAGCGCGCAGTTCGGCCTCCGGCAGCTGAGCCGACGTCAGGAGGCGGGGGAGCGATGGTGGCATGCTGCCAGCCTGCCCGACCATCGCCTGCACGACGAACCGCCCGGCCCCTCCTTGTGGAGAGAGAGCCGGGCGGTGCGGGCGGTGGTGGAGAGGTCAGGAGCCGAGGGCGTCGAGCCAGACCTTGCGCGCGTCGAGAGCCTCGCGCGCGTCTTTCACCTTGCGCGAGTCCCCGCTGGCCTCGGCCGTGGCGAGCTCCTCCTCGAGCTTCGAGATCGCGTCCTGGAGCTGGCTCGCCAGACCCTCGGACCGCGCCTTTCGCTCGGGGTTGTTCTTCTGCCAGAACTCCTCGTCGAGGGTGCGGACATGCGATTCGACCTTGCGGAGTCGGTCTTCGACGACACGGACCTGCTCGCGCGGAACCCGGCCGATCTCGTCCCAGCGGAGCTGGATCGAGGTGAGCGCCTCGCGGGCGGCGACCCGCTCGGTGACCGTGAGGATCTTCTCGGCCTCGTCGAGGAGCGCGAGCTTCGCCGCGAGATTGCCCTCGTACTCGACGTTGTCTTGAGCGACGACCTCGCCCTTCGCGGCGTACAGGACGTCGCCAGCCCGCTTGAAGCGAGCCCAGAGCGCATCGTCGTACTTCTTGCCCGCGCGACCGGCGCGCTTCCAGTCGTCGAGCAGGTGACGGTACTCGGGGATGCCGTCGGCGCCCTTGCCGGCCAGCGCGTCGGCGGCCTCGACGAGAGCCTGCTTGCGCTGTCGCGCCTCACGGTGCGTCGCGTCCAGCTCGGCGTAGAACGACTTGCGGTTCTGGTCGATGGTCGACCGGGCCGTGCGGAAGCGCTTCCAGAGGTCGTTGCCCTCGCCCTTGGGGATCCGCGGGCCGTCCTGCTGGTGCTTCTGCCATCTCGCGAAGATCTCGTCGATCGTCGCCGTGACCTGCTTCCACTGCACCCGGGCGGGGTCCTGTGCGGCGAGCGTCTCGGCCTCGACGACCAGGGCGGTGCGAACGGCGACCGCCTCGGCCAGAGCCTCCTGGGCCTCTGCGCTCTGCTTCTGAGTGAGCTCGCCGACCGTGCTGTCGAGGGCCGTCACGCGAGTCCGCAGCGCCTCGAGGTCGCCCACGGCGCTCGGCTCGACGAGGAGCGCCTTCAGCTGCTTGACCGTCTTGCCGACGTCGGACGCCGATGCGCCACGGGCCACCCGCTGCTCGAGCAGGGTGACCTGCCCGTTCAACTCGGTGTACTTGCGTTCGTAGTAGGCGAGCGCCTCGGCGGCGGTCGCATCGGGGTACTGACCGACGGCGCGTTCGCCTTCGGCCTCCCGGACGTAGACGGTGCCGTCGTCGTCGACGCGGCCCCAGGGTGCCTGATCGTCAGTAGCCACTGTTGTCCCTTGCTGGATGTGCTCGTCACGGAGCCCAGGACGGGTCTCGATGATGGGACTCCAGCCTATTGCACCGTCGACGACCGTGGTCTATTCGATGGTCGCCGACGTGATCGTGGTCGCGACGACGGGGGAGCCGTCCGTCGACTCCTGACCCTCGGCGACCGGTCGGACGCCCTCGGCGGCGATCGAGGAGACGAGGCCGTCGAGACCGTCCGTGACGGAACCGACCACCGTGTATCCGCCCGTCGAGGCGTCCAATGTCGTCTCGCCGTAGGTGATGAAGAACTGGGTCGACTGCGAGTTCGGGTCCTCGCCCCGGGCCATGGCGATGGTGCCCGCCGGGTAGACGCCGTCGGCGGGGACGTTCTCGAGCGGTCCGAAGGTGAAACCGGCGTCACCCGTCCCGTCGCCGTTCGCCGAGCCGCACTGGAGGAACTCCGCCGACGGGGCGTCGCTCAGGCGGTGACACGCGGTGCCGTCGTAGAAGCCCTGCTGGATGAGGTCGACCAGCACCGACGTCGCCTGCGGGGCCCGTGCGCCGTCGAGGCTGATCGCCAGCGGGACGTCGTCGTTCAGCACGAGATCGCCGGTCCAGACGCGATCCTCCGCGATGTCCGAGCTGGGCACGTCCCCGGTCGAGGTGGCGGTCGGCGTCGGAGTCGCCGTGGCGGCGGGCGGGTCGTCGACGGCACCGGGCCCCGAGGTCGTGTAGAGCACCTGCGAGACGACTGCGGCGGAGACGACGACGAGGGCGATGAGGGATGCGCGGATGTCGTCCCGACGGCGACGGGCGACCTGCCCGGCGTGGATGCTCGTCCGAGCCGTGTAGCGCCGGAGCCTCTCGCGGTTCTCGCGGTCGTCCTTGTTCGCTGCCACGTGTCCTCCATGCCGTGTCGATGGTCGCCCCGCACTGTATCGGAGCCGTGCCGGGCGTCGCTGTCGGCGGCCCGGTCTAGCATGAGTGCCCATGAGCCCGCTCCCGCAGAGCTCGACCCCACTCGCGGTCCGCATGCGTCCCACCAGCCTCGACGAGGTCGCCGGTCAACGGCATCTGCTCCGGCCGGGCTCGCCCCTCGTGACGCTGGCCTCCGACGCGAGCGGAGAGCAGGGCGCCGTCTCGGTCATCCTGTGGGGGCCGCCCGGCACGGGCAAGACGACTCTCGCCCAGGCCATCGCGCACACCTCCGGTCGGCAGTTCATCGAACTCTCCGCGGTGACGGCCGGCGTGAAGGACGTCCGCCAGGTGATGGAGAAGGCCCTCACCAATCGCGACCTGTACGGCACGACGACCGTGCTGTTCCTCGACGAGATCCATCGGTTCACCAAGGCCCAGCAGGACGCCCTCCTCCCCGGCGTCGAGAACGGCTGGGTGATCCTCATCGCCGCGACCACGGAGAACCCCTCGTTCTCGGTCATCACACCGCTGCTGTCGCGATCGCTGCTCCTCACCCTCGAGCAGCTGAGCGACGACGACCTCGGCGATCTCGTGCGACGCGCCGTGCACGACCCTCGCGGGCTGGCGGACACCGTCATCCTCGACGACGAGGCCCTCGCGACGATCGTCCGACTCGCATCGGGTGACGCACGACGAGCGCTCACGGCCCTCGAGGCGTCCGCCCAGTCGGCGGCCGCCTCGAGTCTCGAGGCTCCCGGCGCGACGGAGGCCGCCGGTGCGGACCCGGGGGCCGACTTCGATCCCGACGCCGACTACGACGACGACCCCGACGACACCCGACCGGTGATCACGGCGGACACCGTCGCCCAGTCCGTCGACCGTGCGCTGCTGCGCTACGACCGCAACGGCGACGAGCACTACGACGTGATCAGCGCCTTCATCAAGTCGATCCGCGGCTCCGACGTGGACGCCGCCCTGCATTACCTGGCGCGCATGATCGAGGCCGGCGAGGATCCGCGCTTCATCTGCCGACGCATCATCGTCTCCGCGGGTGAGGACATCGGGATGGCCGACCCGAACGCCCTCACCGTGGCGGTGTCGGCGGCGACGGCGGTCCAGATGATCGGCATGCCCGAGGGCCGCATCCCGATGGCCGAGGCCGTCGTCTACCTGGCCACCGCGCCCAAGTCGAACAGGTCGTACAGCGCACTGGACGCCGCCATAGCCGACGTCCGGGCCGGCCGGGCGGGGCGTGTGCCCAAGCACCTCCGAGACGCCCACTACCCGGGGGCCAGACGACTCGGGCACGGCAAGGGGTACCGGTACTCGCACGACTCCGAACTCGGCGTCGTCAAGCAGCAGTACCTGCCCGACGAGCTGGTCGGCACCGTCTACTACGATCCGACCGGTCATGGCAACGAGAACGCCGTCACGACACGCCTCGAGAAACTGCGCCGCATCATTCGCGGAGAATGACCCGCCCGTGTTAAGCTGATCGCTGCCTGGTATCGGTCTGTCACGCACGGCTGCAGTGACGACATTCGATCAAGGGTCCTGGTCTTTAGCCGATCGGTTCCCGTGGCACCATCCCTCGTGTTTCGTCGAGTACTCGACCCGACCCGGTGTCCTCTCACGAGGTCCTGGTCGGAACGGCGCTTCCTGCGCCCGAGCATCCTCGGCCGTCAGCTTTCACACGATCAGAGAGAAGAACCGTGTCGACCAAGTCACGTACCCGTAGCAAGACCCGTCTGTCGCGTGCCCTCGGCATCGCGCTGACCCCGAAGGCCGCCCGCTACCTCGAGAAGCGTCCTTACGCTCCCGGTGAGCACGGCCGCACCAAGCGCAAGACCGACAGCGACTACGCCGTCCGTCTGCGTGAGAAGCAGCGTCTGCGTGCCCAGTACGGCATCCGCGAGGCGCAGCTGAAGATCGTCTTCAACGAGGCCCGCAAGTCCGCCGGTCTGACCGGTGAGAACCTGGTCGAGCTGCTCGAGACGCGTCTCGACGCGCTCATCGTGCGTTCGGGCTTCGCCCGCACCACGGCTCAGGCTCGCCAGATGGTCGTGCACCGTCACATCCTCGTCGACGGCAAGCTCGTCGACCGTCCCTCGTTCCGCGTCAAGCCGGGTCAGATGATCCACGTCGCGCCGAAGAGCGAGAAGATGGAGCCCTTCCAGGTCGCAGCCGCCGGCGGTCACGTCGACGTCCTGCCCAAGGTCCCGGGTTACCTCGAGGTCGAGATCGACAAGCTGCAGGCCCGCCTCGTGCGTCGCCCGAAGCGCGTCGAGGTCCCCGTGACCTGCGAGGTCCAGCTGGTCGTCGAGTACTACGCCGCCCGCTGACACCCGTCACGACAGCACCCTGAGGGAGCGCGCCACGAACCGTGGCGCGCTCCCTTCGTCGTCGGCGGTCTCCTCCTGCGCGACGGGTAAGCTCGTGTGTCGTCCCGTGCGTCGTCCGCACGACCGTCGTGAGGAGACCCCGTGAAGAGCCTGTTCCTGCTGACCATCGGCGTCGTCGCCGGTTTCACCCTGGCGCATCTGTACAACAAGACGCCTCGCGGCAGCCGACTGTTCGGCGAGCTCGACGGCAGCCTCACGAACTTCCGCGCAGCGCTCGTCGACGGCTACCGCGCCCGCGACGCCGAGCTGCGCTCCGACGGCGAGAGCTGATCCACCCACTCGACCCGCGCCTCCTCGACGCCCCCGTCACACCGATCACCCCACACCGGAGAACCATGCAGACCGCCGAGATCCGCCGCCGTTGGCTCGACTACTTCGGAGACCGGGGCCACACCGTCGTCCCCTCCGCCTCCCTCGTCAGCGACGACCCGAGCCTGCTGTTCACCGTGGCGGGCATGGTCCCCTTCATCCCGTATCTCACGGGTCTCGTGCCGACGCCGTACCCCCGGGCCACGAGCGTCCAGAAGTGCATCCGCACCAACGACATCGAAGAGGTCGGCAAGACGCCGCGTCACGGCACGTTCTTCCAGATGAACGGCAACTTCTCGTTCGGCGACTACTTCAAGGAAGACGCAATCGGCTACGCCTGGGAGCTCCTCACCTCGAGCGAGGCCGACGGCGGACTGGCCTTCGACCCGGCCGACCTGTGGGTCACCGTGTACGAGGAGGACGACGAGGCCATCGCCCTCTGGAAGAAGATCGCCGGTCTGCCCGACGAGAAGATCCAGCGCCTCGGCAAAGACACGAATTACTGGCACACGGGTCAGCCCGGGCCGGCGGGCCCCTGCTCGGAGATCTTCTTCGACCGCGGCCCGGCCTACGGCGCCGACGGCGGTCCCGCCACCGACGACGACCGTTACGTCGAGATCTGGAACCTCGTGTTCATGCAGTACCAGATCGAGAACGTCCGCTCGAAGGTCGACTTCGACATCGTGCGCGAACTGCCGAACAAGAACATCGACACCGGCATGGGTCTCGAGCGGGTGGCGTTCCTCAAGCAGGGCGTCGACAACATGTACGAGATCGACCAGGTCCGCCCGGTGCTCGACAAGGCCGCCGAGCTGTCGGGCCGTCGCTACGGCGCCGTCCTCGAAGACGACGTCCGCATGAGGGTCATCGCCGACCACGTCCGCAGCTCGTTGATGCTGATGTCCGACGGCGTCCGACCGTCGAACGAGGGCCGGGGCTACATCCTCCGCCGCCTTCTTCGTCGCACCGTCCGCTCGATGCGGCTCCTGGGCGTCGAGGGCGCGACCTTCCCCCAGCTGTTCCCCGAATCCCGTGACGCGATGAAGTCGGCGTACCCCGAGGTGGAGAGCGACTTCGGCCGCATCTCGCGCCTCGCCTACGCCGAAGAGGAGACCTTCCTCCGCACCCTCGCCGCCGGTACGGCGATCCTCGACGACGCGGTCGTCGACACCCGCGCGGCCAGCTCCGAGAAGACCCCGCGCCTCGCCGGCGACACGGCGTTCCTGCTGCACGACACGTTCGGGTTCCCGATCGACCTGACCCTCGAGATCGCCGAGGAGAACGGCCTGACGGTCGACCGTGCGGCCTTCGATTCGCTCATGTCCGAGCAGCGGGCACGGGCCAAGGCGGACGCCAAGTCCCGCAAGGTGGCTCTGGCCGACCTCAGCGTCTACAGCGCCTTCCGCGCCGGCGGCGAGACCGTCTTCACGGGCTACGACATGCTCGACACGCCGACGCGCGTGCTGGGGCTCATCGTCGACGGGGCCTCCGTCGACCGGGCCGTCGCAGGCGACATCGCCGAGGTCATCCTCGCCGAGACCTCCCTCTACGCCGAGTCCGGTGGACAGGAGGCCGACGCCGGGACGATCGTGGGTGCGGGCTTCGACCTCGAGGTGCTCGACGTGCAGAAGCCGGTCAAGGGTCTGATCAGCCACCGCGTGCAGGTCCGCTCGGGCGAGGTCGGCGTCGGCGATGCGGCCACCAGCGTCGTCGACCCGGTCTACCGGCGAGGAGCCACCCAGGCCCACTCCGCCACGCACCTCATCCACGCGGCGCTCCGCGAGGTCCTCGGGCCGGAGGCGCACCAGGCCGGTTCGTACAACAAGGCCGGTTACATGCGCCTCGACTTCAACTGGAACCAGGCCCTGAGCCCGGCGACGCGCAGCGAGATCGAGGAGGTGGCGAACGGCGCCATCCGCGACGACCTGCAGGTCGTCACCCGCGAGCTCCCGCTCGATGAGGCGCGTTCGCTCGGAGCGATGGCGCTGTTCGGCGAGAAGTACGGCGAGACGGTCCGCATGGTCGACATCGGCGGGCCGTGGTCGCGCGAGCTCTGCGCCGGTACCCACGTCGCCACCAGCGCCCAGGTGGGTCTGATCAACCTCGTCAGCGAGACCTCCGTCGGCTCCACGAACCGCCGGGTCGAGTCGCTGGTCGGTCTCGACGCGTTCCGTGAATTCGCCGCGGAGCGGGCCATCGTGTCCCAGCTCACCTCCTCGCTCCGAGCGCCGCGGGAGCAGCTCGCCGACCGCGTCGGCGACCTGGTCTCCAGTCTCAAGTCGGCCGAGAAGCGCATCGCCGAGTTCGAGCGCGCTCAGCTGGCGACGAAGATCCCGGCCCTGGCGGAGTCCGCGACCGACGTCGGCGACTTCACGGTCGTGGCCGACTCCGTCGGCTCGCTCCGGTCGACCGACGAACTGCGCTCTCTCGTGACGTCGGTCCGAGAGCGACTCGGGTCGCAGTCGAGCTCCGTCGTGGCCCTGGCCGCCGATGTGGCCGGCAAGCCCGCGGTCATCGTCGCCACCAGCGAGCCGGCTCGCCGATCGGGGGCCAAGGCGGGCGTGCTCGCCAAGGGCGCCGCGACCGTCCTCGGCGGAGGCGGCGGAGGCAAGGACGACCTCGCCCAGGGGGGCGGCTCCGACGTGTCGGCGATCCCTCGAGCGCTGTCGGGCATCGTCGACGCGCTCCGCAGCTGAGCGGCCGACGTGCGTCACGGAGTCCGACTCGGCGTCGATGTGGGCAAGGCCCGCATCGGCGTCGCACGGACCGATCCGCACGGGATGATCGCGACGCCCGTCGAGACGGTGCCCCGCGCCTCCTCGGGCACGGCGGACGTCGAGGCGATCATGAAGCACGCGGCGGAGCTCGACGCGGTGGAGATCGTGGTCGGACTGCCGTTGTCGCTCGCCGGGCGCGACACCGCGTCGACCGCCGATGCTCGGCTCTTCGCCGGAGCCCTCGCCGCAGCGTCCGATCTGCCGGTCCGTCTCGTCGACGAGCGTCTCTCGACCGTCAGTGCACAGAGCGCACTTCGTTCCTCCGGGCGCAAGGGGCGGACACAACGATCCGTGATCGATCAAGTCGCCGCTGTTATCATCGTCCAGCATGCGCTCGATCTCGAGCGATCGAGCGGGAGACCGCCCGGTCAGCTCGTCGACGCCCCCGGCTCCGATGAGGGCGCCGGGACCGAACCCGACACCGACGAAGGACGTTGACTCGTGGCCGACGACCCCCGATGGGACGACATCTTCACGTCGCAGCCCACTCCCGCCGATCCCCCCCGACGAGACGGGGCCGAGCGGCCGACCGACGGCTCCCCATCCGGTGACGACCACGATCGGCCGGCGACGCCCAGCTCACCGCCCGCTCCGGGCTCGCGGCGGGCGCAGCGCGAGCAGGAGCGCCAGGCCTCGGCCGCCGAGGCCTCACCCGCGGGCGATGCCGGCGGGTCCGCGGCAGCCGACGAGTCGATCGAGTCGGCGCAGGCGTCCGAGCCACGTCGTCCCGCCGAACAGTCGCGTCGCGAGCGGACGCCCCGCGAGCGCACGCCCCGGGATCGTCGCGGCTCCGAGCCGCGAGAGCGCGGTCGGCATCGCGGCACGATCATCCTCGTCTCGATCCTCGTCATCGTCCTCGCCGGCGGCACGGCGGGTGTGTTCGCGGCTTGGAACGCCATCTCTCCGATCGTCGCGCGCATTACCGGCGACGACGCGCCCGCCGACTACACGGGCGCCGGCAACGGCGAGGAGGTCGACTTCGCGATCGTGGACGGCCAGGTCGGCTCGGACATCGCCGCGTCCCTCGCCGACAGCGGGGTCACGAAGAGCTACGAGGCCGCCTACTCGATCCTGCTGGCCGACACGACGGTGACCTTCCAGCCCGGCACCTACTCGCTGCAGAAGGAGATGAGCGCGCAGGCCGCCATCGACGCCCTCCAGGACGACGCCAACCGGATCGTCAACCGCCTGGTGATCCCCGAGGGCACCGCGGCGGTGGACATCTACAGCCTGCTGTCCGAGGCGACCGAGATCCCGCTCGACCAGGTGACGGCAGCGGCCGGCGACGTGGCGTCGTTCGGTCTGCCCGCCGGTGTGACCTCGCTCGAGGGGTTTCTGTTCCCGGCGACCTACGATCTGGATCCCGCGCTCGACGCTCACGGCTACCTGCAGCTGATGGTCGACACCCAGGTGGCGCGATTGACGGCTCTGGGCGTTCAGCCCGCCGATTACCAGCGTGTCATCACACTCGCCTCCATCGTGCAGCGGGAGGCGGGGCTCGCCGCCGACTACCCCAAGGTCTCGCGGGTGTTCCTCAACCGCCTCGACGACGGCATGCTGCTGCAGTCCGACGCGACGGTCGCCTACGGCACCGGCAACACGCATCTCGTCACCACCACCGACGAAGAGCGCGGCGACGCCTCGAACCTCTACAACACCTACGTGCACGAGGGGCTGCCGGTCGGCCCGATCTCGAACCCGGGCGATCTGGCCCTCGACGCGGCGGTCAAGCCCGCCGACGGCCCTTGGCGCTACTTCGTCACGGTCAACCTCGACTCGGGCGAGACGACGTTCTCGACCACGTTCGCCGAGCACGAGGTCGCCGTCGCGCAGTGGCAGGCGTGGATGCGCGAGCACCCCGAGTACCAGTAGCGGCACGACGTGTCTCGGAGCGCCCCCGGTCGACGGACCGGGGGCGCTCTCGTGCTGTGGGAGGATTGCTCCCATGCTTCGTTGGTTGACCGCAGGGGAATCTCACGGCCCCGAGCTCATCGCCGTCCTCGAGGGCCTCCCCGCGGGGGTGCCCGTCTCGTCGAGCGCGATCAAGGCCGATCTGGCCCGTCGACGTCTCGGCTACGGCCGCGGCTCGCGCATGAAGTTCGAACAGGACGAGCTGCACATCTCCGGCGGCGTCCGTCACGGCCTCACGATGGGCGGCCCGGTGGCGTTGCGCGTCGGCAACACCGAGTGGCCCAAGTGGGTCGAGGTGATGAACCCCGAGCCGGTCGAGATCGGCGACGCGTCGCGCGGGCGCAGTGCGCCCCTGACGCGGCCGCGTCCAGGCCACGCCGATCTCGTCGGCATGCAGAAGTACGACTTCGACGAGGCCCGACCGATCCTCGAGCGCGCCAGCGCCCGCGAGACGGCCGCGCGAGTGGCCCTCGGCGCCGTCGCCCGCTCGTTCCTGTCCGAACTCGGCATCGAACTCGTCAGCCACACCCTCTCGATCGGGCCGGTCCGCGTGCCCGACGGCTCATCGCTGCCGCTCCCGTCCGACCTCGACCGTCTCGACGACGACCCCCTGCGCTGCTTCGACGAGGCGACGAGCGCGGCCATGGTCGACGAGGTCGAGTCCGCCAAGCGCGACGGCGACACCCTCGGCGGCGTCGTCGAGGTGCTCGCCTACGGCGTCCCTCCGGGTCTCGGCTCTCACGTCCACTGGGACCGCCGTCTCGACTCCCAGCTCGCCGCCGCCCTGATGGGCATCCAGGCCATCAAGGGAGTCGAGGTGGGCGACGGCTTCGAGACCACCAGGAGGCGCGGGTCGGTCGCGCACGACGAGCTGCACCGCTCCGGCGGAGTCATCTCGCGAGACACCGACCGTGCAGGCGGCACCGAGGGCGGCATGAGCACGGGCACGGTGCTCCGGGTCCGCGCCGGCATGAAGCCCATCGCGACCGTGCCGCGTGCTCTCGCCACGATCGACGTGACGAGCGGCGAGGAGTCCAAGGCGCACCACCAGCGCTCCGACGTCTGCGCGGTCCCCGCGGCAGGCGTGGTGGCCGAGTCGATGGTCGCGCTCGTGCTCGCCAACTCGGTGCTCGAGAAGTTCGGCGGCGACTCGCTGGGCGAGACCGCCCGCAACCTCCGGGGCTACCTCGACGCCATCCCCGAGAACCTCCGCACCGGGTCCGCCCCCGAGCAGCCCGAGTCCGCCGGCCTGTGAGGCGCCGTCCTGTCGTGCTGATCGGCCCGATGGGTGCGGGCAAGACGAGCATCGGCAAGAAGCTCGCCCGCCGTCTCGGCGCCGGGTTCGCCGACAGCGACCGGGTCGTCGTGCAGCGTCACGGTGCCATAGCCGACATCTTCGACGCCGAGGGCGAGTCCGCCTTCCGAGCGAAGGAGCGAGAGGTCGTCTCCGAGCTGCTGGCGTCCGACGGGGTCGTGTCGCTCGGCGGGGGAGCCGTCCTCGACCTGTCGACCCGCGCCTCCCTGGCGGACCTCCCGGTCGTGATGCTCTCCGTGAGCGAGTCCGCGGTCGAGTCCCGCCTGTCGGGAAGCCACCGTCCACTGCTCAGCCGAGGGGGCATGGACGCCTGGCGCCTCATCGCGGCCGAGCGCGAGCCCCTGTACCGCGACCTCGCGTCCGTGGTCGTCGACACGTCCCACCGCCCGGTCTCGAGGGTCGTCGACGACATCGTGGCCTGGCTCGACCCCGAAAGAGGAAACCCGTGACCGATCCGCAGCCCACCACCACCACCACCACCATCCGGGTCGGCGGCGACGCGCCGTACGACGTGCTCGTCGGGCGGGGCCTCGTGGCCGGTCTGCCCGGGCTCCTCCCGCCGCAAACGAAGAAGGTGCTGATCGTGCACGCGCCGACCCTCGGTCGGAAGGCCAACGAGGTCCGCGAGACGCTGGTCGAGGCGGGCTACGAGGCGCTCATCGCCGAGGTGCCCGATGCGGAAGACGCGAAGCGCGTCGAGGTGGCCGCCTTCTGCTGGCAGGTGCTCGGCCAGGCGGACTTCACCCGGACGGACGTCGTCCTCGGGCTCGGCGGCGGCGCGATCACCGATCTCGCCGGCTTCGTCGCCGCGACCTGGCTGCGCGGCGTCGCTCTCGTCCAGGTGCCGACGAGCGTGCTGGGGATGGTCGACGCGAGCGTCGGCGGCAAGACGGGCATCAACACGGCGGAGGGGAAGAACCTCGTCGGCGCGTTCCACCCGCCCATCGCCGTCCTGGCGGACCTCGACATGCTCGACACCCTGTCGAAGAACGAGATCCTCGCCGGTTTCGCCGAGATCGTGAAGGCGGGGTTCATCGCCGAACCCGAGATCCTCGATATCGTCGAGGCCGACGTCGACCGCGCGACCGACCCGACGACGCCGGAGTTCCGGCGGGTGGTCGAGCTGTCGATCGCCCTCAAGGCGCGGGTCGTCGGAGAGGACCTCACCGAGCAGGGTCTCCGCGAGATCCTGAACTACGGTCACACCCTGGGGCACGCGGTCGAGCACGCCGAGCGCTACCAGTGGCGTCACGGTGCCGCCGTCTCGGTCGGCATGGTCTTCGCCGCCGAGCTCGCCCGATTGACCGGCCGGCTGTCCGACGACGCCGTCGACCGTCACCGCCGCATCCTCGAGTCCCTGACCCTGCCCGTGAGCTACCCGCTGGGTCGGTGGAACACCCTCCTCGCGACGATGCAGCGCGACAAGAAGGCCCGTGCGGGCATGCTCCGATTCATCGTCCTCGACGGGATCGGCAAGCCGACGGTCATCCAGGGCCCCGATCAGAGCCTCCTCTTCGCGGCCTACCAGGAGATCGGGTCCTGACCCGGGCGGGGTTCCGCTCCGAGTCCGCGCTCGACGGGTCCGCTACACTCGTCGATGGCCTCATCCGGCCGACACCCACCGACTCCGAACGGACCCCGCGCGCATGGCGACTACAAACGACATCAAGAACGGTGCCGTCCTCAACCTCGACGGCCAGCTCTGGAACGTGATCGAGTTCCAGCACGTCAAGCCGGGCAAGGGTGGCGCGTTCGTCCGCACGAAGATGAAGAACGTCATGTCGGGCAAGGTCGTCGACAAGACGTTCAACGCCGGCACGAAGATCGACTTCGCCAACGTCGACCGTCGCGAGTTCACCTACCTCTACGCCGAGGCCGACGGCTACGTGTTCATGGACACCAGCGACTACGACCAGATCAACGTCCCCGCGACGGTGGTCGGCGACGCGAAGAACTTCATGCTCGAGAACCAGAACGTGCAGATGGCCCTCCACGACGGCACGCCGCTCTACATCGAGCTGCCCGCGTCGGTCATCCTCGAGGTCACGTACACCGAGCCGGGTCTGCAGGGCGACCGCTCCACGGGCGGCACCAAGTCGGCGACGGTCGAGACCGGCTACGAGATCCAGGTCCCGCTGTTCCTCGAGAACGGCACCAAGGTCAAGGTCGACACCCGCGACGGCAGCTACCTCGGCCGCGTCAGCTAGTCCGGGTCGTCCACAGCAGTGAGTGCCCGCACCAAGGCGCGCAAGCGCGCCCTCGACGTTCTGTACGTCGCCGACATCCGCGAGATCAGCATGACCGACGCCCTCGTCATGGAGACCACCCGGGCCATGGGTCAACCCGAGCGCAGTTCGAGCTGGGGTTACGCCCGCGAGATCGTCCAGGGGGTCATCGACCACCGCTCGGAGATCGACGAGCTCATCGAGACGTACTCGCAGGGCTGGTCCCTCAACCGGATGCCCACGCTCGACCGGGCCATCCTCCGCATCGGCATCTGGGAGCTCGGTCACAACGACGAGATCCCCGACCACGTCGCCATCAGCGAGGCCGTCGAGCTGGCTCAGTCGCTCAGCACCGACGACTCCGCCGTCTTCGTCAACGGTCTGCTCGGCCGCATCGCCGCCAGCAGCTAGGCTGGTCCGAACCGAGGGGCCGCAGGGCGACCGCACGGTCGCCGGGCCTCTCCGCAGCTCCACGATCCCGACATCCGACATCCTTTAAGTTCCGTCCAGAGAGGCGGGGAAGGGGGTCCGATTGAGCACCCGCACCGTGCTGAGTCAGGCTGACATCGCGCGCGCTCTGACGCGCATCTCCCACGAGATCCTCGAGTCGAACCGGGGCGCCTCCGGCCTCGTCGTGCTCGGCATCCCGACCCGTGGCGTCGTCCTCGCCGAACGCATCGCCGAGTCTCTGGCGACGATCTCGGGCGAGCCGATCCCGGTCGGGTCGGTCGACGTGACCATGTACCGCGACGACCTCCGCAGCCAGCCGACCCGCGCCTCCCGGCCCACGTCGCTGCCCGTCGGCGGCATCGACGGCAAGACCGTCGTCCTGGTCGACGACGTCCTGTACTCGGGGCGGACGATCCGGGCGGCGCTCGACGCCCTGAGCTCGCTCGGCCGGCCGCGTGCGGTCCGCCTCGCCGTCCTCGTCGACCGGGGCCACCGCGAGCTGCCGATCCGGGCCGACTTCGTGGGCAAGAACCTGCCGACCTCGACCGCGGAGCGGATCTACGTCCGGCTCGCCGGCGTCGATGCGGACGAGCTGGTCGCCATCGAAGGAGGCGCGGCGACAGAGGGTGCCGTCGGCGCGGGTGCTCACGCATGAGGCACCTGCTCAGCACCTCCGACCTCGGACTCGACGATGCGCTGCGCATCCTCGACATCTCGGAGGACATGGCCGACGTCAGCACCCGCGAGGTCCGCAAGCTGCCAACGCTGCGCGGGACGACCGTCGTCAACCTCTTCTACGAAGACAGCACACGCACGCGCATCTCCTTCGAGGCCGCGGCGAAGCGACTCAGCGCCGACGTCATCAACTTCGCGGCGAAGGGCTCGAGCGTGTCGAAGGGCGAATCCCTGAAGGATACGGCGCAGACGCTCGCCGCGATGGGCGCCGACGGCATCGTGATCCGGCACCCGTCCTCCGGGGCTCCCCGGGTGCTCGCCGACAGCGGCTGGGTGGACGCGGGCATCGTCAACGCCGGCGACGGCACGCACGAGCACCCGACCCAGGCGCTGCTCGACGCGTTCACCATGCGACGCCGGGTCCACGGCGCCGCGAGTCGGGGTCGCGACCTCGACGGTCTGCGGGTCATCATCGTCGGCGACATCCTGCATTCGCGGGTGGCCCGGTCGAACGCCTGGCTGCTGCGGACGCTCGGCGCCCAGGTCACCGTGGTCGCGCCTCCCACGCTCCTGCCCGTCGACGTCAGCCGGTTCGGCGTCGACGTCCACTACGACCTCGACGAGGCCCTGTTCCAGGTGCGACCCGACGTGGTCATGATGCTGCGCATCCAGCAGGAGCGGATGAACGAGGCGTTCTTCCCGAACGCCCGCGAGTACGCCCGCGCCTGGGGGCTGAGCGCCGCACGGTTCCGCGCGCTGCCGGCGGAGGCCGTCGTGATGCACCCCGGGCCGATGAACCGCGGTCTGGAGATCAGCGACGAGGCCGCCGACTCGCCGCGATCGACCGTCCGCGAGCAGGTCGCCAACGGCGTCGCCGTGCGCATGGCCGTGCTCTACCTCACACTCGCCGGCGACCGGGAGGACTCCCTGTGACCACCACCCAGATCATCCGCGCCGTCGAGACCGTCGACGGCGACCGCACCGACGTCCTCGTCCGAGACGGCGTGGTCGTCGAGCTCGGCACGCGTCTCAGCGCCGTCGGGGCCACCGTGGTCGACGCCGACGGGCTCCTCGTCCTGCCGGGTCTCGTCGACCTCCACACGCACCTCCGGGAGCCGGGCGGCGAGGGCAGCGAGACCGTTCTGACCGGCTCGCGTGCCGCCGCCGCGGGGGGCTTCACCGCGGTCAACGCGATGGCGAACTCGTCGCCGGTGGCCGACACCGCGGGGGTCGTCGAGCAGGTGCAGGCGCTCGGCGACCGGGCCGGGTACGTGACCGTCCGACCGATCGGCGCCGTGTCGCGGGGTCTCGAGGGGACGCACCTCTCCGAGATCGGCGCCATGGCCCGATCCCGCGCCGCCGTCCGGGTGTTCTCCGACGACGGCCACTGCGTGAGCGACCCCCTGCTGATGCGTCGCGCGCTCGAGTACGTCAAGGGCTTCGGGGGAGTCGTCGCGCAGCACGCCCAGGAACCTCGACTGACCATCGGCGCCCAGATGAACGAGGGGGCGCTCTCGGCCGAGCTGGGTCTCGCCGGGTGGCCCGCGGTCGCGGAGGAGGCGATCATCGCGCGCGACGTGCTCCTCGCCGACCACGTCGGTGCCCGGCTGCACGTCTGCCACGTCTCGACGGCCGGCAGCGTCGAGGTGATCCGCTGGGCGAAGTCCCGGGGCATCGACGTCACGGCCGAGGTCACGCCGCACCACCTGCTGCTCACCGAAGACCTGGTGGCCGGGTACGACTCGCGGTACAAGGTCAACCCCCCGCTTCGCGGGAAGGACGACGTGCAGGCCCTCCGCTCGGCCCTCGCGGACGGCATCATCGACATCGTGGCCACGGATCACGCGCCGCACACCTCCGAGGCGAAGTGCTGCGAGTGGGACGCCGCGGCGAACGGCATGGTCGGCCTCGAGACGGCCCTGCCCGTCGTCCAGCACACGATGGTCGACACGGGGCTCATCGGCTGGGGCGACGTCGCGCGCATCATGTCGACGACCCCGGCCGTCATCGGTCGGGTCTCGGGGCAGGGGCGACCCCTCGCCGTCGGAGAGCCCGCCGAGCTGACCCTCTACGATCGGAGCGTGACGCGCACCTTCTCCGCCGAGCACCTCGCGGGCAAGAGCACCAACTCGCCGTTCATCGACCGCGTCCTGCCGGGCCGCGTCGAGGCCACCTTCCATCAGGGCTACGCCACCGTCGAAGGCGGCGCGGTGGTCGAGACCGAGACGATCGCGCGTGCCGCCGCAGCCGTGGCGGCGCACCGGGTGTCGGTCGAGGCCACGGCCGGGGCGGAGGCCCGATGACCTACTGGTGGATCGGCCTCGGAGTCCTCGTCCTCCTCGCGGCTCTGCTCTGGCAGATGGCGCGATCGTGGCGTGCCCGCGGCCGACGTCAATCCGACATCGCCCTCCCCGAGATCGCTCCCGACGGCCTCGGCACGCCGAGCATCGAGACCGACGGCTTCTACGTGGCCACGAGTCGAGCGGGCGATCCGCTCGACCGCATCGTCATCGGCGGGCTCGGCTTCCGCGGACGCGCGGGCGTCTCGGTCCATGTCGAGGGCGTCCGCCTCGAGATCGCGGGCGAACCGGCGAAGCTGATCCGCGCCTCCTCGATCCGCGACGTCGGCCGGGCCACATGGACGATCGACCGCGTCGTCGAAGAGGGCGGGCTCGTCCTCATCGCCTGGACCCTCGGCGAGACCGACGTCGACACCTACCTGCGCATCGTCGACGACCCCACCGCGGTCGTCGACGGCATCCGCGGAATCATCCCCACGGCCCCCCGGGCCGGAACCAGCACTGGAGAGAACCTGTGAGTGAAAAAGCCGTCCTCATCCTCGAAGACGGGTCGCGGTACGTCGGGCTCGCTTACGGCGCCGTCGGCCGCACCCTCGGCGAGGTGGTCTTCTCGACCGGCATGACCGGCTACCAGGAGACCCTGACCGACCCCTCGTACGCCGGGCAGATCGTCGTCATGACGGCCCCGCACATCGGCAACACCGGGGTTAACGACGAAGACCCCGAGTCGCGTCGCATCTGGGTGGCCGGCTACGTGGTCCGCGACGCCAGCCGCGTCGTGTCGAACCACCGGGCACAGGGCAGCCTCGACGACCAGCTCGTCGCCGACGGCGTCGTGGGCATCCGCGGCATCGACACCCGTGCCATAACGCGGCGCCTCCGCGACGTCGGCTCGATGAAGGGCGGCGTCTTCAGCGGTGCCGACGCCGAGCTCGACCCGGCCGAGCAGCTCGCCCTCGTCGCTGCGGGCAGCGACATGCGCGGTCTCAACCTCTCGAGCCAGGTGTCCACGCTCGAGCCCTACGTGGTCCAGCCCGAGGGCGAGCGCATCGGCTCGGTCGCCGTCCTCGACCTGGGCGTCAAGACCTCGACCCTGCGCTACCTGGCCCAGCGCGGCTTCGAGGTGCACGTGCTGCCGCAGTCGACGACGCTCGACGAGCTGCGCGCACTCGCCCCCGACGCGCTCTTCTACTCGAACGGCCCGGGCGACCCGGCCGCGAGCGACACGCAGGTCGAGCTGCTGCAGGGCGCTCTCCGCGACGGTCTGCCCTACTTCGGCATCTGCTTCGGCAACCAGCTGTTCGGCCGGGCGCTCGGCTTCGGCACGTACAAGCTGCCGTTCGGCCACCGGGGCATCAACCAGCCCGTCCTCGACAAGACGACCAACCGCGTCGAGATCACCAGTCAGAACCACGGCTTCGCGGTCGACGCGCCCATCGACGGCGTGCTCGACTCGCCCGCGGGCTTCGGCCGCGTCGAGGTCAGCCACTACAGCCTCAACGACCAGGTCGTCGAGGGTCTGCGGGCCCTCGACATCCCCGCGTTCTCGGTCCAGTACCACCCCGAGGCGGCCGCCGGCCCGCACGACAGCAACCATCTCTTCGACCGCTTCCGCGAGGCGGTCGTCGCCCGCTCGCACGGCAAGTCCGTCGACTTCGGCTCCGACATCGAAAGCAGCATCTGATGCCCAAGCGCCCCGACATCAACTCCGTCCTCGTGATCGGCTCCGGGCCGATCGTCATCGGCCAGGCGGCCGAGTTCGACTACTCGGGAACGCAGGCCTGCCGCGTCCTCCGCGAAGAGGGGGTGCGCGTCATCCTGGTCAACCCGAACCCGGCCACGATCATGACCGACCCCGACTTCGCCGACGCCACGTACATCGAGCCGATCACCTCCGAGGTGCTCGAGGCGATCATCGTGAAGGAGCGCCCCGACGCTATCCTCCCGACCCTCGGCGGGCAGACCGCCCTGAACGCGGCCATCAAGCTCGACGAGGAGGGCATCCTCGCCAAGCACGGCGTCGAGCTGATCGGCGCGAAGGTCGAGGCGATCCAGAAGGGAGAAGACCGCCAGCTCTTCAAAGACCTCGTGCTCGAGTCGGGCGCCGACGTGGCCAAGTCGTACATCGCTCGCACCGTCGACCAGGCGGTCGAGTACGCCGAAGACCTCGGCTACCCTCTCGTGATCCGCCCCTCGTACACGATGGGCGGCCTCGGCTCCGGCTTCGCCTACACGCGCGACGAGCTCGTCCGCATGGTCACCGACGGTCTGCACCAGAGCCCCACCACCGAGGTGCTGCTCGAAGAGAGCATCCTCGGCTGGAAGGAGTACGAGCTCGAGATGATGCGCGACACGGCCGACAACACGGTCGTCGTCTGCTCCATCGAGAACGTCGACCCGGTCGGAGTCCACACCGGCGACTCGATCACCGTCGCACCGGCCCTCACCCTGACCGACCGCGAGTACCAGAACCTCCGCGACATCAGCATCGACATCATCCGTCGGGTGGGCGTCGACACCGGCGGCTGCAACATCCAGTTCGCCATCGACCCGTCGAACGGCCGCGTCATCGTCATCGAGATGAACCCCCGCGTCTCGCGCTCCAGCGCGCTGGCGTCGAAGGCCACCGGGTTCCCGATCGCCAAGATCGCCGCGAAGCTGGCCCTCGGGTACCGGCTCGACGAGATCCCGAACGACATCACCAAGGTGACCCCCGCCTCCTTCGAGCCCACGCTCGACTACGTCGTCGTCAAGGTGCCGCGGTTCGCGTTCGAGAAGTTCCCCGCGGCCGACACGACGCTCAGCACGACCATGAAGAGCGTCGGCGAGGCGATGGCCCTCGGCCGCAACTTCACGCAGGCGCTGCAGAAGGCGCTGCGCTCGCTCGAGAAGCGCGGATCGAGCTTCCACTGGCAGGGCGCCCCCGGAGACAAGGAGGCGCTGCTCGCGTTGGCCGCGACGCCGACCGACGGTCGCATCGTCACCGTGCAGCAGGCCCTCCGCGCCGGTGCGACGGCGGACGAGGTCTTCGAGTCCACGAAGATCGACCCCTGGTTCATCGACCAGATCGTGCTGATCAACGAGGTCGCCGAGACGGTGGCCGCGACCGAGTCCCTCGACGCCGAGATGATCGCCTTCGCGAAGGACCACGGCTTCAGCGACGCCCAGCTGGGGCAGCTGCGCGGTCTGCCCGAGCAGCAGGTCCGTGACGAGCGGCACGCCCTCGGCGTCCGGCCCGTGTTCAAGACCGTCGACACCTGCGCGGGGGAGTTCCCGGCCCTCACGCCGTACCACTACTCGAGCTACGACTTCGAGACCGAGGTGGTCGCGAGCGACCGCCGCAAGGTGATCATCCTCGGCTCGGGCCCGAACCGGATCGGGCAGGGCGTCGAGTTCGACTACTCGTGCGTGCACGCCAGCTTCGCGCTGAGCGACGCGGGCTTCGAGACGATCATGATCAACTGCAACCCCGAGACCGTGTCCACCGACTACGACACGAGCGACCGCCTGTACTTCGAACCGCTCACCCTGGAGGACGTCCTCGAGGTGGTCCACGCCGAGAGCGCCAGCGGCGAGCTCGTCGGCGTCGTCGTCCAGCTCGGCGGTCAGACCGCGCTCGGTCTCGCCAAGGGCCTCGAGGCCGCCGGCGTCCCGATCCTGGGGACGAGCCCCGACGCCATCGACTCCGCCGAGGAGCGCGGGCTGTTCCAGGGCATCCTCGACGCCGCCGGACTGCACGCCCCGAAGAACGGCACGGCCACCGACTACGAGACCGCCGTCGCGGTCGCGGAGGAGATCGGCTACCCCGTCCTCGTCCGCCCGTCGTACGTCCTCGGCGGTCGCGGCATGGAGATCGTCTACGACAGCCCCTCGCTGGCCGACTACTTCGTCCGGGTCGAAGACCAGGCCATCATCGGCCCCGATGCGCCGCTGCTCGTCGACCGGTTCCTGGACGACGCGGTCGAGATCGACGTCGACGCCCTCTACGACGGCACCGAGCTCTACGTCGGCGGCATCATGGAGCACATCGAGGAGGCCGGCATCCACTCGGGCGACTCGAGCTGCACGCTCCCTCCCGTGACGCTCGGCAAGGGCGAGATCGACCGGGTCCGTGCCGCCACCCTCGAGATCGCGCGCGGCATCGGCGTCTCCGGTCTGCTGAACGTCCAGTTCGCCATCGCCGCCGGCGTGCTCTACGTCATCGAGGCGAACCCGCGTGCGAGCCGCACGGTGCCCTTCGTCTCGAAGGCGCTCGGGATCCCGCTGGCCAAGGCCGCGTCGCTGGTCATGGTCGGACGCAGCATCCGCGAGCTCGTCGAGGTCGGGCTGCTGCCGGCGAGAGACGGCTCGGACGTCCCGCTCGACTCGCCCATCTCCGTCAAGGAGGCCGTGCTGCCCTTCAAGCGCTTCCGCACGAAGGACGGCCAGATCGTCGACAGCGTGCTGAGTCCCGAGATGCGTTCGACGGGCGAGGTCATGGGGATCGACCGCGACTTCCCGCGGGCCTTCGCCAAGAGCCAGACCGCGGCCTACGGCGGCCTGCCCACCTCGGGCACCGTCTTCGTGAGCGTCGCCGATCGCGACAAGCGGGCGATCGTCCTGCCGGTGCTGCGCCTCCAGCAGCTCGGTTTCACGATCCTCGCCACCGAGGGCACCGCGACCGTGCTGGTGCGCAACGGCATCGAGGCGGACACCGTCGCCAAGTTCAGCGCGGGCGGCCACTCGGTCGTCGATCTGATCAACGCCGACGAGGTCGACATCGTGATCAACACGCCGAGCGGTTCGAGCGCCCGTGCCGACGGCTACGAGATCCGTGCGGCGACCGTCGCCGCCGACAAGGCGCTCTTCACGACCATCGCCCAGCTCGGTGCCGCGGTCGCGTCGATCGAGGCCGTTCAGACCGAGCTCGAGGTCACGAGCCTGCAAGACTACGGACTCGCGCGGGCGGCCCGACTGTGACGGCCGGGGCCTCGGCTCCGGCCTTCGGCGAGCGGCTCGGCGAGGTCTTCGACCGTCTCGGCCCGCTCTGCGTCGGCATCGATCCGCACCCGTACCTGCTCGACGCCTGGCGTCTGCCGGGCGGGGCGGCCGGGGCGCGCGACTTCGGTCTGCGGGTGGTCGACGCGGCGCACCGAGGAGGCGCGGGCATCGTGAAACCGCAGGTCGCCTTCTACGAGCGGTGGGGTTCGGCCGGCTTCGCCGCCCTCGAAGAGGTCCTGCACGCCGCGCGTCAGGCGGGGCTGCTGGTCATCGGCGATGCCAAACGCGGCGACATCGGCAGCACCATGGACGCCTACGGGGACGCCTGGTTCGATCCGGAATCGAGACTCCGGGTCGACGCGCTGACGGTGTCTCCGTACCTCGGTCTCGGCTCCATGACCGGTCTGGTCGCACGAGCCCGTCGCGCGGGTGCGGGCGTGTTCGTGCTCGGCGCCACCTCCAATCCGGAGGCGCGGGTCACGCAGACGGCGCGGCGCACCGACGACGACGGCACGGTCTCGACCGTCGCGGGCGGTATCGTCGACGACGTGCTGCACGACAACCAGATCGCCGGAGAACCCCGGTTCGGCTCCGTGGGGCTGGTGCTCGGCGCGACGGTCGACCTCGTAGCCGCCGGCGTCGACCCCGACCGCTTGACCGCCACGCCCGTCCTCGCGCCCGGGTTCGGGCACCAGGGCGCGCTCTACCGCGACATCCCCGCCCTCTTCGGCGCTGCGGGCCGTTCGGTCGTCGTCTCGACCTCCCGGGCGCTGCTCGAGCACGGTCCGTCCGACCTCGCCGACGCGATCCGTCGCGACTCCGACGAGATCCGCCGATGCCTCGTCTGACGCCGCCGCCCGTCGACCGCGCGGCCGCGGCCCGCGCCGCCGTCGCCGCCCGTCGGGGCCGGGCCGCCGTGAAGTCCGCGATCGCCGAGAGACGACGTCAGGCGCTCGACGTCGCCGAGACGGCGTGGGCCGGTGAGGCCACGGCACCCGAGGCCACCCTCCGCGTCCGCGAGCTGCTCACGAGCATCCCGGGGATCGGCCCGACCCGGGCGGCGCGCATCATGACGGATCTGGGCATCGCCGAGTCCAAGCGGGTCGGCGGTCTCGGAGTCCGGCAGCGACGCACGCTCGGAGACTGGCTGGCACATCGCGAGGCGCGCGGGCGGCTCCGATCGCGTCTGGTCGTCCTGGCCGGTCCGACGGCCGTCGGCAAGGGCACGGTCTCGGCTCACATCCGCGACAACTACCCCGACGTCCACCTGTCGATCTCGGCGACGACGCGGGCTCCGAGACCGGGCGAGGTCGACGGCGTGCACTACTACTTCGTCGACGACGCCGAGTTCGACCGGATGATCCGAGAGCGGGAGCTCCTCGAGTACGCGACCGTCCACAACTCGTACCGGTACGGCACGCCGCGCCCTCCGATCGACGCGGCGCTCCGCGACGGCCGCAGCGTGCTGCTCGAGATCGATCTGCAGGGGGCGCGTCTCGTCCGTGCGGCGATGCCCGAGGCCGTGCTCGTGTTCCTGCTCCCCCCCACCTGGGACGAACTGGTCCGTCGACTCATCGGCCGCGGCACGGAGGACGCCGCCGAGCAGCAGCGACGACTCGAGACCGCGAAGGTCGAGCTGGCCGCCCAAGACGAGTTCGACGTCAAGGTCGTCAACCACGACGTGGCCGAAGCGGCCCGAGAGGTCGTAGAATTGATGACTGCGTCCGACGACGCGCGACAGCGCGACTGATCGACGCCACGACTTCCCCCTCAGCCTGCCCGGTCGGCACGCCGAGACAACGCACCACGAACGAGGAGTAACCATGGCCGACAAGAACAAGGGCATCATCGATCCGCCCATCGACGAGCTGCTCTCGAAGGTCGAGTCGAAGTACGCGCTCGTCATCTTCGCGTCCAAGCGCGCCCGTCAGATCAACGACTACTACGCCGACCTCCACGAGGGCAGCCTGTTCGACAACGTCGGCCCGCTCGTCGACAGCACCATCGACGACAAGCCGCTCTCGGTCGCCATGCACGAGATCAACGAAGACCGGCTCGAGGTCAAGCCGCTCGCCGTCACAGCCGACTAGGCATCCGCCGCCCACAGGCGGCACGTCACGGGACGACCAGCTGTCAGGGGTCGGTCCTAGACTCTAACGAGGCCCCCGGGAGACCATCCCGCGGGGCCTCGTCACGTCCCACGGCACGATGCATCCGTCGAGCCGACCATGAGCCACGAGGGGTCCCCTTGACCACGACCGACACCACCAGCACGAGCCGTACGACTCCGACGGGCCTCCGTCTCTTCACCTCCGAGTCCGTGACCGAGGGCCACCCCGACAAGATCTGCGACCAGATCTCCGACGGCATCCTCGACGCTCTGCTGGCCGTCGACCCCGCCAGCCGGGTCGCCGTCGAGACCATGGTCACGACGGGTCTCGTGCACGTCGCCGGCGAGGTCACCACCAAGGGCTACGTCGACATCCCGACGATCGTCCGTGATCTCATCGTCGGCATCGGCTACGACTCGTCGGCGGTCAGCTTCGACGGCCGCACCTGCGGCGTCGAGGTCTCGATCGGCTCGCAGTCGCCCGACATCGCGCAGGGCGTCGACTCGGCGCTCGAGGCGCGGGGCGGCGACGACGACGTCCTCAACCGCCAGGGTGCGGGCGATCAGGGCATCATGTTCGGCTACGCCACGAACGAGACGCCCCAGTACATGCCGCTGCCCGTCTGGCTCGCCCACCGTCTCGCCGAGCGACTCGCCTCGGTCCGCAAGACGGGCGAGCTCGACTACCTCCGACCCGACGGCAAGACCCAGGTCACGGTCGGCTATGACGGCGTCGTGCCCGTCACGGTCGACACCGTCGTGCTCTCGACGCAGCACTCGCCGAGCGTCTCGAGTGCTCAGCTCGAGAGCGACGTGATCGAGCACGTCATCCGTCCCGTGCTCGCCGACGCGGGGCTCGACTCGAGCGGCACGCGATTCATCATCAACCCCACCGGGCGCTTCGAGATCGGCGGGCCCCAGGGCGATGCAGGGCTCACCGGCCGCAAGATCATCGTCGACACCTACGGCGGCGCGAGCAGGCACGGCGGCGGGGCGTTCTCGGGCAAGGACCCGTCGAAGGTCGACCGGTCCGCCGCCTACGCCATGCGGTGGGTCGCGAAGAACGCCGTCGCAGCAGGTCTCGCCGACCGCCTCGAACTGCAGATCGCCTACGCCATCGGACGCGCGGCCCCGGTCGGTCTCTACGTCGAGACGTTCGGCACGGGTCACGTCTCCGACCAGGTGATCATCGACGCCATCGGCGAGGTCTTCGACCTCCGCCCGGCGGCCATCATCCGCGACCTCGACCTGCTGCGCCCGATCTACGCGGCGACGTCGACCTACGGCCACTTCGGCCGCGACCTGCCCGACTTCACGTGGGAGGCCCTCGACCGCGTCGACGCGCTGCGGGCCGCCGCCGGGCTCTGATCATCGGTGACCCCGCCACGCCGTCCGAGAACCCCGTGAGCGCGACGTCCGCCGAGACCCCCGGTCGGCCCGTCGCCCGTGTGCTCGTCGACTCGCCGCTGCCGCAGCTGGATCGTCTCTTCGACTACCGCGTCCCCGCGCGTCTGGTCGGACGGGTCGTCCCGGGCATCCGGGTCAAAGTACCGCTGCGATCCGCCGGCCGTATCGCCGACGGATTCGTGGTCGACGTCGTCGACGGATCCGACCATGCGGGCGAGCTCAGCGAAGTCGACGACATCGTGTCCGAGGTGCCCGTGCTGGCCCCCGAGGTCTGGCGGCTCGCCCGGGCGGTGGCCGACCGCGCCGGCGGCTCCGCGAGCGATGTCCTGCGCCTCGCCGTGCCTCCTCGGCAGGTGCGGGTCGAGAAGGCCTGGGCCGCCGCGCGCCTCGCGGCGGAGGGTGCCGACGAGCCGGTCGCGGCGCCCGAGCCCGTCGTCGCCCAGGCCGTCACCGCGTACCGGGCCGACTCGCTCCACGATCTCGTCCCCGCGAGGGGCCGGGCCGCCGTCGACGCCGTCCCCCTGCTGGTCGAACTGGCCGACGACGGCGCGTGGGTCGGCCACTGGGCCGTCACCGCCGCTCAGCTGGCCACGGTGGCGCTGGCGGCGGGCGACAACGCGATCATCGCCGTCCCCGACTACCGAGACGAAGATCACGTCCTGCGGGCCCTCGCCGCGGTCGTCCCGTCCGAGGCGATCGTCCGTCTCGACTCCCGGCAGTCGAACGCCGACCGGTACCGGGCGCTCCTCCGTGCCCGCGGCGACGACCCCGTCGTCATCGTCGGCAACCGCTCGGTCCTCCTCGCGCCGTCGGCTCGTCTCGGCGTCATCGTCGTCTTCGACGACGGCGACCCTCTCTTCTCCGAGCCGCTCAGCCCCTACGTGCACGCCCGCGACACCGCGCTCGTCCGCCAGGCGCAGCAGGACACGGCCCTGGTCTTCCTGGGCCACGCCCGGAGCACCGACGTCCAGCGCCTGGTCGAGCTGGGCTTCCTCGCCGAGGTCCGCCCCGATCCGCGGTACCAGCCCAAGGTGATCCCGACGTCTCAGCAGTCCGCGCACGACGGCTTCGCCGAGCGGGCACGGATCCCCTCCACGGCCTGGACGGAGGCCCGAGCCGCCGTCGAGCACGGACCGGTCCTCGTCCAGGTGGCTCACCCGGGTTACTCTCCACGGCTCGCCTGCACCGAGTGCGGCGACACCGCGCGCTGCCTGCGCTGCAACGGTCCGGTCGTCCAGCGTGAGCAGGGCGCCCAGCCCGCCTGCTCCTGGTGCGGAGCACTCGCGGTCGGCTGGCACTGCAAGACCTGCGAGGGCACGGCGATGAAGGCCGTCGGCGCCGGTGCGTCCCGCACCGCCGACGAGCTCGGCAAGGCCTTCCCGGGGGTCCGCGTCATCGTGGCCGACGGCACGCGACCGATCACCCACGTCGACGACGCCCCCGCGCTGGTCGTCGCCACGCGCGGTGCCGAGCCCGTCGCCCCCGGCGGCTACCGGGCGGTCCTCCTCCTCGACGGGGAGCGCATGCTGGCGAGAGAGAGTCTCCGAGTCGCCGAAGACTGTCTCCGCTGGTGGGCCAATGCGACGGCTCTTGCGTCTCGACGCGCACCCGTCGTGCTCGTCGGGGTCGGGGGAGCCCTGGCCTCCGCGCTGGCCACCTGGGAGCTCGCCCGCTTCGCCTCCTCCGAGCTCGCCGACCGTCGGCAGCTGCGCTTCCCGCCGGCCGTCCGTGTCGCGACGGTGACGGGCACCGTCGACACCGTCGCCCGAGCCCTCGGCGAGCTCCCCGACGAGGTGCGGGCCGAGACGCTCGGCCCCGTCGACGTGCCCGAGGCCGGGGTGCGGGCCATCGTCCGCTTCGACGTGCGGCGCGGCGGCGAGGTGGCGCAGATCCTCAGGTCGCAGGTGATCCGGGCGGCCACCGAGCGTCGCAAGGCCATCGGTCAGAAGCGCGGTCGTGCCGTCCCTACACTCAGAGTGCGGTTCGACGACGTCGAGCCGTTCACCGATTGAGTTCAGGAACCCCCGTGCGTCTCGTCTTCGCCGGCAGCCCCGCCGCCGCCCTCCCGTCCCTCCGCGCCCTCGCCGAGAGCGAGCACGAGATCGTGGCGGTGCTGACCCGCAGCGACACCCCTCAGGGCCGCAAGCGCGTGCTGACGCAGACGCCGGTCGCCGTCGAGGCCGAGCGTCTCGGTCTGCCCGTGGTCAAGGCGCGTCGGATCACCGACGACGTGACCGAGCACCTCCGGGCACTCGACGCCGACCTCGGCGTCATCGTCGCCTTCGGGGCGCTGCTGCGCGAGCCCGTGCTCTCGCTGCCTCGACTCGGCTGGGTCAATCTCCACTTCTCGCTCCTCCCGCGGTGGCGCGGGGCGGCACCCGTCCAACGCGCCCTCATGGCCGGCGACGAGGTCACGGGGGCCGTCGTGTTCCAGCTCGTCCCCGAGCTCGACGCCGGCGACGTCTACGGCGTCGTCGAGCAGCGTCTCGGCGGCGCCGAGACCGCGGGCGGCCTGCTCGACGACCTCTCGGTCTCCGGTGCGGAGCTGCTCGAGCGCACGGTCGCCGACCTCGCCTCGGGCACGGCCGTGGGCGTCGCGCAGAACGGCACGGTGACGCTGGCCCCCAAACTGACCCTCGACGACGGGGCGCTCGATCTCGGGCGGCCCGCCGGCGAGGTCCTCGACCGGTGGCGGGGGGTCACGCCCGAGCCAGGGGCGCACGTCCCCTTCGAGGGCGCCCGCCTCAAGATCCTCGAGCTGCGCGCCGTCGAGTCGCCCGATCTCGCCGTCGACCCGGCACCCGGCGCCCTCTCGCTGTCCGGACGCCGCCTCCTCGTCGGCACGGCCACCGCGCCCCTCGAGCTGGTGCGGGTCCAGCCCGCCGGCAAGAAGGCCATGGCGGCGACCGACTGGTTCCGCGGGCTGTCCGGCGATGACGCCCCGCGCCTCCTCGTGACCGCGAGCGACTCGGCACCCGACCCGGGCGGACCCGGCCGCCCCTCCGACCCCCTCGACGAAGGAGACCGCTCATGAGCCGTGTCCAGCCCGCCCGTCGGGTCGCCCTCGACGTCCTCCGCGCCGTCTCCGACGACGACGCCTACTCGAACCTGCTGCTCCCGTCGCGCATCGCCCGTGCCCGTCTCGACGCCGCCGACGCGGGTCTCGCGACCGAGCTCACCTACGGCACGCTGCGCCTCCAGGGCTACTACGACCTCGTCATCGCGATCGCCGCCCGACGGCCCGTGTCGAAGATCGACCCGGCTCTCCTCGACGTCCTGCGGCTGGGCGTCCATCAGCTGCTCTCGACGAGGGTCGCCACGCACGCCGCGGTCGACGAGTCGGTCGAGCTCGCCCGCGAGGTCGGCAGTCGATCGGGCACCGGCTTCGTGAACGGGGTCCTCCGCACCGTCTCCCGCACCGACCCCGGGGTCTGGCGCGAACACGTCCTCGAGAGCGCCCGGGGTGCCGACGAGGCGCTGGCCGCCGAGTGGTCGCACCCGGCGTGGGTCGTGCGGGCCTTCCGTCAGGCGCTCACCGCCGAGGGGCGGGGCGACGAGCTCGTCGAGCTGCTCGAGGCCGACAACAGGGCCCCGCGGGTGAGTCTCGTGGCGTTGCCGGGGCTGGCTGAGGTCTCCGAACTGGGAGGCGCGGGTGGCGTCCTCTCGCCCGTCGCGGCGACCAGCGGCGGGGGAGATCCAGCGAGCCACCCCGCCGTCCGAGACGGACGCGCCCGGGTTCAAGACGAGGGGTCGCAGATGGCGGCTCTGCTGCTGAGCCGCCACCGCCCGATCGCGGACGGCGAGCGGTGGCTCGACATGTGCGCCGGGCCGGGCGGCAAGGCGGCGCTGCTCGGTGCGGAGGCGGCCGGAGGCGGCGCGCGGCTCCTGGCCAACGAGCTCGTCCCGGCGCGGGCGGGACTCGTCCGTCAGGCGCTCGAGCCCGTCCCCGGCGGCGTGCAGGTGGTCGAGGGCGACGCGACGCGCTTCGGCGCGGAGCAGCCCGAGTCGTTCGACCGCATCCTTCTCGACGCGCCCTGCACGGGGCTCGGCGCCCTCCGCCGTCGTCCCGAGGCCCGCTGGCGCAAGCAGCCGCGCGACGTCGGCGAGCTCACCGCCCTGCAGGCCCGCCTGTTCGCCAGTGCGATCGACGCCCTGGCACCCGGGGGAGTCCTCGCCTACGTGACGTGCTCGCCTCATGTCGCCGAGACCCGGGCCATCGTGGAGACCGGCGTGCGGGGTCGCGACGACCTCACCGTCGTCGACGCGACCGCCTCAGCGGAGACGATCGTGGGCGCACCCGTCGACCTCGGCTCGGCGCCGTACGTCCAGCTCTGGCCGCACCGGCACGGGACGGACGCGATGTTCGTCGCACTCGTCGAGAAGCGGCGTCGACCCTCGCAGTCCTGACGCGGCGCCGATCGTCGCCGTCGTGACGCGGCGCCGGACGGGTGGCCCCGCTAGGCTCGTCGGGTGTCCGTCCGCATCAGCCCCAGCATCCTCTCGGCCGACTTCGCCAACCTCGAGCGCGACCTCCATCGCATCGGCGACGCCGATCTCGTCCACGTCGACGTCATGGACGGCCACTTCGTGCCGAACCTGACGCTCGGGCTCCCGGTGGTCGAGCGCCTCCAGCAGGTCAGTCCGCTGCCTCTCGACGTGCATCTGATGGTCGACGACGCCGACCGCTGGGCTCCTCGGTACGCCGAGCTCGGTGCGTTCTCCGTGACGTTCTCGGCCGAGGCCGCCGCCGATCCCGTCGCCACGGCGCGCGCGATCCGCAGCACGGGGGCTCGCGCCTCCGTCGCCGTGAAGCCCGGCACCGACATCGCGCCGTACCTCGAGACGCTCGACGAGTTCGACATGATCCTCGTCATGACGGTCGAGCCCGGTTTCGGCGGCCAGTCGTTCATGACCGAGACCATGCCCAAGCTGGCCCGCGCTCGTGAGGCTGTCGACCGGTCCGGGCTCGACGTCTGGCTCGAGGTCGACGGCGGCATCGACGTCACGACGATCGTCACGGCGGTCGCGAACGGGGCCGATACGGTCGTCGCCGGCTCGGCCGTCTACGGCGGCGAGCCGTCGGAGCGCATCGCGGCTCTCCGTGCCGCTGCCGCGACGGTAGCCTTGACCTCGTGAAGACCTTCGACGAACTGTTCGCAGAGCTCAGCGACAAGGTCCGCGACCGCCCCCAGGGGTCGGGAACGGTGGCTGAGTTCGATGCGGGCGTGCACCAGATCGGCAAGAAGATCGTAGAAGAGGCCGCCGAGGTGTGGATGGCCGCCGAGTACGAGGGCGACACGGCGACCTCCGAAGAGATCTCGCAGCTGCTCTACCACCTGCAGGTGCTGATGCTCGCCAAGGGGCTGACCCCCGCCGACGTGTACCGACATCTCTGATCCGTCTCCGCAGCCCCGCGAGACCGTCGTCCACCGGCGGTCCGACGTCATCCGGCCCCGACGGGCCGACCAGAGAGAACAGAGTCACCACATGCTCCGCGTAGCAGTGCCCAACAAGGGCTCCCTCAGCGAGACCGCGACGGCCATGCTCGGCGAGGCCGGGTACACGGGTCGCCGCGACACCCGCACGCTCCACGTCGAGGACCCTCGCAACGGCGTCGAGTTCTTCTACCTCCGTCCGCGCGACATCGCGACCTACGTCGGCTCGGGTGCGCTCGACGTCGGCATCACGGGCCGCGACCTCCTCCTCGACTCGCACTCGCCCGCGCACGAGGTCGCCCCTCTCGACTTCGGCGGCTCGACCTTCCGCTTCGCCGGTCCTCCCGGGCGGTTCACCGACCTGCGTGAGCTGCAGGGCACCCGGGTCGCCACGAGCTACGCGGGTCTCGTCGGCTCGTTCCTCGCCTCGCACGGGGTGACCGCGAACCTCGTCGGTCTCGACGGTGCGGTCGAGAGCGCAGTCCGCCTCGGCGTCGCCGACGCCGTGGCCGACGTCGTGTCGACCGGCGGCACCCTCCGGGCGGCGGGCCTCGAGATCTTCGGCCCCGTCATCCTCGAGTCGACGGCCGTGCTCATCGCCTCCGACGAGAGCGTCGACGGGCTGGCCGTGCTGCACCGCCGCCTGCAGGGCGTGCTCGTGGCGAGGCAGTACGTGATGATGGACTACGACATCCCGGTCTCCAAGCTCGACGCCGCGACGGCGATCGCGCCGGGCATGGAGTCCCCGACGGTCGCGCCCCTCCACGACGCCGAGTGGGCGGCCGTGCGGGTGATGGTGAAGCGGACCGACACGAACCAGGTGATGGACGCCCTCTACGACCTCGGCGCCCGGGCCATCCTCGTCAGCCCGATCCACGCCGCGAGGCTCTGAGATGACCGCCGCCGACCCGACGCTGGCCGTCCGGGTCATCCCGTGCCTCGACGTGGCGGCCGGTCGCGTCGTCAAGGGCGTCAACTTCCTCGATCTCCGAGACGCGGGCGACCCCGTCGAGCTCGCGCGCACCTACTACGAGCAGGGTGCCGACGAGATCACCTTCCTCGACGTCACCGCGACGGTCGACGAGCGCGCGACCATGTACGACGTGGTCCGCGCCACGGCCGAGCAGGTCTTCATCCCGCTCACGGTCGGGGGCGGGGTCCGCTCGACCGACGACGTCTCGCGTCTGCAGGCCGCGGGTGCCGACAAGATCGGCATCAACAGCGCGGCGATCGCCCGACCGGCCCTCGTCGGCGAGATCGCCGACCGCTTCGGCGCCCAGGCCGTGGTGCTCTCGCTCGACGTGAAGCGCTCCCCGCGAACCCCGTCCGGCTTCGTGGTGACGACCCACGGCGGCCGCACCGAGACCGATCTCGACGCGCTGGTCTGGGCACGAGAGGCGGTCGAGCGCGGTGCCGGCGAGCTCCTCGTCAACTCGATCGACGCCGACGGCACCCGTGAGGGCTTCGACCTCGAGCTGGTCGCGTCGATGCGCGCCGTCAGCCGTGTCCCCGTCGTCGCTTCAGGAGGCGCGGGTGCGGTCGAGCACTTCGCCCCCGCCATCCAGGCGGGCGCCGACGCGGTGCTCGCCGCCTCCGTCTTCCACACCGGTCAGCTGACCGTCGACGACGTCAAGCGCGAGCTGGCGGCGTCCGGCATCCTGGTCCGTCGATCGCAGGAGCACTCATGACCGCCCCCCTCACCCGCGAGTCCGCCGCGCCCATCGTCGCTCGTGCGCGCTTCGACTCGGCCGGGCTGCTGCCCGCCATCATCCAGGAGGAGTCCTCCCGAGACGTCCTCATGATGGGCTGGATGGACGCCGAGGCGTTGATCCGCACGCTGACCGAGGGCCGGGTCACCTTCTGGTCGCGGTCCCGTCAGGAGTACTGGCGGAAGGGCGACACCTCGGGTCACGCGCAGTTCGTCCGCTCGGCGGCGCTCGACTGCGACGACGACGTCCTGCTCGTCACCGTCGAGCAGATCGGGGCCGCCTGTCACACCGGCGCGCACTCCTGCTTCGAGGTCGGCCCGTTGTCGCCGGTCACGGCCACGTCGATCGACGGAGATCCTCGTGTCTGACCGGGGCACCACCTCCCGGGCCGAGTTCGACGCGGCCCTGTCCGGCCACCGCGTCGTCCCGGTCGTCCGCGACCTCTTCGGCGACGGCGAGACGCCGGTGGGCGTCTACCGGAAGCTCGCGGCGGGGCGACCCGGCACGTTCCTGCTGGAGTCCGCCGAGCAGGGCGGCATCTGGTCGCGCTGGTCGTTCGTCGGTGTGTCCTCCTTCGGCGTGCTCACCACCCGCGGAGACGACGTCGAATGGATCGACTACGGCATGAGCCGCGAGCGTGCGCTGGGCGATACGACCGGGCGACCCCTCGAGGTGCTCTCCGCGCTCTTCGAGCGCTGGCAGACGCCGCGCCTCCGCGAGCTGCCGCCCCTGACCGGTGGGCTCGTCGGCTTCATCGGCTGGGAGGCCGTCCGCGAGCTCGAGTCGCTGCCCGACGCGCCGCCCGCCGAGTTCGAGGTCCCGTCCCAGGCCCTCAGCTTCGTGAGCGAGCTGGTGGCGCTCGATCACCGCACTGGCGCCGTCATGCTGATCGCCACGGTGCTGAACGACGAGACCGACACCTCCGACGCCCTGTGGGCCGACGCGCAGTCGCGCCTCGACGGTCTGCAGAGTCGTCTGGCCGAGCCCAGCGAGGCGTTCCTCTCCGACGTCGATCTCACGATCGCCCCCGACCCGGTCCGACGCACGAGCGACGCCGAGTACGGGGAGGCCATCGAGCGGTCGAAGCAGTACATCCGCGACGGCGACGTCTTCCAGGTGGTCGTGTCGCAGCGGTTCGACCACGAGCTCACGGCCGATCCGCTCGACGTCTATCGCGTCCTCCGCACTCTCAACCCGAGCCCTTACATGTACCTCGTGAGCCTCGACGACGTCGACGGTCGGCCCTACTCGATCGTCGGATCGTCGCCCGAGGCCCTGGTCAAGGTCGACGGACGGCGCGCCTACACGCACCCCATCGCCGGTTCGAAGCCGCGTGGCGGCAACCCCGAGGAGGATCAGCTGCTCGCCGACCAGCTGGCCTCCGACCAGAAGGAGCGAGCCGAGCACCTGATGCTCGTCGATCTCGCCCGCAACGACCTGCTCAAGGTCTGCACCCCGGGTTCCGTCGAGGTGACCGAGTTCATGCAGGTCGAGCGCTTCAGCCACATCATGCACCTCGTGTCGAGCGTCGAGGGGGATCTCGCTCGGGGGCGCAACGCCATCGACGCCTTCCGGGCCACGTTCCCCGCAGGCACCCTGTCGGGCGCGCCCAAGCCCCGCGCCCTCGAGATCATCGACGAGCTCGAACCGGCGCAGCGGGGGGTCTACGGCGGGGTCGTGGGCTACTTCGACTTCGCCGGTTCGGCCGACGTCGCGATCGCCATCCGCACCGTGCTCCTGCAGGGCGGCACGGCGCGGGTCCAGGCCGGCGCCGGTCTCGTCGCCGACAGCGATCCCGTCGCGGAGAACGAGGAGGCGCGCAACAAGGCCGCGGCCCCCTTGCGTGCCGTGGCCGTGGCCAACGCCATGACGAGGCTCGTCTGATGAGCGCCCGCCGCATCAAGCTCACGACGATCCTGCTCGGGATCCTCCTGGCCGCCGTGGTGCTCCTCGCCTGGACGCAGCCGTGGTTCGAACTCGTGATCAGCCTGCCCCAGGGCGGTTCCGACCGCGTGACGGCCAGCGGAGACGTCGCCGGCGGCGCCCTGTCGGCGCTCTCGCTCGCGAGCCTCGCCCTGTTCGCCGCGCTGACCATCGCGGGTCGGGTCTTCCGCATCGTGCTCGGCGTGCTGCAGACCCTGCTCGGCGTCTGCGTCGCCCTCGGGGCCGGAACATCCCTGGCTGACCCGATCGGCGCCTCCGGAACCCCCATCACCACGGCGACCGGCGTCGAGGGGGCCGAGTCGCTCGTGTCGCTCGTCGACTCCGTCTCGGCCACGCCCTGGCCGTGGGTGGCGCTGGTGACCGGCATCGTCTCGGCGCTGCTCGGCGTCGCTGTCGTCGTCCTCTCGGGGATGTGGCCCCAGGCCACCCGGAAGTACTCGGCGACCCGGCTCGTGGCCGCCGATCCCGCGACCGACCCGGCCGCCGCCTGGGACACCCTCTCGAGCGGGGACGACCCCACCGAGAGTCCCGACGAGACGGCCCGCAGCCGGTAGACTCGTCGCGTCCCATCTTGATCCAAGGAGCACCGTGAGCATTCAGACGAAGCCCGACGACCGCCACGAGGCCGCCGAAGACCTCGGTCACGGCAACTCGCCCGCCGCGTGGACGGCTGTGATCATCATGCTGGTCGCTTTCTCCATCGGCACCGTCGCCTTCTTCCTCGCCATCCCGTGGATCGTCTGGGCCTCCGCCGGGCTCGTGATCGTCGGGCTCGTCGTCGGGCTCGTGCTCAAGCGCGTCGGGTACGGCGTCGGCGGTCACCGCTATGTCCCGAAGGCGCACAACTAAGTGCTGGAAGACCTCTACGCCGGCTCCCTGGCCGATGCCGAGGCCCGGCGTGAGCTGGTGCCGTTCGCGTCGGTCGAGGCGGCCGCCCTCGAACGTCCTGCGGCACTCGACGCCCTGGCCGCGCTCCGACCCGACGAACGCGTCAAGATCATCGCCGAGGTGAAGCGGGCCAGCCCGTCCCGCGGCGATCTGTCCGACATCGCCGATCCCGCCTCCCTCGCCGTCTCGTACGCGACGGGTGGGGCCAGCGCGATCAGCGTCCTCACCGAGGGCCGCCGATTCAAGGGCACCCTCGCCGATCTCGAGGCCGTCCGACAGGTCGTCGACGTCCCCGTGCTCCGCAAGGACTTCATCGCCGACCCGTACCAGGTCTTCGAGGCGCGTGCCGCAGGCGCCGATCTGGTCCTCCTCATTGTCGCCGGCCTCTCGCAGCCCAGACTCGTCGAGCTGCACGAGCTCGTGCGGTCGCTCGGTATGACCGCGCTGATCGAGACCCACTCGGCCGACGAGGTCCGACGCGGTCTCGACGCCGGCGCCGAGCTGCTCGGCGTGAACGCCCGCGACCTCTCGACGTTCGAACTCGACCGCGATCTGTTCGGTCGACTCGCCGACGGCATCCCGTCCGGTGTCGTCCGCGTCGCCGAATCCGCCGTCGCGTCACCCGACGACGTCGCCCACTACCGTCGCGCCGGCGCCGATGTCGTGCTCGTGGGCGAGGCCCTCGTCACGCACGGCGACCCGGTCGACGCACTCACCCGCTTCCTGGAGGTCTGATGGCACTGCGCGACGAGACGGGGCCCTACTTCGGCTCCTTCGGGGGGCGCTTCGTCCCCGAATCCCTGGTGGCTGCACTCGACGAACTCGACTCGGCCTACAAGGCCGCGGCGGTCGATCCCGAGTTCCAGGCGGAGCTCCGTGCCCTGCACGCGACGTACACGGGTCGACCCTCGATCATCACCGAGGTCCCGCGCTTCGCCGAGCACGCCGGCGGGGCGCGCGTCATCCTGAAGCGCGAAGACCTGAACCACACGGGTTCGCACAAGATCAACAACGTGCTCGGACAGGCGCTGCTCGCCCGCAAGCTGGGCAAGACCCGGCTGATCGCCGAGACGGGCGCCGGGCAGCACGGTGTGGCGACCGCCACCGCGGCCGCCCTGTTCGGCATGTCCTGCGTCGTGTACATGGGCCAGGTCGACACCGAACGTCAGGCCCTCAACGTGGCCCGCATGCGCCTCCTCGGGGCCGAGGTCGTCTCGGTCACGACCGGGTCGCGCACGCTGAAGGACGCCATCAACGACGCGATGCGCGACTGGGTCGCCAGCGTCGACACCACGCACTACGTCCTCGGCACGGTCGCCGGTCCGCACCCCTTCCCGGCGATGGTGCGCGACTTCCACAAGATCATCGGCGAAGAGGCTCGCGAGCAGGTCCTGGCGCTCACCGGGTCGCTCCCGGACGCCGTCACGGCGTGCGTCGGCGGCGGGTCGAACGCCATGGGCATCTTCCACGCGTTCCTCGACGACCCCTCGGTCGAGCTCTGGGGCTACGAGGCCGGGGGAGACGGCGTGGAGACCGGTCGTCACGCGGCGTCGATCACCCTGGGTCGGATCGGCAACCTGCAGGGCACTAAGTCGTACCTCATGCAAGACGAAGACGGGCAGACGCTCGAGAGCCACTCGATCTCGGCCGGCCTCGACTACCCGAGCGTCGGGCCCGAGCACGCCTGGCTCGCCGAGAGCGGACGGGCCCACTACGAGCCCGTGACCGACGCCGAGGCGATGGCCGCGTTCAAGCTCCTCACTCAGACCGAGGGCATCCTGCCCGCGATCGAGACGGCGCACGCCCTCGCCGGCACGATCAAGCTCGGTCAGCGTCACCCCGACTGGACGATCCTGGTCTCGATGAGCGGCCGAGGCGACAAAGACGTGGCGACTGCCAGCCGCTACTTCGGCGTCCTCGACGAGCAGGCGCAGCAGCTGTGAGCGGCGCCGACGCCCCCACGGGCAGCAAGGTGGCGGCGGCCATCCGAGCTCGTCGCGAAGCCGGGTCCGGCGCCGTGATCGGATACCTCCCCGTGGGGTTCCCCGATCTGGCGACGAGCATCGAGGCCGCCGTGACGCTCGCCGAGAACGGCATCGACGTCATCGAGCTGGGCATGCCGTACTCCGATCCCGTCATGGACGGACCGGTCATCCAGGCTGCAACGCAGAAGGCACTCGCCGAGGGCTTTCGAGTCCGCGACGTCTTCACGGCCGTCCGCGAGATCACCTCCCGTGTCGACACCCCGGTCGTCGTCATGACGTACTGGAACCCGGTCGAGCAGTACGGCGTCCAGCGCTTCGCCGACGACCTCGCCGCTGCGGGCGGTGCCGGTCTCATCACCCCCGACCTCATCCCCGACGAGGGCTCCGCGTGGATCGCCGCCGCCGAGGCCGCCGACCTCGATCGGGTCTTCCTCGCCGCGCCGTCCTCCAGCGAGGCTCGACTCCGCCAGTCGGTGGAGGCCAGCCGCGGATTCGTCTACACGGTGTCGACGATGGGCATCACCGGCACCCGCACCGACGTCGATTCCGCGGCGCACACCCTCGTCGACCGCCTTCGTGAGGCAGGTGTCGAGTACGCGTGCGTCGGTCTGGGCATCTCGACCGCCACCCAGGTGCGTGAGGTCCTCGCCTACGCCGACGGGGCGATCATCGGCTCGGCCTTCGTGCGCGCCCTCGCCGAGGGCGGGCTCGACGCCCTCGCCGAGGTCGCAGCCGATCTGTCGTCGGGCGCCACCGTCTCACGCTGACTCCTGCTCGCGCTAGAGTCTTCCCGCGTCGGCCCGCCGACACCCCGTGTTCCCCGTGAAAGGCGTTTCCGCCCGTGTTCGTTCCCCTGAGCATCCCGAGTCCGTCCGCCGAATGGCAGTACTTCGACGTGACGGCCTGGATCAACGAGACCTTCGGCGCCTCGGTGCCGGGTTCGCTGCGCATCCACGCCTACGCCCTCTGCATCCTGGCCGGCATCGTCATCGCCGGCATCATCACGAACCAGCGCCTGAAGCGCCGCGGGGCCGAGAGCGGCGTCGTGATCGACGTCATGCTGTTCGCCGTTCCGCTCGGCATCATCGGCGGTCGCTTCTTCCACGTCATCACGCACCCGGGCGACTACTTCTCGTCGCCCGACCAGTACGTCCACGTGTTCTTCATCTGGGAGGGCGGTCTCGCGATCTACGGCGCCCTCCTGTTCGGCGCCCTCGGCGTCTGGCTGGGCTGCCGGTACTCGGGTCTGCGCTTCTGGACCTTCGCCGACGCCCTGGCCCCCGGGCTCCTCGTGGCTCAGGCCTGCGGTCGACTGGGCAACTGGTTCAACAACGAGCTCTTCGGCATGCCGACCGACCTGCCCTGGGGTCTCGAGATCCAGTCGAGCAACCCGGCGTACCCCACCGGGCTCCCCGAGGGCACGCTGTTCCACCCGACGTTCCTCTACGAGATCGTGTGGATGCTCGCGGGTGTCGCGATCCTGCTGCTGATCGAGCGCAAGACGACCCTCGAATGGGGCAAGGCGCTGTCGTTCTACCTCGTCTGGTATGGCATCGGCCGGGCCTGGTTCGAGTCGATCCGCACCGACCCCAGCCTGCTCTTCTTCGGCATCCGCACCAACGTCTGGATGAGCTTCGCCGCGATCCTCCTGGGCATCGTCATCTACGTGGTCGCCACGCGCCGGCACCCCGGTCGGGTGCCCAGCGCCTACGCCCCGGGGCGGTCCCCGATCGATCGCGACACTGAGCTAGACTCGCGACGCACGGAAGCGGACGACGACGACCCCGAACTCGTCGCCGTCGGAGCATCGGACGACACCGCCGATACGACACCGCGGTCCTAGGGCACACCGCCCCGGTACCACCGCACCAGGCCAGGGATCCCACGACTCGACCGAGTCACGGCCTCCCTCCAGCCGGAGCCGCTCCCGCATCGAGAACCACCTCACGACCGCCACAAGCTGTCAGGGCAACTCCGCTGAGCCGAAGCACCACCGGACAACCGATCCACCGTCCGGTCGGCGACCGACGTCAGCCGCACCTCCGCGGCGACGTCCAGTGACACGGGCCGACGACGTCCCGACTCCTACAGGATCTCTTCGTGAGGACGGATTCCATGGCCCCCACGCCAGCCCATCAGCAGTTCAGCACGGTCCCCTCCGCGGTCGGGCTCTATGACCCCCGCAATGAGAAGGACGCCTGCGGTCTCGCCATGGTCGCGACCCTCCGGGGCACCGCCGGGCACGACATCATCGACGCGGCCCTCGGCGCCCTGCGCAATCTCGAGCACCGCGGTGCCATCGGATCGGACGCCGGCACCGGCGACGGAGCCGGCATCCTCTGCCAGATCCCCGACGCGTTCTTCCGCGACGAGGTCGACTTCGAGCTGCCCGAGGCGGGGGAGTACGCGGTCGGCATCGCCTACCTGCCCCTCGACGAGCAGGAGCGCGCCGAGCTGAAGACCGGCATCGAGCGCATCGCCGATCTGGAGCACCTCGACGTGCTCGGGTGGCGCGACGTGCCCGTGCGCCCGGACGAACTCGGGACCTTGGCGCGCAACGCCATGCCCGCCTTCGAGCAGCTCTTCCTGGCGAGCCGTCAGAGAGGCGCCGACGGTCGGCGCCTGTCGGGCGTCGAGCTCGACCGCCGCGCCTTCCGTCTGCGGAAGCGCGCCGAGCGCAAGCTCTCCGCCTACTTCACCTCCCTCGGCAGTCGCACCATGGTCTACAAGGGCATGGTGACGACACTCCAGCTGGAGCCGTTCTACCCCGACCTCAGCGACGAGCGCTTCGCCTCGAAGCTGGCCATCGTCCACTCGCGGTACTCGACGAATACGTTCCCGTCGTGGCCTCTCGCCCAGCCGTTCCGCATGATCGCGCACAACGGCGAGATCAACACGGTCCGCGGCAACCGCAACTGGATGCGCGCGAGGCAGTCGCAGCTCGAGTCCGAGCTGATCGGCGACCTTAAGCCGCTCCTGCCGATCGTCAGCCCGGGTGCCAGCGACTCCGCCTCGTTCGACGAAGTGGTCGAGCTGCTCAGCCTGACCGGCCGGTCGCTCCCTCACGCGATCATGATGATGGTCCCCGAGGCGTGGGAGAACCAGGTCGACATCGACCCCGAGCTGCGCGACTTCTACGAGTACCACTCGATGCTCATGGAGGCGTGGGACGGCCCCGCCGCCATCACCTTCACCGACGGCTCCGTCGTCGGGGCGACGCTCGACCGCAACGGTCTCCGTCCGGGCCGCTACCTGGTCACCGACGACGGGCTCGTCGTGCTCGCCAGCGAGATCGGCGTCCTCGACATCGACCCCGCCAAGGTCGTCCGCAAGGGGCGCCTGCGCCCCGGCAAGATGTTCCTGGTCGACACCGAGGCCGGGCGACTCATCGAGGACGACGAGATCAAGCGCGACCTCGCGGCGGAGGCTCCGTACGGCGACTGGCTGGCCGAGGGGCGCATCCACCTGTCCGACCTCCCCGACCGCGAGCACATCGTCCACACCCCCGCGTCGGTGACGCGGCGCCAGCGGACCTTCGGATACACCGAAGAAGAGGTGCGCATCCTCCTCGCCCCGATGGCGAAGACCGGCGCCGAGCCCCTCGGGGCCATGGGCAGCGACACGCCCATCGCCGTCCTGTCCGAGCGCCCGCGCCTCCTGTTCGACTACTTCACGCAGCAGTTCGCCCAGGTGACGAACCCGCCGCTCGACTCGATCCGCGAGCAGGTCGTGACCTCGCTGAAGCTCGGCCTCGGCCCAGAGCGCAACCTTCTCGCGGCCACACCCGAGCATGCGCGCCAGGTCATCCTGGACTTCCCGGTCATCGACAACGACGAGCTGGCGAAGATCCAGCACATCGACCCGAGCCCCGGCTCGCGCGCCACGTCGACCATCCGGGGTCTCTACCGCTCCGACAAGGGACCTCGTGCGCTCGAGAAGCGCATCGCGGCGATGTGCAACGAGGTCGACGACGCGATCGAGGCCGGGGCGCGCTTCATCGTCCTCTCCGACCGCGACTCGAACCAGGACTTCGCGCCGGTGCCCTCGCTTCTGATGATCGCCGCCGTGCATCATCACCTGATCCGCACCGAGAACCGGATGAAGGTCGGGCTGATCGTCGAGGCCGGCGACGTGCGCGAGGTCCACCACGTCGCCACCCTGATCGGCTACGGCGCGTCGGCGGTGAACCCGTACCTCGCGATGGAGACCAGCGAGAACCTCGTCCGGTCGGGCATGATCACGGGTCTGTCGCCCGAAGACGCCGTGCACAACCTCATCAAGGCGCTCGGCAAGGGCGTGCTGAAGATCATGTCGAAGATGGGCATCTCGACCGTCTCGAGCTACGCGGCGGCGCAGGCCTTCGAGGCCGTGGGCCTCAGCCGCGAGTTCGTCGACACCTACTTCACGGGCACCTCGACGATGCTGGGCGGCATCGGCATCGACGTCATCGCGGCCGAGAACAAGGAGCGTCACCTCAGCGCCTACCCGGCCGACGGCTCCGTCGTCGCCCACGAGCGTCTGGCGACGGGCGGTGAGTACCAGTGGCGTCGCGAGGGGCCCAAGCACCTCTTCAACCCCGACACGGTCTTCCGTCTGCAGCACGCGACGCGCACCCGCCGCTACGACATCTTCCGCGAGTACACGAAGCTCGTCGACGACCAGGCCGAAGACCTCATGACCCTCCGCGGCATGTTCGCCTTCAAGCACGGCGTCCGTCCGTCGATCCCGCTCGACGAGGTCGAGCCGATCGAGGCCATCGTCAAGCGCTTCTCCACGGGTGCGATGAGCTACGGGTCGATCTCGAAGGAGGCGCACGAGACTCTCGCGATCGCCATGAACCGTCTGGGCGGCAAGTCCAACACGGGTGAGGGCGGAGAAGACGTCGAGCGTCTGCTCGACCCCGAACGCCGCAGCGCCGTGAAGCAGGTCGCATCCGGACGCTTCGGCGTCACGAGCATGTACCTGACCCATGCGACCGACATCCAGCTGAAGATGGCGCAGGGCGCCAAGCCCGGAGAGGGCGGCCAGCTGCCGCCGACCAAGGTCTACCCCTGGGTCGCCCGGACTCGTCACGCGACCCCCGGCGTCGGTCTCATCTCGCCGCCGCCGCACCACGACATCTACTCGATCGAAGACCTCAAGCAGCTGATCTTCGACGTCAAGCGGGCGAATCCGACCGCTCGGGTCCATGTGAAGCTCGTCAGCCAGTCGGGCATCGGCGCGGTCGCCGCGGGGGTCACCAAGGCCCTCGCCGACGTCGTCCTCGTCTCGGGGCACGACGGCGGAACGGGTGCCAGCCCGTTGAACTCGCTGAAGCACGCGGGCACCCCCTGGGAGATCGGCCTCGCCGAGACGCAGCAGACGCTCATGCTGAACGGCATGCGCGACCGAGTCGTCGTCCAGGTGGACGGCCAGATGAAGACGGGTCGCGACGTGATGATCGCGGCGCTGCTCGGCGGCGAGGAGTTCGGCTTCGCGACGGCCCCGCTGATCGTCGAGGGCTGCATCATGATGCGCGTCTGCCATCTCGACACCTGCCCGGTGGGCGTCGCGACGCAGAACCCCGAGCTCCGCGCCCGGTTCTCGGGCAAGCCCGAGTTCGTCGTCAACTTCTTCGAGTTCTTGGCCCAGGAGGTGCGCGAGTACCTGGCCGAGCTGGGATTCCGCTCCCTCGACGAGGCGATCGGCCGCACCGACGTGCTCGACGTCGACCGGGCCATCGACCACTGGAAGGCCTCCGGTCTCGACCTCGCGCCGGTGCTCGTCGGTCCGGCGTTCGCCGACGACGAGCCTCGACGCAACCACCGCCCGCAGGAGCACGAGCTCGAGAAGCACTTCGACGTCGGACTCATCGAGCAGAGCATGTCCGTGCTCGAGAACGGCGGGCGGGTCGAACTCCGACTCCCCATCCGCAACACCGAACGCGCGGTCGGCACGATGCTCGGTCACGAGGTCACCGTGCGGTACGGCGAGAACGGACTCCCCGAGGGCAGCATCGACGTCACCCTCACGGGCTCGGCGGGTCAGTCGCTGGGGGCGTTCCTCCCCGCGGGCATCACCCTCCGACTCGAGGGTGACAGCAACGACTACGTCGGGAAGGGTCTCTCCGGCGGCGACATCGTCGTCCGTCCCGACCGCTCGAGCACGTTCACGGCCGAGGCCAACGTGATCGCGGGCAACGTCATCGGCTACGGAGCCACCCGGGGGAGCATGTTCATCCGGGGCATCGTGGGCGAGCGCTTCCTGGTCCGCAACTCGGGTGCCAGCGCCGTCGTCGAGGGCGTCGGCGACCACGCGCTCGAGTACATGACGGGTGGTCTCGCGGTCATCCTCGGCGACACCGGCCGGAACCTCGGTGCGGGCATGTCCGGAGGCACGGCCTACGTGCACCGTCTGCGGACGGAGCGGGTCAACTCCGACGCGCTCGCCTCCGGCGAGCTGCAGCTCCACCCGCTCGGCAGCGCCGACGCCGAGATCCTGACCGATCTGCTCTCTCGGCACCTCGCCGAGACCGGGTCGCCCGTGGCCGAGAGACTCCTCGCCGACCTCGAGACGACCGTCTCGGAGTTCGTCAAGGTCCTCCCGCGGGACTACGCCGCCGTCCTCGCCACCCGGCAGACGGCCGTCGACGAGGGTCTCGACCCCGATGGCGACGAAGCTTGGAAGCGAATCCTGGAGGTGACCGGTGGCTGATCCCAAGGGATTCCTGAAGACGCAGAAGCGTGAGCTCCCGAAGCGGCGTCCCGTGTCGGTGCGGCTCATGGACTGGAAAGAGGTCTACGAGCAGCAGGAGTCGGGCGAGCTCCGCCGGCAGGCCGGCCGCTGCATGGACTGCGGCGTGCCCTTCTGCCATCAGGGCTGCCCGCTCGGCAACCTGATCCCCGAGTGGAACGACCTCATGTGGCGCGGCGAGGGCCGACAGGCCATCGAGCGCCTGCACGCGACCAACAACTTCCCCGAGTTCACCGGTCGCCTCTGCCCCGCCCCCTGCGAATCGTCGTGCGTGCTGGGCATCAACCAGCCGCCCGTGACCATCAAGCAGGTCGAGGTCTCGATCATCGACCAGGCGTTCCAGAACGGCTGGGTCACCCCCCACCCGCCCGAGCGTCTGACCGGCAAGACCGTCGCCGTCGTGGGGTCCGGCCCGGCCGGGCTCGCGGCTGCGCAGCAGCTGACCCGCGCCGGTCACACCGTCGCCGTCTACGAGCGCGACGACCGCATCGGCGGCCTGCTGCGCTACGGCATCCCGGACTTCAAGATGGAGAAGAAGCAGATCGAGCTCCGTCTCGCGCAGATGCAGGCCGAGGGCACCCGCTTCCGAGCGGGCGTCGAGATCGGTCGCGACATCGCCTGGGACGACCTCCGGGCGCGGTACGACGCCGTCGTGGTGGCCACCGGGGCCACGGTGCCCCGCGATCTGCCGATCCCGGGCCGTGATCTGTCGGGCATCCACTTCGCGATGGAGTACCTCGTCCAGCAGAACCGGGTCGGTGCAGGCGACACCGTCGTCGACCAGATCTCCGCAGAGGGCAAGCACGTCGTGGTCCTCGGGGGCGGCGACACCGGCGCGGACTGCATCGGCACGGCGCACCGTCAGGGCGCTCTCTCGGTCACGAACCTCGCCATCGGTCAACAGCCTCCGGAGGAGCGGCCCGAGACCCAGCCGTGGCCCATGTTCCCGACGGTGTTCGAGGTCTCGAGCGCCCACGAGGAGGGCGGCGAGCGGATGTTCCTCGCGTCGACGGTGGAGTTCCTCCGCAACGACGTCGGCGAGGTGCGGGCGATCCGCGTCGCCGAGACCGAGTACCTCGACGGCCGCCGGGTGCCCAAGGCGGGCACCGAGCGGGAGATCCCCGCCGACCTCGTCCTCCTGGCGCTCGGCTTCACGGGCCCCGAGCGCGACGAGCTCGAGGCGCAGCTGCGACTGCCTTTCGACGGTCGCGGCGCGCTGGTCCGCGACAAGACCTACGAGACGAGCGAGGCCGGCGTGTTCGTCACCGGCGACGCGGGTCGTGGTCAGTCGCTGATCGTGTGGGCGATCGCCGAGGGGCGGGCGGCCGCATCGTCGGTGGACGCCTATCTCGAGGGTCAGACGACTCTGCCGTTCCCGGTCGCACCCACCGATCGCTCCATTTCGGTCTGATCGTCCGCCCGGGCGGGAATAAGCTAATACGGCGGGCCTGAGTCGTCCGACACCATCCCCAGACGTTAGGAACACATGAGACGCGCAAAGATCGTCGCCACCCTCGGGCCGGCGACATCGAGCTACGACGACATCCGAGCGATCATCGACGCGGGTGTCGACGTGGCCCGGATGAACCTCAGCCACGGCAGCTACGACGTCCACGAGAGCGTGTACAAGAACGTCCGTCAGGCGGCGGACGACGCCGGGCGTCCCGTCGCGGTCCTCGTCGATCTCCAGGGGCCGAAGATCCGGCTCGGCAAGTTCTCCGACGGCCCGCACGATCTCGCCGTGGGCGACGTCTTCAAGATCACGACCGAGGACATCCTCGGCACGAGAGACATCTGCGGCACGACGTTCAAGGGCCTGCCCGCCGACGTCAGCGCCGGCGATCCGCTGCTCATCGACGACGGTCGCGTCAAGCTCCGCGTGCTCGAGTCCGACGGCACGACCGTCACGACCGAGGTCGTCGTCGCCGGCACCGTCTCGAACAACAAGGGGATCAACCTCCCCGGCGTCGCGGTGAACGTGCCCGCGCTGTCCGAGAAGGACGAAGCCGATCTGCGGTGGGGGCTGACCCTGGGTGCCGACCTCATCGCCCTGTCGTTCGTGCGCGATGCGGACGACGTCGACCGCGTGCACGAGATCATGGCGGAGGAGGGCCGGAAGGTCCCGGTCATCGCGAAGATCGAGAAGCCCCAGGCGGTCGACAACCTCGAGGCGATCATCGACGCGTTCGACGGCATCATGGTCGCCCGCGGCGACCTCGGCGTCGAGCTCCCCCTCGAGGCCGTGCCGATCGTGCAGAAGCACGCGGTCGAGCTTTCCCGTCGCATGGCGAAGCCCGTCATCGTCGCCACGCAGATGCTCGAGTCGATGATCTCGAGCCCCATCCCCACGCGAGCCGAGACGTCCGACGTCGCCAACGCCGTCCTCGACGGTACGGACGCCGTGATGCTGAGCGGCGAGACCAGCGTGGGGGAGTACCCCGTCATCACGGTCCAGACCATGGCCCGCATCGTGCAGTCCACCGAAGAGCACGGACTCGAGCGCATCCCGCCCCTCGGTACCAAGCCGCGCACGCAGGGTGGCGCGATCACCCTCGCCGCCGCCGACGTCGCCGACTTCGTCCAGGCGAAGTTCCTCTGCGTGTTCACGGAGTCCGGTGACTCCGTCCGTCGGATGTCGCGCCTCCGCCACTCCATCCCGATCCTCGCCTTCACCCCGAACGAGGCGACCCGTCGCCGGATGGCCCTCAGCTGGGGCGTCCAGTCGCACCTGGTCGAGAACGTCACCCACACCGACGCCATGTTCGCGCAGGTCGACGACATCCTGCTCGGCAAGAAACTGGCCGACGTCGGTGACAAGGTGATCGTCATCGCCGGCACCCCTCCGGGAATCGCCGGGTCGACGAACGACCTCCGCGTGCACCGGGTCGGCGACGCGCACGGCGAGGCGGCTCCGGCCTACGCCGAGCTCGCCTAGCCGGACACACCAGCACCGCACCGGCGCCGCCGGGTCCTCGACGGACTCGGCGGCGTCGTGTGCTCGGGGCGTACCCTGTGGCCATGTCGGTCGGCCCCTCTCACCCAGCGTGCTTCGTCTTCGACGGACGCCTGTACGTCGTCCCGAGCGGATCCGATCTCAGCGTGTCCGAATCGGCGCGAGCCCTGCGTTCCCGATCCGCCATCGAGCTGTCCGGTCCGACGCCCCCGGGAGGCGCGGCTCACTGGGTCGTGACAGGAGCCGTCGGCGGCGGGGTCGCCTTCGCCGTGATCGCCGCCGCGGGCGGCTGGCATGTCACCGCGCTCCTCTCGCTCCTGCTGTGCTTCACGATGGGCGCGCTCGTCGGGGCCCTCCTCGCAGCGGGGACGCATTCGCTCGTCGGGGCGGCGACCGGCGAAGGGCAGGCGGCTCCCCGGGCTTCGCACGCCATCGAGGTCCCGGAGGACGTCGCGTCGTCGGCTCCTGACGACTCGACCGGTGACGAGCTCGTTCTCTGGTCGACGCTCGTGTCGCGGTACCGGCGAGCGGACGCGACGGCCTCGGGAGCAGAGCATCTCGAAGCGGCTCGGGACTACGAGACGGTCGCGCGCCTCCTCGGTCTCCCACCAGGCCGCGAATGAGGCGAGACGTCGGCGACACAGAAGAAAGCCCCGACCCACCGGAGTGGATCGGGGCTTTCTCGTCGATATCGGGCGGACCCGAGATCACCGGCGCCTCGAGGACGCCGCCGAGTCAGATGACGCGGATGTTCTCGGCCTGGAGGCCCTTGTTGCCCTGAGCGGTGTCGAATTCGACCTTCTGGTTCTCCTCCAGGTTGCGGTAGCCGTCGCCGGCGATCGCGGAGAAGTGCGCGAAGACGTCAGTGGATCCGTCGTCGGGGGTGATGAAGCCGAAGCCCTTTTCGGAGTTGAACCACTTAACGGTACCTGTAGCCATTTTTCTTGTTCCTTATATTTTCAGAGTTGTCATTCCCGATTTCGAGAACGCTCGTCGCGGTGCCTTTTTGTCCGCTCCCTCTGAGAACGACGCCACCTGACCCGACTTCCGGAGAAGTCCGACCTGGAACGTCGCGAGATACAAATGCGTAACACAACAACCAGTGATGCAACTGTAGTGCACAAGACCGGCCCGCACGCCACTTCATCGACGGAGATGTCGGAAAAAGTCGCTGGCCGCGTTCGTGCCGGATGTGGGACTCGAACCCACACGCCCTCTCGGACAGAGCATTTTGAGTGCTCCGCGTCTGCCATTCCGCCAATCCGGCTCACGACGACCGAGGCAAGAATACCGTAGGCTCTGCTTCGTGAGTGACCAGGAAGCAACCCCAGCAGCACCCCGTCGTGTCGTCGTGGCCGAAGATGAGTCCCTCATCCGGCTCGACATCGTCGAGATCCTCCGCGACAACGGCTACGAGGTCGTCGGCGAGGCCGGAGACGGCGAGACCGCCGTCGCCCTCGCCACCGAGCTCCGGCCCGATCTCGTCATCATGGACGTCAAGATGCCGAAGCTCGACGGCATCAGCGCGGCCGAGACGCTGAGCAAGAACCACATCGCGCCCGTCGTCCTCCTGACGGCCTTCAGCCAGAAGGAGCTCGTCGAACGGGCGAGCGAGGCCGGAGCCCTGGCCTACGTCGTCAAGCCGTTCACACCGAACGACCTCCTGCCGGCGATCGAGATCGCCTTGTCGCGCTACACGCAGATCATCACGCTCGAGGCCGAGGTCGCCGACCTCGTCGAGCGCTTCGAGACCCGCAAGCTCGTCGACCGGGCCAAGGGCCTGCTCAACGAGAAGATGGGGCTGACCGAGCCCGAGGCCTTCCGCTGGATCCAGAAGGCGTCGATGGACCGCCGACTCACGATGCACGACGTCGCACAGGCGATCATCGAGCAGCTCAGCGCCAAGAAGTAGACCCGAGTCGCGAGACGAGGCCGCCACCCCACGGGGTGGCGGCCTCGATCCGTCTGTCGCGTCGTCCGCTGCGGCTCCCGATCAGGAGCGCGCGTCCGTCAGGAAGTTCGTGATGCGGACGGTGGAGAGGAGCCGCCCTGCCTCGTCCGTCATCACGATCTGATGCGTCGCCAGCGTCCGGCCCAGGTGGATCGCGGTGCAGGTGCCGATGACCCAGCCGGTCGAGATCGAGCCACTGTGACTCGCGTTGAGCTCGATCCCCATGGCCAGCCGCCCCGGGCCAGCGTGGACCGTCGACGCGATGGAGCCGAGGGTCTCCGCGAGGACGACGTGCGCCCCGCCGTGCAGGATGCCGACCGGCTGCGTGTTGCCGGCGACGGGCATCCGCGCCACGGCGCGCTCGGCGCTCATCTCGAGGATCTCGATCCCCATCTTCTCGGCGAGGTCGCCGACTCCACGACGACCGAAGAGCTCGGACGCCGCGTCACTGAGCTCGGGGCGCACGGCACCGGATCCGCCGACCTGATGGGCGGCGCCCTCGGAGGAGGCGGCGGGGGAGTGGGAGGTCATTGCGCTCCGTGGGGCCGTGGTCCGGTGGATCTCCCCGACGGCCGTGTCGGAGGTGCCCGCTAGGCTGACGGGGTGTCGGACGAAGCAAAGCCTACCCTCCTGGTCATCGACGGTCATTCGCTGGCCTTCCGCGCGTTCTACGCCCTACCGGTCGACAGTTTCGTCAACCGCGAGGGCCAGCACACCAACGCGATCCACGGCTTCATCTCGATGCTTCTGAGTCTTCTCAAAGCTGAGAAGCCCACGCACCTGGCCGTCGCGTTCGACATCTCGCGATTCTCCTTCCGCACCCGCGAGTACCCCGAGTACAAGGGCACGCGCTCCGAGACCCCGCCCGAGTTCGTCGGTCAGATCCCCCTCTTGGAGGAGGCCCTTCACGCGATGGGCATCACGACCATCACCAAAGAGGACTTCGAGGCGGACGACATCCTCGCGACCCTCGCGACGCGCGGTCGAGACGAGGGCTTCCGAGTGCTCGTCGTCTCCGGCGACAGAGACGCCATCCAGATGGTGAACGACGACGTCACCCTCCTCTACCCCTCGGCTCGGGGCGTCAGCGAACTGACCCGCTACGACCGCGACAAGGTGTTCGAGCGCTACGGCATCGAGCCGCATCAGTATCCCGAGGTGGCCGCCCTGGTCGGCGAGACCAGCGACAATCTGATCGGCATCGACAAGGTCGGCGAGAAGACCGCGGTCAAGTGGATCAACCTCTACGGGGGGCTCGACCAGATCATCGAGCGCGCCGACGAGATCAAGGGCGTCGTCGGTCAGAAGCTGCGAGAGCAGAAAGAGAACGCGATCCGCAATCGTCGCCTGAACCGTCTGGTCACCGATGTCGAGCTGCCCGTGGGGCCGGCCGACCTCGAGCGCCGGGGCATCGACGAGGCTGCGGTCCGAGAGCTGTTCGACAAGCTGCAGTTCCGGACGCTGCTCGAGCGCGTCCTCCTCCTGTCCGAGTCCTCGTCGACCGGCGAGGCGTCCGAGCCCGCCGTGACGGCAGCACCGGTCGGCATGCCCGTCGTCCGGACCCTCGTCGACGAAGAGCTCGCCTTCTGGCTCAAGAAGCACGCCTCCGACCCGCAGAGCCCCGTGGGGCTCGTGGTCGAGTACGGCAACGATGGCGTCGTCGGGCTCGGCCTCTCGACGCGGGTCGAATCGGCGTACATCCCGTGGGCCGCCGGGCGCGGCGACTACGTGGCCCTCGAGGCCTGGCTCGACGGAGAGACCCCCAAGGTCGTCCACGACGCCAAGCGCGCCTACAAGGCACTGTCGCGAGTGGGTCTGCATCTCACGGGCGTCGTCGGCGATCCCCGTGTCGCCGCCTGGCTCCTCCGACCGGCCCGCACGTCGTTCGCCCTCTCGGACCTCGTCTACGAGCAGCTCGGCGAGTCGCTCCCCGTCGGCGACCCCAACCAGCTCGTCGCCAGCGAAGACGATTTCAGCGTGGCATCCGAGGCGTGGTTCGTGCTGCGCCTCTCGGACTCCCTGGTCGACGCACTCGATGAAGGGTCGCGGCGCGTCCTGACGGAGATCGAGCTCCCGCTCGTCCCGGTGCTCGGCGACATGGAGCTCACCGGGGTGGCCGCTGATCGCCCGACGCTCCAGGCCCTGTCCGTGCGGTTGGGCGAGTCCGCAGCCGGACTCGCCACCGAGGCGTTCGCGGAGATCGGCCGCGAGGTCAACCTCGGCTCCCCGAAGCAGCTGCAGGAGGTGCTGTTCGAGCAGCTCGAGATGCCGAAGACCCGCGCGACGAAGACGGGCTTCTCCACCGACGCGGCCTCTCTCGCCGACCTGCAGGAGAAGCATCCCCACCCGTTCCTCGATCTCCTCCTCAAGCACCGCGATGCCACCAAGCTGCGGCAGATCATCGAGACGCTCGAGAAGTCGATCGCCGACGACGGACGCATCCACACGACGTACGACCAGACCGGCACGACCACCGGGCGGATCTCATCGGTCGACCCGAACCTCCAGAACATCCCGGTCAAGGCCGCCGTCGGTCGTGAGATCCGGGCCGCGTTCATCCACGGCCCGGAGTACGAGACCCTGCTGACGGCCGACTACTCGCAGATCGAGATGCGGATCATGGCGCACCTCTCGGGCGACGAGGGCCTGATCCAGGCGTTCAACGAGGGTGAGGACCTCCACCGCTTCGTGGGTGCCCGCATCTTCGGGGTCGAACCGGCCGACGTCTCACCCGCCATGCGGACGAAGGTCAAGGCCATGTCGTACGGTCTCGCCTACGGCTTGAGCGCATTCGGCCTGTCGAAGCAGCTCCGGATCGAGAGCTCCGAGGCCAAGCAGCTGATGACGGACTACTTCGCGCGTTTCGGGGCCGTCCGCGAGTACCTGCGCAACGTCGTCGAGCAGGCCCGCGAAGACGGCTACACCGAGACCATCTTCGGTCGCCGTCGACCCTTCGCCGACCTCAAGTCGCCCAACCGGGTGCTGCGCGAGAACGCCGAACGTGCAGCGCTGAACGCCCCGATCCAGGGCTCGGCCGCCGACATCATGAAGATCGCCATGCTCGGAGTGCAGTCCGAGATCGGGTCTCGTGAACTCGCGTCGCGTGTGCTCCTGCAGGTGCACGACGAGATGATCGTCGAGGTCGCACCCGGCGAGGTCGACGCGATCCGCGACATCGTCCGCCGCCAGATGAGCGGTGCCGCCGACCTCCGAGTGCCTCTCGACGTCAGCGTCGGTCTCGGTGAGAGCTGGGACGCCGCGGCGCACTGACGGCCCGCCCGACGCGATCGTCGGCCCGCCGACCCGCCGCGTCGGTCCAGAACGGCTCGATCCGCTCGGAGTGGGCACACTCGGGCGCGACCGTGGCAGCCTGCGCGCGCCTCAAGCCCCGGCGACGACTCGAAGCGGGCGCAAACAAAGCAGAAACGCGGTCCCGACTTGACGAACAGACACAAACGGGCTTATATGAAATCTGCTCGGTGAACGTCGGGCACCAAACGGCTCTTAATTCACTGAACAGCTGATGACTTCCTTCCGGTGAGTCATCCCCGCACGACGACGAGGTCTCGCATGTACGCACCTGAGCGTCATCAGCAGATCCTCGATACGGCATTGAGCAGAGGTCGGGTCGAGGTGGCGGGTCTGGCCCGTGACCTCTCGGTGGCGCCCGAGACAGTGCGCCGGGATCTGACCGAGCTCGAACGGCGTGGCGTCCTCCGACGTGTCCACGGTGGCGCCATCGCCGTCGAGCGCCTCGGCATGGAGCCCCCCGTCGTCGATCGTGAGGGCACCGCGGCGGCCGAGAAGGACCGCATCGCCCGAGCTGCGCTCGATGAGCTGCCCGAAGAGGGTTCGATCATCATCGACGCCGGCACGACGGCCATCCGGTTCGCCGAGCTGCTGCCTGTGGACCGCGTGCTGACGGTCGTCACCCATTCGCTCGCCGTGGCGACCATCCTCATCAGCCGGCCCAACGTCACATTGCACCTCCTCGGTGGACTGATCCGCACCAGGACGTACTCCTCGGTCGGGGACTGGACGCGCAGCCAGCTCGCCGACGTCTTCGCCGACGTGGCCTTCGTCGGGACGAACGGCGTCTCCGTCGAGCGAGGGCTCAGCACGCCCGATCTCGCCGAGGCGCGGGTCAAGCGCGCCCTCCTCGCGTCGTCCAGGCGGACCGTCGTCCTCGCCGACCACACGAAGTTCGGCCGCGAGGACTTCGCGAAGGTCTCCCCGCTCTCCGACGTCGACACGATCGTCACCGACTCCGGGGTCGACGGCGAGCTCGCCGACGACGTCGAGCGTGCCGGCCCCAGGGTCGTGATCGTCTGATGACGACCTCCCCCCACAGCCCCACCCGAAGCACCATCCCCCTCCCGCACCCCCACGCTCGTCACTGAGTACGAAGGAGTACCGCCCTCATGTCCGAATTCACCCCCACGGTCACCGGGACCGGTGTGCGCGCTCGCGTACAGCGGTTCGGAGGCTTCCTCTCCGGCATGATCATGCCGAACATCGGCGCGTTCATCGCCTGGGGTCTCATCACGGCTCTGTTCATCGAGACCGGGTGGACGCCCGTCCCGCAGCTCGGCGGTTTCGGAACGGACTCCGCCGGCGAGCCCTACGGCGGCATCGTCGGTCCGATCATCACGTACCTGCTGCCGATCCTGATCGCCTACACCGGTGGTCGCATGATCCACGGTCAGCGTGGAGCGGTCATCGCCGCCGTCGCCGTCCTCGGTGTCATCTCCGCGACGGACGTTCCGCAGTTCCTCGGCGCCATGATCGTCGGCCCGCTGGCCGCCTGGGTGCTGAAGCAGTTCGACAAGCTCGTCGAGGGTCGCATCAAGTCCGGGTTCGAGATGCTGGTCAACAACTTCTCGCTCGGCATCATCGGTGCGGCCATGGCCATCGCGGCCTTCTTCGGCCTCGCCCCGATCACGACGTGGCTCACCGACCGGTTCGGTGAGGCCGTCGAGTTCCTGGTCAACCTCGGTCTCCTGCCGTTGGCCTCGATCATCATCGAGCCTGCGAAGGTGCTGTTCCTCAACAACGCCATCAACCAGGGCTTCCTGACCCCGCTCGGCGCCATCCAGTCCGCAGACGCCGGCAAGTCCATCCTGTTCATGCTCGAGTCGAACCCCGGCCCCGGGCTCGGCATCCTCCTCGCGTTCCTCTTCTTCGGCCCGCGTGCCATCCGCCCGTCGGCCCCCGCCGCGATCATCGTGCACTTCTTCGGCGGCATCCACGAGATCTACTTCCCCTACATCCTCATGAAGCCGATCCTGCTCATCGCCGCCGTCGCCGGTGGCGCCACGGGGATCGCCTGGTTCTCGGCCTTCGGACTCGGGCTCGTCGGGCCGGCTTCGCCGGGCAGCATCATCGCCTACTTCGGCGTCGCCGCGCGGGGGGACTTCCCGCTCATCCTGGTCGGCATCCTGCTGTCCGCTCTCGTGTCGTTCGTCGTCTCATCGCTCCTGATGGGCTTCGGTCGCAAGGAGAACCGCGAGGCTGCGGCCGAGGACGCCGAGGCCCAGCAGCAGGCGCTGGCCGACGCGCAGGCGGCGACCGCCGCCAACAAGGCCACCAGCAAGGGAACCGCTGCTCCCACAGCGTCCTAGTGATTGAATCGGGGGGTGGCTCCGGCCGCCCCCCGATCCACCTCGAAACAAGGAGAACACCATGGCAACCCTCGACGGATCGTCCATCAAGAAGCTCATCGTCGCCTGCGACGCGGGCATGGGCAGCAGCGTCATGCTCGCCTCCACGCTCAAGAAGCAGCTCAAGAAGAGCGGGGTCACCGTCGAGCACTCGCCGGTGTCCGAGATCCCGGCCGACGCCGACGTCGTCGTCACCCAGAACAACCTCGCCGAGCGTGCGCGCGGGGTCGTCCCCGACATCCCCGTCGTGCCCTTCCAGCTGTTCATGGGCGACCCCAACGTGGCCAAGGTCGTCAAGGCCATCCAGGACGGCTCGACGGTCGAGGTCTGACGATGACCGACCAGGCTCCTGAACTGACGGCGCTGCTCGCCGAATCCTCCATCCGGCTCGACGAGTCCGCCGCCACGCGCGACGAGGCCATCCGGGCGACCGGTCGGGCCCTCGTCGAGGCCGGCGCCATCGATGAGGCGTACATCGACGCGATGTTCGAGCGTGAGAACTCCGTCTCGACGTACGTCGGCGAAGGTGTCGCCATCCCTCACGGCACCCTGGCGGGCAAGGACTCGGTGAAGAACGACGCCCTCGTCGTCCTCCGGTTCCCGCAGCCGATCGACTGGGACGGCAACGAGGTCTCGGTCACCGTGGGCATCGCCGCGAAGGGGAATGGGCACATCGCCATCCTCAGTCAGCTGGCGAGCATCCTGATGGACCCCGACAAGGCCGCAGCCCTCCGGGGTGCGACCACGACTTCGGAGGTCTACGACCTGCTGCAGTCCGACGAAGACGACGACTGACCTCCACGCCCCCTCCGTCCGGCCTCCCGGCCGATCGGATCCGCACCGCCGTCCGACGACGACGGCACCAGACCGCACCGGTCTCGACCAAGGAGTAGAAATGCCCGAACGCACCGTCACCATCGCCTCGAGCGTCGGTCTGCACGCCCGTCCCGCCTCGCTGTTCAGCCAGGCGGCCGGCAAGACCGGTGCAAAGGTGACGCTCACGACCTCGGCCGGCAAGAGCGTCAACGCTGCGAGCATCCTCGGCGTGCTGTCGCTCGGCATCAACCACGGCGACGAGGTCGTCATCGCCACCGACGGGGACAACGCCGAGGCCGCCCTCGACGAGCTCGCCGCCCTGCTCGAGACGGACCTCGACAAGGACTGAGCGCCTCCTGCGGTCCTCGAGGGCACCGGGTCGACGACACGTCGACCCGGTGCCCTTCTCTGTCAGCCACCGAGAATGACCAGCCCGCCGTGTCGGAGGTCGCGTCTAGGCTCGGGGCATGTCAGACGACTCGACCAGCACCTCCAGCCGCGTCCCCACAGCCATCGACGCGATCGCCGAACGCTGGGTCGACACGCTCGTCGATCTCGATCCCTCGGTCGCGACGTGGATCGGGCGTGAAGGGCGCACAGGCGAGTACGGCGACTACTCGCCCGAGGGGCACGACCGGCGCATCGGCGAAGCGCGGGCCGTCATCGCCGCTCTCGACGCGGCCCCCGTCGTCGACGACGTCGACCGCGTGACGCAGACGGATCTGCGCGGCGAGCTGGCGCTCGACGTCGAGTTCCACGAGGCGCGGCTGCATCTCCGCGACCTGAACGTCATCGCTTCGCCCGCGCAGGGGATCCGCGAGGTGTTCGATCTGATGCCGACGGGCTCGCTGTCGGACTGGTCCGACATCGCCTCCCGTCTGGCGGCCGTCCCGTCCGCTCTCGAGGGCTACGAGGCGTCCCTCCGCGCCGGTGCCGCCGAGGGCGTCGTCCCGGCTCGCCGGCAGATCGAGAAGGTCGCTGTCCAGTGCGCACGGATCGGACGACGAGACGGATTCTTCGCCGATCTCGTCGGCGGGGCCCGTCCTGAAGACGGCACCGCGCCTCCGGCCTCACTCGATCGCGATCTCGCACGGGGAGCCGAGGCGGCCGCGTCGGCCTACCACCGGTTCGAGAGGTTCCTGGTCGACGAGATGCTCCCGTCCGGGGGCGCCCACGACGGAGTGGGGCGCGAGGCGTACGCGCTGCACTCCCGTCGATTCCTCGGGGCGGCGATCGACCTCGACGAGACCTACGAGTGGGGCCTCGACGAGCTCGCGCGGATGACCGCCGAGCAGGAGGCGGTGGCCGGCCGGATCGAAGAGGGCGCGAGCGTCCAACGCGCGGTCGAGGTGCTCGACGCAGACCCCTCACGGCGTCTCGACGGGACGGAAGCCCTGCAGCACTGGATGCAGGAGCTGAGCGACCGGGCCGTCGACGAGCTCGGTCGGACCCACTTCGACATCCCCGACGAGCTGCGTCGCCTCGAATGCCGCATCGCCCCGACCCGTGACGGCGGCATCTACTACACGGGTCCGAGCGACGACTTCTCGCGGCCCGGCCGGATGTGGTGGTCGGTGCCCGAGGGGGTCACCCGCTTCGACACCTGGCGCGAGACGACGACCGTCTACCACGAAGGCGTCCCGGGTCACCACCTGCAGCTCGGCCAGGCCGTCCACAACCGCACGAATCTGAACACCTGGAGGCGGCAGCTGGCGGGTACCTCGGGTCACGCCGAGGGCTGGGCCCTGTACGCGGAGCGCCTGATGGACGAACTCGGCTACCTCGACGATCCAGGTGACCGGCTCGGCATGCTCGACGGCCAGCGGATGCGCGCGGCTCGTGTCGTCCTCGACATCGGAGTGCATCTCGGGAAGCCCTTCCCGGGCGACGGCGGAGGACGCTGGGATGCCGAGAACGCCCTGGACTTCATGCGCCGGAACGTGAACATGGACGACGAGTTCGTCGTCTTCGAGGTCGACCGTTACCTCGGCTGGCCGGGTCAGGCCCCCTCGTACAAGGTGGGCCAGCGCATCTGGGAGGACCTTCGCGCGGAACGCACCCGACGAGACGGCGCGGCCTTCGACGTGCGCCGCTTCCATCGTGACGCGCTCCGACTCGGCGGGGTCGGCCTCGACACGCTGAGGCGCGAGCTCCTCCGCTGACGGGGCCCGATCGACGAGTGTCGACACGGAGTCGGAGTCCGTTGCCGCGGCCGGGACACGAGGCTATGATGTCCATGCGCTATCCGCGTCACTCTGCCCGCACGCTGCGGTCGATCACCCCGAGAACACGTTCACGGACGACCACGGCCCGATTCATGCTTTCACTGGAGCACTAACTACATGACAACCGTAACGACCAAGGCACCCAAGCAGGTCGCCATCAACGACATCGGATCCGCTGATGACTTCCTGGCCGCGGTCGAAAAGACTCTGAAGTTCTTCAACGACGGCGACCTCATCGAAGGCACCGTCGTGAAGATCGACCGCGACGAGGTCCTCCTCGACGTCGGCTACAAGACCGAGGGCGTCATCCCCTCGCGCGAACTCTCGATCAAGCACGACGTCGACCCCACCGAGGTCGTCGAGGTCGGCGACACGGTCGAGGCCCTGGTCCTCCAGAAGGAGGACAAGGAAGGCCGTCTGATCCTGTCCAAGAAGCGCGCTCAGTACGAGCGTGCCTGGGGCGACGTGGAGAAGATCAAGGACGCCGACGGCGTCGTCACCGGTACCGTCATCGAGGTCGTCAAGGGCGGCCTCATCGTCGACATCGGACTCCGTGGCTTCCTCCCGGCCTCGCTCATCGAGCTCCGCCGTGTGCGCGACCTCACGCCGTACCTCGGCCAGGAGATCGAGGCCAAGATCCTCGAGCTCGACAAGAACCGCAACAACGTGGTCCTGTCGCGTCGCGCGCTCCTCGAGCAGACTCAGTCCGAGAGCCGCACCACCTTCCTCAACAACCTCCACAAGGGCCAGGTCCGCAAGGGCATCGTGTCGTCGATCGTCAACTTCGGTGCGTTCGTCGACCTCGGCGGAGTCGACGGTCTCGTCCACGTCTCCGAACTGAGCTGGAAGCACATCGAGCACGCCAGCGAGGTCGTGGAGGTCGGCCAGGAGGTCACCGTCGAGATCCTCGAGGTCGACCTCGACCGTGAGCGCGTCTCGCTCTCGCTCAAGGCGACACAGGAAGACCCGTGGCAGGTGTTCGCTCGGACGCACGCCATCGGTCAGGTCGCGCCCGGCAAGGTCACGAAGCTCGTCCCGTTCGGTGCGTTCGTGCGCGTCGCAGACGGCATCGAGGGCCTCGTGCACATCTCGGAGCTGTCGGCCAAGCACGTCGAACTCGCCGAGCAGGTCGTCGCCGTCGGCGACGAGGTGTTCGTCAAGGTCATCGACATCGACCTCGACCGCCGTCGCATCTCGCTGAGCCTCAAGCAGGCCAACGAGGGCGTCGACCCCGAGGGCACCGAGTTCGACCCGGCGCTGTACGGCATGCTCACCGAGTACGACGACCAGGGCAACTACAAGTACCCCGAGGGCTTCGACCCGGAGACCAACGAGTGGCGCGAGGGCTTCGACTCGCAGCGCGAGAAGTGGGAGCAGGACTACGCTGCAGCCCAGTCGCGCTGGGAGGCCCACAAGAAGCAGGTCGCCGCTTCGCTGGCCGAAGAGACGACGTTCGACGTGCCCACCGGCTCCTCGTTCTCGAACGAGACCCCCTCGGGTGCCGGCACCCTCGCCGACGACGAGTCGCTCGCCGCACTGCGCGAGAAGCTCTCCAGCAGCAACTGATCACGGCGCCTCGGCGCTCACGATCGCACTGACAGGCGGTTCCCCCTCGGGGGAGCCGCCTGTCGGCGTCTGCGGCCCGATGCGGGGGAGTCTGCGCTCAGCGGCCTGACCCGGCCCGGCCCGGCCGAGTATCATCGCGGCATGTTCATCTGCGGCCTCACGGGCGGGATCGCCGCCGGCAAGAGCACCGTCTCACTGCGTCTGGCCGAGAGGGGTGCGGCCGTCATCGATGCGGATCAGCTCTCCCGCGAGGTCGTCGACGTCGGGACTCCGGGATTCGAGGCGGTCGTCGAGCGCTTCGGCACCGGTGTCGTCTCACCTTCCGGCGGGCTCGACCGCAAGGCACTGGGTGCCCTCGTCTTCGGTGACTCGGCCGCTCGGCTCGACCTCGAGTCGATCATCCATCCCGCGGTCAGAGCCCTCTCGGCGCAGCGCATGGCCGAGGCCGTCCGCGACGACCCCAGACGAGTCGTGGTCTACGACGTGCCCCTCCTGGTCGAGTCTCGCGGTGCGGGCGAGTTCGACGTCATCGTCGTCGTCCACGCTCCTCGCGAGCAGCGCCTCCGTCGCCTGATCGAGTTGCGGGGCATGTCGCGCACCGAGGCCGAACGGCGACTCGACGCCCAGGCGTCGGACGAGGAGCGTCTCGAGGCGGCGGACATCGTCGTCGACGCCACCGGCAGCCTGGAGGACACGAGGAGGCGCGCGGACGACCTCCACGAGCGGCTGCGTTCGCTGTCAGCACGGAAGGCGGACGCCCCTGAGGCGCCCAGTGTCGGTGGTCCCTCGTAAACTCGGAAGCATGGAACCAACCCGTAGCGTCCGCCCGTTCGAAGTCGTCAGCGAGTACGAACCGAGCGGCGACCAGCCGGCCGCCATCGCCGAGCTCGCGGGTCGGATCAACGCGGGCGAGACCGATGTCGTCCTCCTGGGTGCGACCGGAACAGGCAAGTCGGCGACGACCGCCTGGCTCGTCGAACAGGTGCAGCGCCCGACGCTCGTGCTGGCGCACAACAAGACCCTCGCCGCGCAGCTCGCCAACGAGTTCCGTGAGATGTTCCCGCACAACGCCGTCGAGTACTTCGTCTCGTACTACGACTACTACCAGCCCGAGGCTTACGTGCCCCAGACCGACACGTTCATCGAGAAGGACAGCTCGATCAACGCCGAGGTGGAGCGGCTGAGGCACTCGACCACGAACTCGCTGCTGAGTCGTCGCGACGTCATCGTCGTCTCGACGGTGTCGTGCATCTACGGGCTCGGCACGCCCGAGGGCTACCTCGAGGCCATGATCGCGCTGCAGGTGGGTCAGCGCATCGACCGCGAGACCCTCATCAGACGGTTCGTCTCGATGCAGTACCAGCGCAACGACATCGACTTCTCCCGCGGCAACTTCCGCGTGCGTGGCGACACCATCGAGATCATCCCCATGTACGAGGAGCTCGCCATCCGCATCGAGATGTTCGGCGACGAGGTCGAGGCTCTCTACGCCCTGCACCCTCTGACCGGCGACGTCGTCAAGACCCTCGACGCCGTGTCCGTGTTCCCCGGGTCCCACTACGTGGCCGGCACGGACGTCATGCATCGCGCCATCGGCACCATCAAGGACGAGCTGGCCGATCGACTCGGAGAGCTCGACAAGCAGGGCAAGCTGCTCGAGTCCCAGCGCCTCCGCATGCGCACGACCTTCGACCTCGAGATGATGGAGCAGATCGGGTTCTGCAACGGCATCGAGAACTACTCCTCCCACATCGACGGCCGTTCGCCGGGCGAAGCGCCTCACTGCCTCCTCGACTACTTCCCCGACGACCTGCTGGTCGTGATCGACGAGTCGCACGTGACGGTGCCGCAGATCGGCGCCATGTACGAGGGCGACGCCTCCCGCAAGCGCACCCTGGTCGATCACGGTTTCCGACTGCCCAGTGCGCTCGACAACCGACCCCTCAAATTCGAGGAGTTCCTGAACCGCGTCGGGCAGAAGGTGTACCTGTCGGCGACCCCGGGCAAGTACGAGCTCGGCATCACGGACAGCGTGGTCGAGCAGATCATCCGACCGACCGGACTCATCGACCCCGAGATCGTCGTCAAGCCGTCCGAGGGGCAGATCGACGACCTCCTCGAGGAGATCCGCCTCCGTACGGATCGCGACGAGCGGGTTCTGGTCACGACGCTGACGAAGAAGATGGCGGAGGAGCTCACCGACTTCCTCACCGAGGCCGGTGTCCGTGTCCGTTACCTCCACTCCGATGTCGACACCCTCCGACGTGTGGAGCTGTTGACCGAGCTGCGTCAAGGCGTCTACGACGTCCTGGTCGGCATCAACCTGCTCCGCGAGGGCCTCGACCTCCCCGAGGTGTCGCTCGTCGCCATCCTCGACGCCGACAAGGAGGGCTTCCTCCGGTCGTCGACGTCTCTGATCCAGACCATCGGTCGTGCGGCCCGCAACGTGTCCGGTCAGGTGCACATGTACGCCGACAAGATGACGGACTCCATGAAGCAGGCGCTGGAGGAGACCGACCGGCGTCGGGACAAGCAGATCGCGTACAACCTCGAACGGGGCATCGATCCGCAGCCGCTGCGGAAGAAGATCGCCGACATCACCGAGGCGCTCGCTCGTGAGGGGGCCGACACGGCCGAACTCCTCGCCGGCCGCGACGGCAAGAAACGCGCACCCACGCCGAATCTCAAACGGCAGGGTCTGGCGGCCGGTGCCGCCAACGGCCTCGAGTCGATCATCGCCGACCTCAACGAGCAGATGCTGCAGGCGGCGGCCGAGCTCAAGTTCGAGTTGGCCGGGCGCCTCCGCGACGAGGTCGCCGACCTCAAGAAGGATCTGCGACAGATGGAGGCGGCAGGGCATGTCCGCTGACCCGAAGAGGGTCGTCGTCACCGGGGCGACGGCGGGCCTCGGTTTCTTCGCGGCGGAGCGGTTGGCGGCGCAGGGCCACAAGGTGGTGCTGGCCGCTCGCGACGGCGAGCGGGCCAGCCGGGCAGTCGATGCCATCCGAGACCGCGTCGCGAGCGCCGACCTCGAGACGGTCGAGCTCGATCTCGCCGACCTGACGTCCGTACGGACGGGCGCCTCGGCGATCACCGCCGGAGGGGCGGTCGACGTGCTGCTCGCGAACGCCGGCGTGGTCGGCTCGCGCCGGCGACAGACGACCGCGAACGGCTTCGAGCTCCAGTTCGGGACGAACCATCTCGGCCATTTCGCCCTCGTCTCGCACCTCCTGCCCGGTCTTCAGGCGGCGCCGGCCGGTCGCATCATCCACCTCGGCAGCATCAGCCACCGGTGGGTCCGGCTCGACCTCGACGATCCGATGATGCTCTCCAGCTACTCGAGCTACGTCGCCTACGCCCGGTCCAAGCTCGCCGTCATGACGTTCGGGTTCGATCTCGACCGACGCCTCAGAGCGTCCGGCTCGTCGGTGTCGAGTGTCGTCGCGCATCCGGGCTTCTCGTGGGAGTCGCTGAGCGACCCTCGGCCTCCCGTCGTCGAGCCCCGGCGCCCGCCGGCCGTCCTGACCTCGATGATGCACACCTTCTCGCAGGGCAAGGAGATCGGTGCCGAACCGCTCGTCCACGCCGCCGTGGCAGAAGGCGTCGACGGCGGGGAATACTGGGGCCCGGCCGGCTGGTTCCAGCTCACCGGCGAACCAGCCCTCGTCAGAGCGTCCCGTCATGCGCACGACGCCGACGCCGCCCAGCGACTCTGGTCGGAGTCGGCCCGACTCACTTCAACCCAACCCACCCTCGATTGAGCGAGCGACCCCGGTCTCTTCCCCGGCGGTCTTCGTAGAATGGCAAGAGTGTCAATCTCTCCCGTAGACGGTGTCCCGAAACTCAGTGTTCGAGGCGCCCGAGTCCACAATCTCCACAACGTCGACCTCGAAATCCCTCGCGACTCCCTCGTGGTCTTCACGGGACTCTCCGGCTCCGGCAAGTCCTCGCTGGCCTTCGACACGATCTTCGCCGAAGGTCAGCGCCGCTACGTCGAGTCGCTCTCGGCGTATGCGCGTCAGTTCCTCGGTCAGGTCGATCGACCCGACGTCGACTTCATCGAAGGGCTCAGCCCTGCCGTGTCGATCGACCAGAAGTCGACCAACCGGAACCCCCGATCCACCGTCGGCACCATCACCGAGATCTACGACTACATGCGCCTGCTCTGGGCCCGCATCGGAATCGCGCACTGCGCGGTGTGCGGGGAGAAGATCAGCAGGCAGACCGTGCAGCAGATCGCCGATCAGCTGATGACGCTCGAGGAGGGCACGCGGTACCAGGTGCTCAGCCCGGTCGTGTCTCAGAAGAAGGGCGAGTTCGTCGATCTCTTCGCCGAGCTGGCGTCCTCCGGCTACTCGCGGGCCATCGTCGACGGGGAGCCCATCCAGCTGAGCGCGCCCCCCAAGCTCAAGAAGCAGATCAAGCACGACATCTCCGTCGTGGTCGACCGTCTCGTCGCGTCCCCGTCCGGCCTCACCCGCCTGACCGACTCGCTCGAGACCGCGCTCCGTCTGACCGACGGTCTCGTGACCGTCGACTTCGTCGACACGGACGCGGGCGCGGCCGGCAAGTACCGGACCTTCTCCGAGAAGCTCTCCTGCCCCAACGGCCACCCCGTCCAGCTGACCGAGATCGAACCGCGGACCTTCTCCTTCAACGCCCCGTTCGGTGCGTGCCCCGAGTGCTCCGGGCTCGGTACCCGCATGTCCGTCGACACCGACCTGGTCCTGGGCGACCCCGAGCTCAGTCTCGTCGAGGGCGTCATCCTCCCCTGGACGAACTCGGGCAAGGGCCTCTACAACTACTTCCAGAAGCTCCTCGAGGGTCTTGCCGTCGACCTCGACTTCAGCCTCAAGACCCCGTGGGGCCAGCTTCCCGAGCGCATCCAGCAGGCCGTTCTGCACGGCAACGACTTCGAGGTCACCGTCAAGTGGAAGAACCGCTTCGGTCGCGAGATGAAGTACTCGACCGGGTTCGAGGGGGTCATGCCCTACATCGAGCGGAAGTACGCGGAGGCCGAGAGCGACAGCCAGCGTCAGCGCTACTCGGAGTACCTGCGCGAGATCCCCTGCTCCGTCTGCCGGGGCAAGCGGCTCAAGCCCGAGGTCCTGGCCGTGACGGTGGCCGACCGCAACATCGCCGACGTGGCTGAGCTCAGTCTCGCCGACGCCTTCCAGTTCATGAACGGTCTGACTCTCACCGCCCGCGAGGCACGGATCGCGGCGCAGGTCCTGCGCGAGATCCGAGTCCGACTCGAGTTCCTCCTCGAGGTGGGTCTGACCTACCTCTCGCTGGGTCGCTCGGCGGGCTCGTTGTCCGGTGGCGAGGCGCAGCGCATCCGACTCGCCACGCAGATCGGCTCCGGCCTGACCGGTGTCCTCTACGTGCTCGACGAACCGAGCATCGGCCTGCACCAGCGAGACAACCGCCGTCTCATCGACACGCTCGTGAAGCTCAAGAACCTCGGCAACACCCTCATCGTGGTCGAGCACGACGAGGACACCATCAAGACCGCGGACTGGATCGTCGACATCGGTCCGGGTGCGGGGGTGAACGGGGGCACCGTCGTCCACTCCGGCAACTACGAGGATCTGGTCGCCAACACCGAGTCGTACACGGGCGACTACCTGTCGGGTCGCCGATCGATCGAGACGCCGAAGAAGCGACGCCCCATCGACAAGAAGCGGATGCTGAGCGTCGTCGGCGCTAAAGCCAACAACCTCCGAGACGTGACGGTCGACTTCCCGCTCGGCGCGTTCGTCGCCGTCACGGGCGTCAGCGGCTCGGGCAAGTCCTCGCTGGTCAACGACATCCTCTACAAGGTGCTCGCGAACAAGCTCAACGGGGCGCGTCAGATCCCGGGCAAGCACCTCCGGGTGACGGGGTTGGACAACCTCGACAAGGTCGTCCACGTCGACCAGGCCCCCATCGGTCGGACGCCCCGATCGAACCCCGCCACGTACACGGGCGTGTTCGACAAGATCCGCAACCTCTTCGCCGAGACCACCGATGCGAAGGCGCGCGGCTACCTGCCTGGCCGATTCAGCTTCAACGTCAAGGGCGGTCGCTGCGAGAACTGCGCCGGCGACGGGACCATCAAGATCGAGATGAACTTCCTGCCCGACGTGTACGTCGCCTGCGAGGTCTGCGGCGGCGCGCGGTACAACCGCGAGACCCTCGCCGTGCTCTACAAGGGCAAGAACATCTCCGAGGTGCTCGACATGCCGATCAGCGAGGCGGCCGAGTTCTTCGAGGCCATCTCGTCGATCTCGCGATTCATGAAGACCCTGGTCGACGTCGGTCTCGGGTACGTCCGACTGGGTCAGAGCGCCACCACCCTCTCCGGCGGTGAGGCCCAGCGGGTCAAGCTGGCCACCGAGCTGCAGAAGCGCTCCAACGGGCGCAGCATCTACGTGCTCGACGAGCCGACGACGGGTCTGCACTTCGAAGACGTTCGGAAGCTCCTCATCGTCCTCAACGGTCTGGTCGACAAGGGCAACACGGTCATCACCATCGAGCACAACCTCGACGTCATCAAGTCGGCGGACTGGCTGATCGACATGGGCCCCGAAGGCGGCGCCGGCGGCGGTTCCGTGATCGCGGCCGGCACACCGGAGTTCCTCGCGAAGGTGCCCGACAGCCACACGGGGGTCTTCCTGGCCGAGATCCTCGAATCCGGACACACCTCGACAGCCGGACGCACCTCCTCGAAGGCTCCTGCGCGACGCCGTCGGGAGGCGATGGAGGCGCGATGAGCAACACGGTCTCCTGGCGACCCAAGGCGGGTGAGATCCCGACGGACCCCGGTGTCTACCGGTGGCTCGACGAACGGGGTCGGGTCCTCTACGTCGGCAAGGCGAAGAACCTTCGGGCTCGACTGAGCAACTACTTCGCTCCTCTTCCGACGCTGCACGAGCGGACGAGGCGCATGGTGCTCAGTGCGAGCTCGGTGACGTGGACGGTCGTCGGCAGCGACATCGAGGCGCTGCAGCTCGAGTACACCTGGATCAAAGAGTTCGATCCGCCGTTCAACGTCAAGTTCCGTGACGACAAGACCTACCCGTTCATGGCTGTGACCCTCGGCGACGAGGCGCCCCGGGTTATGGTCACCCGGAACCCCAAGATCCGGGGGGCGAAGTACTTCGGTCCGTATCCGAAGATCTGGGCCGTCCACGACACCATCGACCTCATGATCAAGGTGTTCCCCATCCGCACCTGCTCGGACAGCAGCTACAAGAAGGCCATGCAGACCGGCAAGCCCTGCTTCCCCGGTCAGATCGGCCGGTGCGGCGGGCCGTGCTCGGGCAAGGTGACGATCGAGGAGCACAGACGGATCGTCGACGAATTCGTGCGATTCATGAAGAGCTACGACAAGAAGGTGATCGCGGGTCTCCAGAAGGAGATGAAGACGGCTGCGATCGAGCAGCGTTACGAGGAGGCCGCCCGCTACCGCGATCAGGTGCAGGCACTCGAGGCCGTGCTCGACAAGTCGGCCGTGGTGCTCCGGGACTCCGTGGATCTCGACCTCTTCGCACTGGCCGAAGACGAACTCGCCGCGGCGGTCCAGCTCTTCACGGTGCGTAGCGGACGCATCCGCGGATCCCGGGGATGGGTGGTCGACAAGGAGATCGACGTCAGCACCGGCGAGCTCGTGGAGCAGATCCTGCAAGACACCTACTCCGCCGGGGCGGAGCTGCCGCGGGAGATCGTGGTGACCGCCACACCGGACGACAACGACGCGCTCGAGAGCGTGCTGGGTGGCCTGCGGGGGAGGGGCAAGGTGCAGATCCACACCGCTCAACGGGGCGACAAGGCCGCGTTGATGCAGACGGCCACACTGAACGCGCAGCAGGCCCTGATGCTCTACAAGACCCGTCGCAGTGCCGACTTCGCGACGCGCTCGACTGCTCTCGCGGACATCCAGGAGGCTCTCGGCATGTCCGATGCGCCCCTGCGGATGGAGTGCTACGACGTCTCGCACCTCTCGGGGACGAACATCGTGGCGTCCATGGTCGTCTTCGAAGACGGACTGCCCCGAAAAGACCAGTACCGCCGTTTCAGCATCCCGCAGTCGACCGACGACACCGAGTCGATCTATCAGACCCTGAGCCGGCGCCTCGCACGCCTGGACGACGAGCTGGCCCCCGTCGAGGAGGTCGGCGAGCAGCGGAAGCGCTTCGCGTATCGCCCCAACCTCCTGATCGTCGACGGAGGGCAGCCCCAGGTCGCGGCCGCCCGGCGTGCCCTGGACGACGCGGGCGTCACGGACATCGCTCTCTGCGGCATCGCGAAGCGGCTGGAGGAGATCTGGCTCCCGGACGACGATTTCCCGGTCATCCTGCCGCGCAACTCCGACGCGCTGTTCCTCATCCAGCGCATCCGCGACGAGGCGCACCGGTTCGCCATCACCTTCCAGCGGCAGCGCCGGCGCCGCGACATCGCGTCGCAACTCGCGGAGATCCCGGGGCTCGGCCCCTCGCGGGTGGCGCGCCTGCTCAAGCACTTCGGGTCGGTGAAGCGTCTGAAGGAGGCGGGGCTCGACGAGATCGCATCGATCAAGGGGATCGGTCCGACCCTGGCCGCGGCCGTGGCCGACCGGCTCGGCGGCGAGCCGGAGGCGGCGGGCGGCGACGACGTCGACCAGCCCGACGACCGAGAGGGGGAGGGGGTCGACGTTCCGGGTGACACCTCGGTACCCGCCTAGAATCGTCCCACCGCCTGACAGCCTCGACCGAAGGTCACCACACATGAGCGACGCAAGCGAACAGCAAGAGGTCCTGATCGTCACGGGGATGTCAGGCGCCGGGCGATCAACCGTCGGGAACGCCCTCGAAGACCTGGGCTGGTACGTCGTCGACAATCTGCCCGCGCAGATGCTCCGTCCTCTCCTCGACCTCGCCGAGCGGGCGGGTGACTCGCTGCCGAAGATCGCGGCGGTCATCGACGTCCGAGGCGGACGGCTGTTCTCCGAGGCTCAGGAGGCGGTGCGCACGCTCCGGATGAGCATGCCCAGCAAGGTGCGGGTGCTGTTCCTGGACGCCACCGACGCCGTCCTCGTCCGTCGCTTCGAACAGGTGCGTCGGCCTCATCCGCTGCAGGGTGACGGCACGCTCCTCGACGGCATCCTCGCGGAGCGGGCCCGGATGGAGGAGCTCCGCGAGACGAGCGATGTGGTCATCGACACGTCCGAGCTGAACATCCACCAGCTCGCCACGGCCATCACCGAGACCTTCGCGGAGTCGGAGGATCCCGGCGTCCAGGTGACCGTCCTCAGCTTCGGCTTCAAGTACGGACTTCCCACGGACGCCGACATGGTGGGCGATGCGCGGTTCCTGCCGAACCCGTTCTGGGTCCCCGAGCTGAGGGCTCAGAGCGGCCTCGACGAGCCCGTGACGTCGTACGTGATGGCGCAGCAGGGGGCTCGCCGTTTCATCGAGGCGTTCGGCGCCGCCATCGAGCCCGTGCTCGAGGGCTATCAGCGTGAGAACAAGAGACACGCTACGATCGCCATTGGCTGCACGGGCGGCAAGCATCGATCGGTCACCCTCGTCGGTGAACTGGCAGCGCATCTGCGCGAGCTCCGTGGTGTGGCCGTCAGCGTGAAGCATCGCGACCTCGGCAGGGAATGACCGTGCCGATCGGCCGACATTCGCGTGCGCCGATCGAACCGAGAGAAGGAACCCAGGTTTGGCTCAGACTGCCGACGTCAAAGAAGAACTCGCTCAGGTCGAGGTGAGCCGGACGACCGTCCGGGCCGCCGAGGTCGCGACGATCCTGCGCTTCGCAGGCGGGCTCCACGTGATCTCGGGGCGGATCGCCGTCGAGGCCGAGCTCGACAGTCCGGTCATCGCCCGCCGTGTCCGCAAAGACCTGGCCGAGCTCTACGGTGCCCGCAGCGACGTGTCGGTGATCGCGGCCTCGGGTGTCCGTCGGACCAACCACTACCTCGTGCGCGTCCACGAGGCGGGCGAGACGCTGGCGCGGCAGACGGGTCTGATGGATCAACGTCGCCGACCCATCCGCGGGCTCCCCAACAGGTTGACGACCGGTTCGCGCGACGACCTCGCAGCCATCTGGCGCGGCGCGTTCCTCGCGCAGGGGACGCTCACCGACCCGGGTCGTTCAGCGTCGCTCGAGGTCATCTGCCCCGGCAACGAGGCGGCCATGGCGCTCGTCGGCGCCGCGGGTCGGCTCGGCATCCCGGCGAAGGCCCGGGAGGTGCGAGGGGTTCACCGGGTCCTCATCCGAGACGGCGAGGCCATCAGCTCGATGCTGAAGACCATGGGCGCCCTCCGATCCGTCGACGAGTGGGAGGAGATGCGACAGCGTCGCGAGGTCCGTGCCACGGCGAACCGTCTGGTCAACTTCGACGATGCGAATCTCCGTCGATCCGCAGAGGCGGCGGTCGCGGCCTGCGCGCGGGTCGAGCGGGCGATGGAGCTGCTCGGCGACGACATCCCCGATCACCTGAAGTACGCCGGCGATCTCCGGCTCGCGCACCGGGACGCCAGCCTCGACGAACTCGGTCAGCATGCCGACCCGCCGATGACGAAGGACGCCGTCGCCGGGCGGATCCGTCGTCTGCTCGCCATGGCCGACAAGAAGGCCACCGACCTCGGTCTCCCGGGCACCGACTCGGGTCTCCCCGCCGACCTCGACCTCCGCTGACACCCGCCGCCCCGATGCTCACCGGGGTGGCCCCGGGCATCGTCGGGGCTGGGGTAACACGGGGCCTCGCCTGGTAGTGTCGCGTACGGCTGCGCATCCTCTGCCCCTCCGGTGTCGGGTGCGTTCTCGGGTCTGGTCGCCCACCCCCTCCACGCGTCCCCACGACGCCTGAGCAACAGGAGTTTCATTGACCGTCAAGATCGGCATCAACGGCTTCGGTCGTATCGGCCGCAACTACTTCCGCGCCGCGCTGGCCAAGGGCACCGACATCGAGATCGTCGCCGTCAACGACCTCACGGACAACGCCGCGCTGGCGCACCTCCTCAAGTTCGACTCGATCACGGGTCGCCTCGACGCGACCGTCGAACTCGACGGCGACTCGATCGTCGTCGATGGCAAGCCCATCAAGGTCCTCGCCGAGCGCGACCCTGCCAACCTGCCCTGGGGCGAGTTGGGCGTCGACATCGTCATCGAGTCGACCGGCTTCTTCACCAAGGCGGAAGACGCCCGCAAGCACATCACGGCCGGTGCCAAGAAGGTCCTGATCTCGGCACCCGCGACCGGCGACGACGCCACGATCGTCCTGGGCGTCAACGAGGGCATCTACGACCCCGCCAAGCACGACATCATCTCGAACGCCTCGTGCACCACGAACAGCCTCGCCCCCCTCATGAAGGTGTTCCTCGACAACTTCGGCGTCGAGCGCGGCCTGATGACGACGGTGCACGCCTACACGGCCGACCAGAACCTCCAGGACGGCCCGCACAAGGACCCGCGCCGTGCCCGCGCCGCGGCCGTCAACATCGTGCCGACCTCGACGGGTGCAGCCAAGGCCATCGGTCTCGTCATCCCCGAGCTGGCCGGCAAGCTCGACGGCTACGCCCTGCGCGTCCCGGTCCCGACCGGCTCGATCACCGATGTGACGCTCGAGACGTCGACCCCGGTCACCGTCGAGCAGATCAACGCGGCCTACAAGGCCGCCGCCGAGGGTGAGCTCAAGGGCATCCTGGCCTACTCCGAAGACCCGCTGGTGTCGTCCGACATCACGACGGACCCGCACTCCTCGATCTACGACTCGGGCCTCACGAAGGTCATCGGCAACATGGTCAAGATCACCTCCTGGTACGACAACGAGTGGGGTTACTCCAACCGTCTCGTCGACCTGACCAAGTACGTGGCCGACCGCCTGTAACACCGGCGTCATCCATCGATCCGAACCACCGAAGGCGGCTGGGCCCCGTGCCCGGCCGCCTTCGTCGAATGAAGAGAAGGTCATGACCCTGCGAACCCTCGAGTCCTTGGGCTCCCTCTCCGGCCGGCGGGTAATCGTCCGCTGCGACCTCAACGTCCCCTTGAAAGACGGACGCATCACGGACGACGGTCGTGTCCGCGCCTCCGTGTCCACTCTCGACACGCTCATCAACCAGGGTGCTCGCGTCGTCGTCATCAGCCACCTCGGCCGGCCGGATGGCCAGATCGCTCCCGAGTACAGCCTCCGTCCCGTCGCCCAGCGACTCAGCGAACTGCTCGGGAAGAGCGTCGGTTTCGTGTCGGAGACCGTGGGCGACGAAGCCAGCGCCGCGGTCGCCGCCCTCCAGGACGGACAGATCACCGTGCTGGAGAATCTCCGGTTCACGGCGGCCGAGACCTCCAAGGTCGCCGAAGAGCGCGAAGCCTTCGCGCGCAGTCTCGCCGAGCTCGGCGACGTGTTCGTCTCCGACGGCTTCGGTGTCGTCCACCGTGAGCAGGCGAGCGTCTACGAGCTGCCCAAGCTGCTGCCGAGCGCCGCCGGCTCGCTCATCGCCGCGGAGCTCGCCGTGCTCGAGAAGCTGACGGTCGAGCCCGAGCGCCCCTACACGGTCGTGCTCGGCGGGTCGAAGGTCTCGGACAAGCTCGGCGTCATCGAGCATCTCCTGCCCCGTGTCGACAACCTCCTCGTGGGCGGCGGCATGCTGTTCACGTTCCTCGCCGCGCAGGGTCACCCGGTCGGCAAGAGCCTGCTCGAGTCCGATCAGATCGAACGCGTCCAGGGGTATCTCGACGACGCCGAGAGGCGGGGCGTCCGCATCGTCCTGCCCGTCGACGTCGAGGTGGCCTCGGCGTTCTCGGCCGACGCGGACCACGAGACCGTCCAGATCGACGGCATCGAGTCGTCGGCGTTCGGCTCCGACGCCATCGGCCTGGACATCGGCCCGGAGACCGCGGCTCGCTTCGCCGAGATCGTCCTCGGATCGAAGACCGTGTTCTGGAACGGCCCCATGGGCGTCTTCGAGTTCGACGCCTTCGCCCACGGCACCAAGACCGTGGCCGAGGCTCTGACGAACGTCGACGGCCTCGCGGTCGTCGGCGGCGGCGACAGCGCCGCAGCCGTCCGAGCACTCGGATTCTCGGACGACCAGTTCGGCCACATCTCCACCGGTGGTGGAGCCAGCCTCGAGTTCCTCGAGGGCAAACGTCTTCCCGGACTGGAGGTCCTCGGATGGTGACCACACGCACGCCCCTCATCGCAGGCAACTGGAAGATGAACCTCGACCACCTGCAGTCCATCGCCTTCGTGCAGAAGCTCGCATGGAGCCTGAAGGACGCGAAGCACGACTACTCGACCGTCGAGGCCGTCGTCTTCCCGCCGTTCACCGACCTCCGATCGGTCCAGACGCTCCTCGACGCAGACAAGCTGCACCTCGGCCTCGGGGCGCAAGATCTGTCAGCGCATGACTCCGGCGCACACACCGGTGAGATCTCCGGTGCCTTCCTGTCCAAGCTCGACATCCGCTACGTCATCGTGGGGCATTCGGAGCGGCGCACGATGCACGGGGAGACCGACGCGGTCGTCGCCGCCAAGGTCCTCGCCGCCCACCGGAACGGGCTCGTCCCGGTCCTGTGCGTGGGGGAGACCGCAGCCGATCTCGAAGAGCACGGTCCGAGCGCGGTCCCGGTGGCGCAACTCCGGGCGGCCGTCGCCGACCTCCCGGCCGACGCCGAGATAGTCGTCGCCTACGAGCCGGTCTGGGCGATCGGATCCGGCAAGGCCGCCACGGCCGAGCAGGCCGAACAGGTCTGCGCAGCCCTGCGTGAGGCCCTCGCCGACGTCCTCGGCTCCGACTCGGCTGCGGCGACGCGGATCCTCTACGGCGGGTCGGTGAAGTCCTCCAACATCGCGTCGTTCATGCGGGAGCCCAACGTCGACGGCGCCCTCGTCGGCGGTGCCAGCCTCGACGTCGATGAGTTCGCCAGCATCGTCAGGTTCCCCTCGCACGTCGGCGTCTGAGGGTCCGGCGTCCTCGCAGACGGTGTCACCGCCGGGTGGTTCCGCGAGGGAGGACGCCGGAGACCAAGCCGCCGGTTATACTCGTTAGCGGTCTCACCGCATCGAAAGGTCCCACGTGGAAATTCTTCAGGTCGTCCTGCAGGTGTTGCTCGGCATCACGAGCCTCCTGCTGACCTTGCTCATCCTGCTCCACCGAGGTCGGGGTGGCGGTCTCTCCGACATGTTCGGGGGCGGTGTCACGAGCAACCTCGGCGCGTCCGGCGTCGCCGAGCGGAACCTGAACCGCATCACGGTCTTCCTTGGCCTGGTGTGGATCACCTGCATCGTCGTGCTCGGCCTCATCACCAAGTTCTCGGCGGTGGCCTGATGGCATCGGGCGGTAGCGCCATCCGGGGTTCGCGTGTCGGTGCAGGTCCGATGGGCGAGCAGGATCGCGGCTACCACGCCGAGCGGATCACCATCTCCTACTGGGACGCCCTGGGCAACGAGGTCGTGCGGCACTTCGCCGCGAACGTCCCTGAAGACGAGATCCCCGAGACCGTCGACTCGCCGTCGAGCGGTCTCCCGGCCGGTCGTGACAAGGCGAACCCGCCGAGCGTCGCCAAGCTCGAGCCGTACAAGACGCATCTGGCCTACGTCAAAGAACGTCGGTCCGAAGAAGAGGCCGCGCAGTTGCTGGAAGAGGCTCTGCAGCAGCTGCGAGTCCGCCGCGGCAAGGCCTGACCCGGTCGTCCTGTCCGGCACCACCGGGGTCATGCACCGGTGACGACGACGAAGCCCCGCAGCGATGCTGCGGGGCTTCGTCGTGCACGGACTCAGTAGGTGGAGGCGATGAGCTTCTCGGGAACCTCGGCGGCAGCGGCGTCGTCGACGAAGAAGACGGTTCGCTTGCGACCCTTGACCCCGGCGACGGGCACCTGGTCGGCACCCGCCCCGGCGAGAGCGAGACCCAGCGACGACGCCTTCTCGGCACCCGCGAGGATCATCCAGACGCGCTGCGAGTTGTTGATCGCCGGCAGGCTCAGAGTCAGGCGGACCGGCGGCGGCTTGGGGGAGTCGTCGATGGTCAGCACCGTCGAATCAGTCGCGCGGATCTGCTCCTTGTCGGGGAACAACGACGCGATGTGCCCGTCGGGACCGACCCCCAGGAGGGTGATGTCGAAGCGGGGCGAGGTGTCGTCGCCCTGGGCGTGCTCGAGGAGCTCGGCCCGATACGAGGCGGCCGCATCCTCGACGTCCTCGAAGTCTCCGACGGCACCGAAGCGGTGCACGTTCGCCGGATCGACGCCGATGTGGTCGAGCAGATCGATTCCGGCCTGGTGGTCGTTGCGGTCGGCGTGGCCGGCCTCCACCCAACGCTCGTCGGCCCACCAGAACGAGACCTTCGACCAGTCGACGCTGTCGCGTGCCGGCGACGCGTTGATGGCCGCCAGCACGAGTGTGCTGACCGAGCCACCGCTCACGACGACCGAGGCGTAGTTCTGCTCCTCGATCACGTCGATGATCTTGGTGATGAACCGGGCGGCGACGGACGCCCCCAGCGATTCCTTGGTGGAGTGCACGAGCACCCGGCGTTCGTTTGTCACGGTTATCGTCTGCCCTAGCTGTCCTGGACGGGTTCGCTCAGTTGGCGAACCCCATGTTCGACGACATCACCGAAGAGGTCGTCGGGGTCGAGTCTACGGAGTTCCTCGGCGAGGCAGTCGCGGAGCGAACGGCGTGGCAACGCGAGGTCGTGCGTCGGCTGACCCGGCTGCCGCAGCGTCGCGACGTTGTCCTGCTCGCGCTCGAGCTCGATGGCTCCGGAGGCGCGCAGCAGTCGCACTCCCTGGATGCCGCTCGAGCCGGTGGCGCGTGTCGTCAGCTCGTTGTCCACCGTCACCTGGAGCTGCAACCGCAGCCACGCCGCGAGCAGGAGGGTGGAGGGGGAGTCCGGCGCGCCGCTGACCTCGACCGCGGTGACGGGCTCGTACGGAGGCTGATCGAGAACAGCCGCGAGCTGAGTCCGCCAGAGCGTCAGCCGGGTCCAGGCGAAGTCGGTGTCACCCGGGGCGTAGGTCTCGGCGAGGTCGACGATCGTCTGTCGCGGGTTGTCCTGGCTGGCAGCGTCGGTGATGCGGCGTTGGGCGATGCGTCCGAGTGGGGACTCCGACACGACGGCCGGCGCCTTGCCCGGCCACCAGGCGACGACCGGGGCGTCGGGGAGGAGCAGCCCGGTGACGAGACCCTCCTCGTCGCTGGCGGTGTCGCCGTAGGCACGGAGCACGATGACCTCGCTGGCTCCCGCGTCTCCGCCGACACGGATCTGCGCGTCCAGGCGGGCGTCCGCGTCGGAGGCCTCGCCGCGTGACGTGGAGATCACGATGACCCGCATGGGGTGCTCGCGCGAGGCCTCGTTCGCCGCCTCGATGGCCTCCTCCTCCTCGCCGAGAGAGGTGGAGATGATCAGGGTGAGCACCCGACCGAGAGCGACCGCGCCTCCTTCCTCTCGGATGGAGACGAGCGACTTCTGCACTCGGGAGATGGTGCTGTCGGGCAGATCGACGATCATGGTCGCCTCCAGGTGCGGCCGTCGCGGGCCATGAGTTCGTCGGCGGACTTCGGACCCCAGGTGCCTGGGCGGTACTGCTCGGGCTGGCCTCGGCCGGCCCAGAACTCCTCGATGGGGTCGAGGATCTTCCAGGACAGCTCGACCTCCTCGTGTCGGGGGAAGAGCGGCGGATCACCGAGGAGGACGTCGAGGATGAGCCTCTCGTAGGCCTCGGGGCTCGCTTCGGTGAACGCGTGTCCGTAGCCGAAGTCCATCGTGACGTCACGCACCTGGGTGCCGATGCCGGGAACCTTCGAACCGAAGCGGAGGGTCACGCCCTCGTCGGGCTGGACCCGGACGACCAGGGCGTTCTGCCCCAGTGATGTCTGAGAGCCGAAGATGTTCTCCGGGACCTGCTTGAAGACGATCGCGATCTCGGTGACCCGGCGTCCGAGGCGCTTGCCTGCCCGGAGATAGAACGGGACTCCGGCCCACCGGCGCGTCGCGATCTCGAGCTTGATCGCCGCGAAGGTCTCGGTGACGCTCTCGGGGTTCATGCCCTCCTCATCGAGGAACCCGAGGACCTTCTCACCGCCCTGCCAGCCGCCGGAGTACTGACCGCGTGCCGTGCCCGTCGCGAGGTCCTCCGGCAGACGGACTGCCGAGAGGACCTTCTCCTTCTCGGCGCGGAGGTCCTTCGCGGTGAACGACACCGGCTCCTCCATGGCGGTGAGGGCGAGGAGCTGGAGGAGGTGGTTCTGGATGACGTCCCGAGCGGCGCCGATCCCGTCGTAGTAGCCGGCGCGACCCCCGACGCCGATGTCCTCGGCCATGGTGATCTGGACGTGATCGACGTAGTTGGAGTTCCAAAGGGGCTCGTACATCTGGTTCGCGAACCGGAGCGTGAGGAGGTTCTGGACGGTCTCCTTGCCGAGGTAGTGGTCGATCCGGAAGACGGAGTCGGGTTCGAAGACGGTCTCGACCACCGCGTTCAGCTCACGCGCGGTCTTCAGGTCGCTGCCGAAGGGCTTCTCGATGACGACACGACGCCAGGCGCCGTCTCGTTCTTCGGCGAGTCCGGAGTTGCGGAGCTGCTCGGTGACGATCGGGAACGCCTTCGGCGGGATCGAGAGGTAGAAAGCGTGGTTGCCCATCGTCCCCCGCTCGCGGTCGAGCTCCTCGATGGTGTCTTTCAGACGGGTGAACGCGTCGGCGTCGTCGAAGACGCCCTGGACGAAGCGGAAGCCCTCTTTGAGCTGGCGCCAGACGTCCTCGTCGAAGGGCGTGCGGGCGTGCTCCTTCACCGCCTCGTAGACCACCTGCTCGAAGTCCTGCCCCTCCCATTCGCGTCGGGCGAAGCCCACGAGGGCGAAGCCGGGTGGCAGCAGGCCGCGGTTCGCGAGGTCGTACACCGCCGGCATGAGCTTCTTGCGCGACAGGTCACCGGTCACGCCGAAGATGATCAGGCCGCTGGGCCCGGCGATGCGATTGAGACGACGGTCGGAGGGGAGTCGCAGGGGATTCGATTCGGGAGTGATCTCGACCGGTGACATGCGTGGTGGTTTCTTTCGGGTCGTGATTGTCCGGCGGGGTCTCGCACACCCCGACCGGGAGGCGGGTCGGCGTCGCGGACGACGCCGACCCGCTCGGTCAACGGAGCGAGGCGAGCAGCGCGGGGAGCGCCGCGGCCACGTCGGTGACGGTCAGGGTGAGCACCGGACGGCCGTGCTCGGCGAGCACCTTCGCGTCGCCGGCGGCCTGCGCCTGGACCAGCTGTCCGAAGGTGAACGGGCTCTCCGGGATCTCGAGGTCGCGCTCGGCGACCTGCGTGATCTGGAGGAACACGCCGTTGGCGGGACCGCCCTTGTGGTACTGACCCGTCGAGTGCAGGAACCGAGGTCCCCAGCCGAACGTCACGGGGCGCTTCGTGCGCGCCGCGAGAGCGTCGCGCAGCGTCTCGAGCTCCGGGTTCGCGACCCGATCGATGTACGCCTGGATCGACACGTAGCCGTCGTCGTCGAGATGCGACAGCAGCGCCGTCACAGCGCTGTCGAGCGACTCCCCGACCTCGAGGCCTCCGACCTGACGCACCTCGACGCCCTCGGCCGTGAAGGCCGGGGGAGTCGGAGCGGGTCGGTCGTCCAGGAGAGCCCGCGTCGCGATCTTCGCCGACTCGACGTCGGGCTGGTCGAACGGGTTGATGTCGAGCAGTCGACCGGCGACGGCGACCGCGTACTCCCAGACCATGATCTGACCGCCGAGCGAGCCGGAGATCTCCACCTCGCCGGGGGCGACCTCACGGGTCTCCGCTGCGTTGGCGACGAGGCGCACCACCTGCACGTCGTGCAGGTCGAGCGAGATCTCCGGTCCGTCGGTGCCGAGGACGACGGGCAGGAGCCCACGCCCCTGCTTGCCGGTGGACTCGGCGATCAGCTGCTCCGCCCAGTCGGGGAACCCGATGATGTGCGTGCCGTCGGCGACGATGGCGATCTTGTCGCGCAGCGGCTGAGTGCCGGCGATGACGGCGCCGAGCACGAGCCCCGGGTTGTCGACGGAGTCCTGCGCGAGCTCGACGGTGACGGCGTCGGCCTCACTGAGCAGCTCGCGGATGTCGGCACCGGCCAGACCGGACGGCACGAGACCGAACGCGGACAGCGCCGAGTAACGACCGCCGATGTTGGGGTCGGCGTTGAAGACGCGGTAACCGGCTTCACGGGCGGAGGCGTCCAGGGGCGAACCCGGATCGGTCACGACCACGATGCGGTCCACGGGATCGATGCCGGCGTCGCGGAAGGCCTTCTCGAAGGTCTTGCGCTGGCTGGCGGTCTCGACGGTCGAGCCCGACTTCGACGACACGACGAGCACGGTGCGCTCGAGGCGGTCGGCGAGGGCCGTCAGGACCTGACCGGGCTCCGTGGCGTCGAGCACCGTCAGCTCGACGCCGTAGGTGCGTGTGATGACCTCGGGAGCCAGCGACGAACCGCCCATGCCCGCGAGCACGACGTGGTCGACGCCCTTGCCCGCGAGCTCCTCGCGGAGCTCGGCGATCTGGTCGATCAGCGGGGTCGAGACGACGACCGCCTCCGTCCAGCCGAGTCGCTTGGCCGACTCGTCCTCCGCGTCAGGACCCCAGAGTGTGGGGTTCTGAGCGGTGATGCCGGAGGCGACCAGGTCGTCGACCAGCTGCGGGACGACCTTCTCGATGGCTTCCGCGGCGGCGCCGCTCGCTGCGATCGTGATGGTCACTTGGCGGCCTCGGCGGGCTTCGACGCCTCGAGCGCGGCGGCGACGGTGTCGAGCAGTTCGTTCCAGGAGACGATGAACTTCTCCACGCCCTCCTTCTCGAGCAGCTCGGTGACCTCGTCGTACGAGACGCCCTGGGCGGCGATGGCGTCCATGACCTCGTTGGCGGAGGCGTAGGAGGAGCTGATCGAGTCGCCGCGGATGTCACCGTGGTCGAAGGTCGCCTCGAGCGTCTTCTCGGGCATCGTGTTGACGACGTCGGCCGCGACGAGCTCGACGACGTACGTCGTGTCGAGCACGTTCGGGTCCTTCACACCGGTGGAGGCCCAGAGCGGACGCTGCTTGTTGGCACCGGCGGCCAGCAGGCCCTTGGCGCGCTCGGTGTCGAAGGCCTGCGTGTAGACCTCGTAGGCGAGCTGGGCGTTCGCGACGCCGGCCTTGCCCTTGAGGGCCTTCGCCTCGTCGGTTCCGACCGCGTCCAGGCGCTTGTCGATCTCGGTGTCGACGCGCGACACGAAGAACGAGGCGACCGAGTGGATCGTCGTGATGTCGATGCCGGCGGCCTTGGCCTGCTCGAGACCGGTCAGGTAGGCGTTGATGACGGCGCGGTAGCGCTCGAGGCTGAAGATCAACGTGACGTTGACGCTGATGCCCTGGGCGATCACCGCGGTGATGGCCTCGAGGCCCTCGACCGTCGCGGGGATCTTGATGAGCGCGTTGGGACGACCGACCTTGGCGGCCAGCTTGATCGCCTGGTCGATGGTGCCCTGGGCGTCGTGGGCCAGACCGGGCTCGACCTCGATCGACACACGGCCGTCGAATCCCTTCGAGCTGTCGTAGATCTCGCGGAAGATGTCGCTGGCACGCGTCACGTCGTCCGTCGTGATCTCGAAGACTGCGTCGGTGACGCTCACGCCGCTCTTCGCGAGGAGCGCGACCTGGTCGTCGTACGCCTCGCCCTTGGCCAGAGCCGAGGCGAAGATCGTGGGGTTCGTGGTGACCCCCACGACGTTGCGCTCGGCGATGAGCTTCTGGAGCCCGCCCGCGTTGATGCGCTCACGCGACAGGTCGTCGAGCCAGATGCTGACGCCGGCGGCGGACAGCTGTGCGGTGTTTGATTCGGTCATTTCTCTTCTTCTCTCTTCTTCGCAGGCGCTCAGAGAGCGGCCAGCGAGTCCTTGACGGCTGCGACGGCGGCTTCGGTCGTGATGCCGAACTCGCGGTAGAGCGTCTTGTAGTCGGCGGAGGCACCGAAGTGCTCGATCGAGATGCTGCGGCCGGCGTCGCCGACGATCGCACGCCACGGCATCGCGATGCCGGCCTCGATGGACACGCGCGCCTTGACGGCGGCGGGCAGGACGGATTCCTTGTACTCGGCGCTCTGCTCGTCGAACCACTCGAGGCTGGGAGCCGAGACGACCCGGGCGTTGATGCCCTCGCTCTTGAGCACCTCGCGGGCCTCGACGGCGATCTGCACTTCGGAGCCGGTGGCGATCAGGATGACGTCCGCCGTGCCTCCCGGAGCCTCGGCGAGGACGTAGGCGCCCTTCGCGACGTTCTTCGCCGAGGCGAAGGTGTCGCCGTCGGCGTCGCCCTCTCCGCGTTCGAAGACGGGGAGGTTCTGGCGGCTGAGCGCCAGACCGGCGGGGCCGCTGTGTCGCTCGAGGATGGTCTTCCAGGCCCAGGCGGTCTCGTTGGCGTCGGCCGGACGGACGACGTCGAAGTCGGGGATGGCGCGCAGCGCGGCCAGCTGCTCGACCGGCTGGTGGGTGGGGCCGTCCTCGCCGAGGGCGACGGAGTCGTGCGTCCACACGTAGGTGACGGGCGACTTCATGAGAGCCGCGAGACGCACTGCAGGACGCATGTAGTCGCTGAAGATCAGGAAGGTCCCGCCGAACACGCGCGTGTTGCCGTGCAATGCGATGCCGTTCATGATCGAGCCCATGGCGTGCTCGCGGATGCCGAAGTGGAGGACGCGCCCGTAGGGGTTGCCCTGCCATTCGTGCGTCGACCACTCGGTCGGGACGAACGAGCCACCGCCCGCGATCGTGGTCAGGTTCGACTCGGCCAGGTCGGCGGAGCCACCCCAGAACTCGGGGACGACATCGGCGATGGCGTTGATGACCTTGCCCGAGGCGGCACGGGTGGACACCTCTTTGTCGGTCGGGAAGACGGGCAGAGCCGCGTCGAGGCCCTCGGGCAGCTCGCCCTTGAGGACGCGGTCGAGCAGCGTCTTCTTGTCGGGGTTGGCGGTGGCCCACTCGTCGAACGACGTGGTCCACTCGGCGTGCTGCGCCTGACCGCGCTCGACGGCCTTGCGGGTGTGCTCGAGCACCTCGGGGTCGACGTCGAAGGTCTTCTCCGGGTCGAAGCCGAGGACCTCCTTGAGGCCGGCGAGCTCTTCGGCGCCGAGTGCGGAGCCGTGGATCTTGCCGCTGTTCTGCTTCTTGGGCGAGGGCCAGCCGATGATCGTCTTGAGGATGATCAGCGACGGCTTGCCGGTCTCGGCCTTGGCGGCCTCGATGGCGTCGTTCAGGGCGCGGACGTCTTCGACGTACTCGCCCGTCTTCTTCCAGTCGACGACCTGGACGTGCCAGTCGTAGGACTCGTAGCGCTTGTGGACGTCTTCGGTGAAGGCGATGTTCGTGTCGTCTTCGATCGAGATCTGGTTGGAGTCGTAGATGACGACGAGGTTGCCGAGCTGCTGGTGGCCGGCGAGCGAGGAGGCCTCGCTGGTGACGCCCTCCTGCAGGTCGCCGTCGCCGGCGATCACGTAGACGTGGTGATCGAACGGCGAGGTGCCGACGGCCGCCTCGGGGTCGAAGAGCCCACGCTCGAAGCGGGCGGCGTAGGCCATGCCCACGGCGGAGGCCAGACCCTGACCCAGAGGTCCGGTCGTGATCTCGACGCCGTCGGTGTGTCCGTACTCGGGGTGACCCGGCGTCTTCGAACCCCAGGTGCGGAGGGCCTTGAGGTCGTCGAGCTCGAGGCCGTAGCCACCGAGATAGAACTGGACGTACTGCGTCAGCGAGCTGTGACCGACCGAGAGGATGAAGCGGTCGCGACCGATCCACTCGCTGTCGCTCGGGTCACGGCGCATGACCTTCTGGAAGAGGAGGTAGGCGGCGGGCGCCAGGCTCATCGCCGTGCCGGGGTGGCCGTTTCCGACCTTCTCGACCGAGTCGGCCGCGAGAACGCGGACGGTGTCGACTGCCTTGTTGTCAATGGATTCCCATTGCAGATCTGCCACTGGAAGTTGACCCTTCTTGATGCGGATTGCGCGGGGTCGATTCGCTCCCGCGCTGACATGCGCCTGCCGAGACGTCGTCGGCTTCGGTCGAACGCACACCGCAGGGTGGGATCAAGACGGGGAAATGGGTTCCGATGTCGGAGATTCCAGCGCCGAACGGGCGTACGACTGGCAAGCACCTGTCAGTATAGGGACGAACATGCCGGTCCTGCCCGCATGTGACTCCCAGAGAACCGTCACCGCCGACGATCATCGCCTAGACTTTTCGAGCAATCCGCTCATCTCGTTAGAGGACTCATGACCGCAGCCGTAGACACCCGCCCCGACACCGAACCCCGGGGCATCCGTCGCAAGGCTCGGGCCTACGTCGCCCTCACGAAACCACGCGTGATGGAGCTCCTGCTCGTCACCACGGCGCCGACCATGTTCCTGGCGCAGGGCGGGGTGCCGAATCTGTGGCTCGTCGCCGCCACGCTGATCGGTGGCGCCTTGAGCGCGGGCTCGGCCTCTGCCTTCAACTGCTACATCGATCGCGACATCGATCGGATCATGAAGCGGACGCAGGGTCGCCCGCTCGTGACTGGCGAGGTGTCCGATCGCGAGGCGCTCGTGTTCTCGTACGTGGTGGGTGTCGCGTCGATCGCGTGGCTCGCCCTGACGGTCAATCTGCTGTCCGCCGCTCTGTCGCTCGGCGCCATCCTCTTCTACGTCGTCGTCTACACGCTCTGGCTGAAGCGTCGCACGCCTCAGAACATCGTCTGGGGCGGCATCGCCGGGTGCATGCCCGTACTGATCGGCTGGGCGGCGGTGACGAACTCGCTCACCTGGGCGCCGGTCATCCTCTTCATGGTGATCTTCCTCTGGACGCCGCCCCACTACTGGCCGCTGTCGATGAAGTACCGCGACGACTACGCGGCAGCCGAGGTGCCCATGCTCTCCGTGGTGCGCGGTCGATCGATCGTCGGGCTTCAGGTCATCCTCTACGCCTGGGCCACGGTCGTCTGCTCGCTGCTGCTCATCCCCGTCGCCGGCATGGGCGTCCTCTACACGGTCGTGGCCGTCGCCAGCGGACTCTGGTTCATCTGGGAGTCCCACCGGCTGTACAGCCGCGCGATCCAGCAGGTGGCCGAGGTCCGACCCATGCGGGTCTTCCACAGCTCGATCACGTACCTCACGCTGCTCTTCCTGGCGGTCGGCATCGACCCGCTCCTGGCCTTCTGAGCCGGTCCGAGAGCAGATCAGATCCGCGCGACGTCCCGTTCCATCGGAGCGTCGATCTCGTCGGGCGCCTGGTCGTTCTTGAGAGACAGGACGACCGCGGTCATGGCGGCCACGAGCAGCGCCGACAGCACCATGTGGCTTCCGACCAGCACGGGCGGAAGACCGGTGCGGGCCTGGGTGATGCCGACGGCGATCTGGACGAGTTCGACGCCCAGCAGGAGGACGGGGAACCGCCGGGGGAGACCGGCCCTGATGGTCCACACGACGATCGCGATGGTCAGGGCGAGCGTGGCGTAGGCCGGCCAGCTGTGGACGTGATCCATGACGGCCGGGTCGAGTCCGTTGCGAGGTGTGGCGGCGTCGCCGGCATGCGGACCGGATCCCGTGGTGAGGATGCCGACGATCACCGTGACGCCGACGACGGCCGCCGCGACGTGCACGAGTCGGGCGTAGCCGCTCGACGTCGCCGCGTACGCCCCGCGTGGTCCTTTGAAGACGCGCCAGAGGAGCACGGTCGTCAGCGCGACGAGGAAGATCGACACGACGAAGTGCGCACCCACGATGTAGGGGTTGAGACCCGTCAGCACCGTGACGCCGCCCAGAGCCGCCTGGAACGGGATGCCGAGACCCTGGATGAGCGTCAGGACGAAGAGGTCGCGTCGGACGGCGCGCATCCGGATGACGGCCAGGAACGCGAGTATCACGACGATCGTGAGCACGAAGGTGAGCAGACGGTTGCCGAACTCGATGACGCCGTGGATCCCCATCTCGGGGGTGCTGACGAACGACTCGGGCGTGCACCGCGGCCACGTGGGGCAGCCGAGACCCGACCCGGTGAGCCGGACCGCGCCTCCTGTGCCGATCAGGAGGACCTGGCAGGCGAACGACGCCCAGGCGATGATGCGGACCCGTCGGTCGACCGTCGTCGGCAGCCACGACCTGACGCGCGACAGCACTCCGACCGGACCCACCTGTGTGTTGCTCACGAACTGCTGCCTTTCGTCGCTTTCGGCGCTTCGACCTGTAGAATCAACGGGTTCAGGAACACAACCCGGTATGGCGTCGACGTCGACGCACATGGTCTGCTCGGACCGATGTGAGTACGGCGGCTTGGCCGCCCTACGAAGAACGAGTCTAGGCAACGCGCACCTGTCATCCGACCGTGAATAAGGTTGTAGAGGTGCGGGTGACGGCCGCCGGTGTGGTCGCCTCGCGTCGCGAGTGGCTGAGCCACAACAAGAGCGGATCCCGACGGGGCCCGCTCGCAGGAAGGGCGTGGGAATGGTCATCCGTCTCCCCGTGTTCGCTCCGGCAGAAGGAAGAGGTTAGAGATGTCAGACGTGTTGATCGATCGACCAGAGCTCGCAGGCCTGGGCCAGTACGAGTTCGGCTGGGCCGACTCCGACGCGGCGGGCGCCTCGGCGCGGCGCGGCGTGTCACCCGAGGTCGTCTCGGACATCTCGGCGCTCAAGAACGAGCCCGAGTGGATGCTCAAGAACCGCCTCAAGGGGCTCGCCCTCTTCGAGAAGAAGCCGATGCCGACCTGGGGAGCAGACCTCTCCGGCATCGACTTCGACAACATCAAGTACTTCGTCCGCTCCACCGAGAAGCAGGCGACCACCTGGGACGACCTCCCGGACGACATCAAGAACACCTACGAGAAGCTCGGGATCCCCGAAGCGGAACGCAACCGTCTCGTAGCCGGTGTCGCCGCGCAGTACGAGTCCGAGGTGGTCTACCACCAGATCCGCGAGGACCTCGAGCAGCAGGGTGTCATCTTCATGGACACCGACACGGCCCTGCGCGAGCACCCCGAGCTCTTCCAGGAGTACTTCGGGACCGTGATCCCGGCCGGCGACAACAAGTTCGCGGCGCTCAACACCTCCGTCTGGTCGGGCGGGTCCTTCGTCTACGTCCCCAAGGGCGTCCACGTCGAGATCCCCCTGCAGGCCTACTTCCGTATCAACACGGAGAACATGGGTCAGTTCGAGCGCACGCTGATCATCGCCGACGAGGACAGCTACGTGCACTACATCGAGGGCTGCACGGCTCCCATCTACAAGTCCGACTCGCTGCACTCGGCGGTCGTCGAGATCGTCGTCAAGAAGAACGCCCGCGTCCGCTACACGACGATCCAGAACTGGTCGAACAACGTGTACAACCTGGTCACCAAGCGCGCCATCGCTCACGAGGGAGCGACGATGGAGTGGATCGACGGCAACATCGGGTCCAAGGTCACGATGAAGTACCCGTCCATCTACCTGGTGGGCGAGCACGCCAAGGGCGAGACCCTCTCCGTCGCCTTCGCGGGCCCCGGCCAGCACCAGGACGCCGGCGCGAAGATGGTCCACATGGCGCCGTACACGACGTCCTCCATCGTGTCGAAGTCCATCGCCCGTGGAGGCGGCCGCGCCGGCTACCGCGGCGAGATCCGCGTAGACCCGTCCGCGCACCACTCGGCGAACACCGTCCGCTGCGACGCTCTGCTGGTCGACACGATCTCCCGATCCGACACGTACCCTGCCATCGACATCCGCGTCGACGACGTCCAGCTCGGTCACGAGGCGACCGTGTCGCGGGTCAGCGAAGAGCAGCTCTTCTACCTGATGTCGCGCGGCATGGCCGAAGACGAGGCCATGGCGATGATCGTGCGCGGCTTCATCGAGCCCATCGCCCGAGAGCTGCCCATGGAGTACGCGCTCGAACTCAACAAGCTCATCGAGATGAGCATGGAAGGATCCGTCGGCTAGATGTCTGCCGCAGCACCCACCACCACAGACAGCAGCACCTCCGAACGCGTCCAGCACGGCGCCGGAGCCCACACCGACGGCGGATGGGGTCTCGTACCGGTCCAGACCCGGTCAGGTCGCTTCTCGTCGACCGATCCCGCGGCCTTCCCCGACGTGACCGGTCGCGAGGTCGACTGGAAGCTCAGTCCGGTCGCGCGCCTCCGTCCCCTCATCGACGGTCCTCTCGACGGTTCCCCCTACGCCTATCTCGCCCGCGAGACGGGCGGGGCGACGGTCGACTGGGTCGACGCGTCCCATGCACGGGTCGGCACCGCCGGAACTCCCGAAGACAAGGCCTCGGCGAACGCCTGGGCGAGCGTCGAGAAAGTCCTCCTCGTCGAACTGACCGGCGAGGAGCCCTCCACGGTGACCATCGGTCGCTCGGGGCTCGACCGCGAACCGCGCGCCGGTCACACCGTCATCCACGCCGCCGCCCACACGACCTCTCTCGTCGTTCTGCGGAACACGGGCTCGGCGCGACTCGTCGAGAACGTCGAGATCGTGGTCGACGACGGCGCCCACCTCACCGTGGTGACGCTCCAGGAGTGGGACGACGACGCGGAGCACCTCGCCAGTCACTTCGCCACGATCGGGCGCGACGCGCAGTTGAAGCACTTCGTCGTCAGCCTCGGCGGGTCCATCGTGCGGGTCAACCCGTCGGCGCATCTCGCCGGCCAGGGCGCCGACACCGAGCTCTACGGTGTCTACTTCGCCGACGCGGGCCAGCACCTCGAGCAGCAGGTGTACGTGAACCACGACGCGCCGAACTCGCGGAGCCGGGTCAACTACAAGGGCGCGCTCCAGGGCGAGGGCGCTCGGACGGTCTGGATCGGCGACGTCCTGATCGGGCGCACCGCACCGGGCACCGACAGCTACGAGCAGAACCGCAACCTGGTGCTCAGCGAGGGCACGCGGGCCGACTCGATCCCCAACCTCGAGATCGAGACCGGTGACATCCAGGGCGCGGGTCACGCCAGCGCCACGGGTCGCTTCGACGACGAGCACCTGTTCTACCTGCAGTCGCGCGGCATCTCCGAAGACGAGGCACGTCGCCTCGTGGTCCTCGGGTTCCTCAGCGAGGTCGTCCAGAAGATCGGCGAGCCCGAGCTCCAGGATCGTCTGATCGCGGCTCTCGAGGTCGAGCTCACCTCGGCTCCCGGAACCGGGGCGGTCACCCGATGAGCGTCAAGATCTGCGGAGTCGACGACGTCACGCCGTCACAGGCGCTCCGCGTCGTCGTCGACGGGGTCGCCATCGCCGTCGTGAAGGACAGCGCCGGCACGATCCACGCGATCGGCGACACCTGCACCCACGGAGACATCTCCCTGGCAGAGGGTTTCGTCGAGGACGACACCCTCGAGTGCTGGGCCCACGGCTCCAAGTTCGAGCTCACGACCGGCAAGCCGCTCACCCTCCCCGCCTACGAACCCGTCCCGGTCTTCGCCGTCTCCGTCGTCGACGGCGACGTCTACGTCGACACCAGTGCCACGCCTTCGCCGGCGGGCGTCGCACAGTAAGGAAAACGCATCATGTCCACACTCGAGATCCGAGACCTCAAGGTCAGCATCGACACCGATCAGGGTGTCAAGCCCATCCTCAAGGGCGTCGACCTGACGATCAACGAGGGCGAGATCCACGCCGTCATGGGGCCCAACGGCTCCGGCAAGTCCACCCTCGCCTACACGATCGCCGGTCACCCGCGCTACAACGTCGACGGCGGCTCCATCCTCCTCGACGGCCGCGAGGTGCTCGACATGACCGTCGACGAGCGCGCCAAGGCCGGTCTGTTCCTCGCGATGCAGTACCCCGTCGAGATCCCCGGCGTCACGGTCGCGAACTTCCTCCGCACGGCCAAGACCGCCCTGGACGGCGAAGCGCCTGCAATCCGGAGCTGGGTCAAGGACCTGCGGACGCACATGTCGGACCTCAAGATGGACCCGTCGTTCGCCGAGCGCAACGTCAACGAGGGGTTCTCCGGCGGCGAGAAGAAGCGTCACGAGATCATGCAGCTCGAGCTTCTCAAGCCCAAGTTCGCGGTACTCGACGAGACCGACTCCGGTCTCGACGTCGACGCTCTGAAGATCGTCTCCGAGGGTGTCAACCGGGCCAAGGCAAACACGGGTCTCGGGCTGTTGATGATCACGCACTACACGCGCATCCTCCGCTACATCAAGCCCGACTTCGTGCACGTCTTCGTCGACGGTCACGTCGCCGAGCAGGGCGGGCCCGAGCTCGCCGACCGCCTCGAGGACGAGGGCTACGACCGTTACGTCACCGCAGCCGCCGCCGAGGCCGCTGCGGCGGTGAACTGACCATGGCCGTCGCACTGGCACCCGAGAAGTTCGACGAGGTCGCCGAGGCGCTGAAAGAGGTCGTGGACCCCGAGCTGGGTGTCAACATCGTCGACCTCGGTCTGATCTACGACCTCGCCATGGACGAAGAGCACGAGAACGCGCTCATCATCAGCATGACGCTGACATCCGCCGGATGCCCTCTCACCGATGTCATCGAGGGCGACACGGCGAACGCCCTCGACGGCGTCGTGGACGCGTTCCGCATCAACTGGGTGTGGATGCCGCCGTGGGGCCCCGACCGGATCACCGACGACGGTCGCGACATGATGCGCTCGATCGGCTTCTCGATCTGATCCACGACGACGACGAAGAACCCCTGACCACTGTGGTGGTCAGGGGTTCTTCGTCGTCCGGGGAGAACCCGACGTGCCTCCGAGGAGGCGCGGGTCGCGCCCCGCAGGACGCCTCCTAGCGGTCGCGTCGTCCGAGCACCCGCCACGCCACCGGCAGCGCTGCGGCGGCGATGAGCCACTTGGCCACGCCGCCGACGATGAACGGGTAGAGGCCCGCGGCCAGCACGCTCTGCAGGTCGGCGGCGAATCCGAGCTGACCGAGCACGACGGCCAGGTAGGGGAGTCCGACGACGAAGGGGACGAGGCTCGCGGCGAAGAACGCGGCCGCCGAACGGAACCACTTCTTGTCCCAGTCGCGCTCGGACAGCCAGCCGATGAGGCCGGCGGCGAGCACGAAGCCGATGATGAAGCCGAAGCTCGGCTTCAGGACGCTGAGCGGACCGCCGGAGAACTCGGCGAAGATCGGCAGCCCCGCCACACCCAGCACGAGGTAGGTGAGCAGCGAGAGCGCACCGCGGCGGGCGCCGAGGCTCGCACCGACGAGCATGACCCCGAGCGTCTGACCGGTGACGGGCACGGGCCAGAGGGGGACCTGGACCTGAGCGAGCACCGAGACGACGGCGACGCCACCGAGCACGAGAGCCGCATCGGTCGCTCGGCTGGAGGTCACGAACCGGTCGGCGAGCACCGGTCGTGAGGTCGATGCGGTGGCGTTCGTCATGCAGTCTCCTAGAATGGGTAGGTTGATCGGCCTGAGGGCGGGTCGACGCCCATGCGCACGGCCCCTCACGACACGATGTGATCATTTTAGGGGCGACCCAACGGCGGGCGGCGTTGTGGACATCTCCCCAATCGATTGGACTTCTGCTGTGCTTTCCGTGCACGACCTCGAGATTCGCGTCGGCGCGCGCCTGCTGATGGAAGATGTGACGTTCCGCGTCGACAAGGGCGACAAGATCGGCCTGGTCGGTCGCAACGGCGCCGGCAAGACGACCATGACCAAGACGCTGGCCGGCGAGACCCTGCCGACCGGGGGCTCCATCGAGAAGACCGGCGAGATCGGCTACCTCCCTCAAGACCCTCGCAGCGGCAACCCGGAGGACCTCGCCCGCACGCGCATCCTCGACGCCCGCGGCCTCGGCCAGATCCTCCTGGGCATCCAGGAGGCCTCGATGGAGATGGGCAGCGACGACCCGGCGGTCGCGGCCCGGGCCATGAAGCGCTACGGCGATCTCGACGATCGCTTCAACGCGCTCGGCGGATACGCGGCCGAGGCGGAGGCCGCATCGATCGCCAGCAACCTCAGCCTGCCCGACCGCATCCTCGAGCAGCCGTTGTCGACCCTCTCGGGCGGTCAGCGTCGACGCATCGAGCTGGCGCGCATCCTCTTCTCCGCGGCCGACACGATGATCCTCGACGAGCCGACGAACCACCTCGACGCCGACTCCGTCGTCTGGCTCCGCGAGTACCTCAAGACGTACCAGGGCGGCGTGATCGTGATCAGTCACGACATCGAGCTCGTGGAGGAGGTCGTCAACCGCGTGTTCTACCTCGACGCCAACCGCCAGGCGATCGACATCTACAACATGGGTTGGCGCAACTACCAGCGCCAGCGCGCCGCCGACGAGGAGCGCCGCAAGAAGGAGCGCTCGAACGCCGAGAAGCAGGCGAGCGCGCTGCAGAAGCAGGCGGCTCGATTCGGCGCCAAGGCGTCGAAGGCCGCCGCGGCCCACCAGATGGTCGCCCGTGCCGAGAAGCTGCTCGCGGGCCTCGACGAGGTCCGCGCGGTCGACCGTGTGGCGAAGCTGCGGTTCCCGACACCGGTCGCCTGCGGCAAGACCCCGCTGATGGCCTCGAACCTCTCGAAGAGCTACGGCTCTCTCGAGATCTTCACCGCCGTCGATCTCGCGATCGACCGAGGCTCGAAGGTGGTCATCCTCGGGTTGAACGGTGCGGGCAAGACCACGCTGCTGCGCATCCTCGCGGGTGTCGACGAACCCGACACCGGGCAGCTGGAGCCGGGTCACGGTCTCCGTGTCGGCTATTACGCCCAGGAGCACGAGACGATCGACGTCAAGCGCAGCGTCCTCGAGAACATGGTCTCGTCCTCGCCGAACATCACCGAGATGGAGGCGCGGCGCGTGCTCGGTTCGTTCCTCTTCACGGGAGACGACTCGGCGAAACCGGCCGGGGTGCTCTCGGGCGGAGAGAAGACCCGACTCGCCCTCGCGATGATCGTCGTCTCCGGCGCGAACGTGCTGCTGCTCGACGAGCCCACGAACAACCTCGACCCCGCCAGCCGACTCGAGATCCTCGACGCCCTGGCCAACTACGAGGGCGCCGTGGTGCTGGTCAGTCACGACGAGGGCGCCGTCGAGGCGCTTAATCCCGAGCGCGTGCTCATCATGCCCGAGGGCACCGAAGACCACTGGACGCCCGACTACAGCGAGCTCATCAACCTGGCCTGATCCGCAGCGTCGCGACGGGGGAGGGCGAGCGTCAGCGACCGACGGCGTCGAGGATCTCGTCTTCGACGTCGTCGTCATGGCGCGGCCGGGCCGCGCGACGTCGGCGCCGTTCGTCGGCTCGCTCGTCGTCGCCGTCCTCCAGCGCCTCTTCGGCGTCGGCCCGGGTGTTCCGCTGCTCCTGGCGGATCACGTAAAAGAGGAACAGGAACGCCCCTGCGGCGAACATGATCCACTGCACGAAGTACGACAGGTTGAGACCGGTGTCGATCTCGGGTTCGGCGTACTTGACGGGAGCCGTCGCCGGCGTCGGGCTCTCAGCCATGAGCTGGCCGTACGCGGCCGAGTAGATGGCCCCGTCGACCTGCTTCTGCACCTCGCTGAGCTGGATGGTGGCGATCTGGTTCGTGCCTGCGACCGCGGTGCGATCGCCGACGGCCGGCTCGCCGGGCTTGAGCCGCGCCGTCACGGTCACCTCGCCCGACGGCGGCGCGGGGATCTCGTCGGGGGCGTCCTGGTCGTTGCCGGTGGGCACCCAGCCGCGGTCGACGACGAAGACGTCGCCGCCGTCGATGCGGAACGGCACGAGGACGGCGAACCCCGGCTGGCCGTTGTACGGCCGGTTGCGGACGAGCAGGGTCTCGTCGACCAGGTAGCGACCCGTCATCTCGACGGGCTGCCACTCGTCGGCCGCATCGTACGAGTCGAGCGACGGCAGAGCCTCCGCCACGGACACGGGCGCCGCGTCGTAGCGCTGCTCGAGCTGATGGACGACCGCCATCTTCTCCTCGTGCCGGTTCCACTGCCAGTTGGCGAGCATGGCGCAGATCAGGGCGAAGGCCACGACCACACCGAGGTATCCGAGCCACTTCTTCGAGAGGACCGCGCGCCAACCGGTCACGTCGCGGCTCCGACCGAGTCGACGGTCACACCCGCTGCCGTGACGACGACGGGGAAGTCGCGCGCCAGGAGGAAGTCGCTGAGATAGTCGACGTGCTCGTCGCAGGCCGACCAGACCTTGACGCGTTCGAGACCGTGGATCTTGGGGTTCCGCCAGTTGACCGACCGGGTCGCCACCGCGGTGCAGCCGGCACGCGAGCACTGGACGCGATCGGGCCCGACATCACCGAGACCGAGCATCAGGCCGTGCCTCCGCGGCCCCGCCGCTCGGATCCGTCGTCGCTGCTCGGCTCGTGCCAGCTGGGTGTCGCGGTGGGAGGTGCCCACGGCTGCTCGGGCTGACGGTACGTCTCGATTGCGCCGGGCCGCTCGACGTTCTGACCGGGGTCGTGGCCCACGTTCACGAGCACCACGGCGAAGTAGGGGATGAGCACGGCTCCCGCGACGGGGAGCAGCGTCCACCAGCTGAGGGGGATCACGAAGCACAGCGCGATGCAGACGATGCGGATGCCCATGGCCACCAGGTAGCGGATCATGCGGGCATGGCGATCGTCGGCCGGCGACGGCGGTAGCGAGGTGATCGGTTGCGATGTCTTCAATTCACTCACGGACTCTGTGTGCGTCTCGGGCGGGCGCCTCGAGCGATCTTAAGCCCTGTAGCCGACAGTAGGCTGGTGGGCGGTCCGGGCATCATCGGCCTGCGGACCACCCCCTTCAGCTCGCCCCGAGGAGACTCCCATGACCACGCCCCGTACCGTCCTCGTCACGGGAGGCAACCGCGGCATCGGCTACACGATCGCCGAGGAGTTCGTCGCCGCCGGGCACCGCGTGGCCGTCACCGCCCGCAGCGGGTCCGGCCCCGAGGGCTCCCTCACCGTCGTCGCCGACGTGACCGACCCCGAATCGGTCGACGCGGCGTTCACGACCGTCGAGGCCGCGCTCGGCCCGGTCGAGGTCGTCGTCGCGAACGCGGGAATCACGAGGGACGTCCTGTTGATGCGCATGACGGAAGAGGACTTCTCGTCGGTCGTCGACACGAACCTCGGCGGGGCCTTCCGCGTCGTCAAGCGCGCGTCGAAGAACATGCTCAAGGCGCGCTTCGGCCGCATCGTGCTCGTCTCGAGCGTCGTCGGTCTCTACGGCGGCGCCGGTCAGGCGAACTACGCCGCGTCGAAGAGCGCGCTCGTCGGCTTCGCGCGCTCGCTCACCCGCGAGGTCGGCGCCCGGGGCATCACGGCCAACGTCGTCGCCCCCGGCTTCGTCGAGACCGACATGACGGCCGTCCTGGCGCCCGAGAAGCAGGCCGAGTACAAGAAGTCGATCCCCGCCGGGCGTTACGGGACGGCGACCGAGGTCGCCCGCACGATCACCTGGCTGGCCGGCGACGACGCCGCGTACATCTCCGGTGCGGTCATCCCGGTCGACGGCGGTCTCGGCATGGGTCACTGACCGGAGCGGAGACCGAGGAGGCGCGGCTCGGATATCGGCACCGCGCCTCCTCGGCTGGTCAGCGGCCCGACAGGCCCATGACCGCGAGCACCTGCGAGAGTTCCGGGTCGGCCACCACGAGGTCGGCCTGCGCCCGCACCCGGGGCTTGGCGTTGAACGCGATCGAGAGCCCCGCGGCGCGCATCATCTCGAGGTCGTTGGCCCCGTCGCCGACGGCGATCGTCTGACCGAGGGGGATGCCGAACTCGGTCGCCCAGGCCGTCAGGCACTCCGCCTTGACCGCGGCGTCGACGATCGGCCCGGTCGTCTCGCCGGTGAGCCGCCCGGAGGCGACGTCGAGTCGGTTCGCGCGCCACCGGTCGAGACCGAGCGACTCGGCCAGCGGGTCGAGGGTCTCGTGGAACCCGCCGGACACCACGGCCACACGACTGCCGTGCCGGTGCAACCCGGCCACGAGCTCCGCCGCGCCCGCAGTCGGACGCACACGGGCGACGACGTCGTCGACGACCGAGACCGGCAGCCCCTCGAGCGTCTTGACGCGGGCGGCGAGGCTCTCGGCGAAGTCGAGCTCGCCCGCCATCGCGCTCTCGGTGATGCGGGCGACCTCGTCTCGCGAGCCGGCCGCCTCGGCGAGGAGGTCGATGACCTCGTCGCGGATCAGCGTGGAGTCGACGTCGAGGACGGTCAGGAAGCGCGGCACCCGCTCAGCCTAGGGGTGCCGCCAGCGTGCTCGTCGCCTACTGGTCGACCCGCACGCCCTTGCCGACGACGGTGATGCCGGACGGGGTCACCGTGAAGCCGCGGGCCCGGTCGGCCTCGTGGTCGACGCCGACCGACGCGCCCTCGGCGATGACGACGTCCTTGTCGAGGATCGCGCGGTTCACCGTCGCGTTCGGCCCGATGTGGGCCCTCTCGAACACGACCGAGTCGATGACCTTCGAGCCGGAGTCGAGCGTGCTCCACGGCCCGAGCACGCTGCGTTCGACGTGCGCGCCGGAGAGGAGCGAGCCGAGCGAGACGATGGAGTCGATGGTCGAGCCGAGGTTGCCGTGCCCGTCGCGCACGAACTTCGCCGGAGGCGAGTTCAGCTGCTGACTGAAGATGGGCCAGTCGGTGTTGTAGAGGTTGAAGATCGGCAACGCCGAGATCAGGTCGCGGTGCGCGTCGTAGAACGAGTCGATCGTGCCGACGTCGCGCCAGTAGTAGCGGTCGCGCTCCGTCGAGCCCGGGACCTCGTTGCGGTTCAGGTCGTAGACGGCCGCGTCGCCCCGCGAGACGAAGTCGGGGACGATGTCGCCGCCCATGTCGTGGTCGGAGTCGGCGTTCTCGCCGTCGCGCAGCACCGCGTCGATCAGGACGTCGGCGTCGAACACGTAGTTGCCCATCGACGCGAGGATCTCGTCGGGGGAGTCGGGCAGACCGACCGCGTCCTTCGGCTTCTCGAGGAAGCGCCCGATGCGCGTCGGGTCGTCGGAGTCGACCTCGATGACGCCGAACTGGTCGGCGAGGGAGATGGGCTGGCGGATCGCCGCCACCGTGACGCCGGCACCCGAGGCGATGTGCGCCTCGATCATCTGGGAGAAGTCCATGCGGTAGACGTGATCGGCCCCGACGACGACGACGATGTCGGGCTTCTCGTCGCGGAGGAGGTTCAGGCTCTGCAGGATGGCGTCGGCGCTGCCGGCGAACCACCGCTTGCCGAGACGCTGCTGGGCGGGGACGGAGGCGACGTACGCCCCGAGGAGCCCCTCGATGGACCAGGTCTGCGAGACATGCCGGTCGAGGCTGTGCGATTTGTACTGCGTCAGCACGACGATCTGACGGAGACCCGAGTTGATCAGATTCGACAGGGCGAAGTCCACCAGACGGTAGTTGCCGCCGAACGGCACGGCGGGCTTCGCCCGGTCGGCCGTCAGGGGCATGAGTCGCTTGCCTTCGCCGCCGGCGAGGACGATGCCGAAGATCTTCTTTGATGCCATGAGGTCAGAATGGCACGTTTCGTCGCGGCACGACTACGGTGACTCTCGTGCGAGTCGATGTCATCACCAAGGAATATCCGCCGAACGTCTACGGAGGCGCCGGCGTCCACGTCGTCGAGCTCGTCAAGGCCCTGCGCGAGTCGATAGACGTGCGTGTGCGCGCCCTCGGCGACGTCGACGACGAGCCGGGCACGACGGGCTACCCCGAGATCCCCGCCCTCGCGTCGGCGAATCCCACTCTGCGGACCCTCGGCAGCGACCTCCTCGCCGCCCAGGACGTCGCCGGTGCCGACGTCGTGCACAGCCACACCTGGTACGCCAACGCGGCCGGCCAGCTGGCGCAGATGCTGCACGACGTGCCGCACGTGCTGACCGCTCACAGCCTCGAGCCCCTCCGCCCCTGGAAGGCCGAGCAGCTCGGCGGCGGCTACCGTGTGTCGAGCTGGATCGAGCGTCAGGCCTACGAGACCGCCGATGCGGTCATCGCGGTGAGCGAGGGCATGCGCCGCGACATCCTGCGGTCGTACCCCACCATCGACGAGGGCAAGGTCAGCGTCGTCTACAACGGGATCGACCTCGACGCCTGGCGCCCCGTCACCGACGACGACGTCGTCCGGTCGCTCGGCATCGACCCCGACCGCCCGTCCGTGGTCTTCGTCGGTCGCATCACGCGGCAGAAGGGTCTGCCGTACCTGCTCCGCGCCGCGCGCCTCCTGCCTCCCGAGGTCCAGCTCGTCCTCTGCGCCGGAGCCCCCGACACCCCCGAGATCATGGCCGAGGTCACGGCCCTCGTGCACGAGCTGCAGGAGGCGCGGACCGGCGTCGTCTGGATCGATCGCGTGCTCCCGCGGCACGAGCTCAGCGCCGTGCTCACCTCGGCGACGACCTTCGTCTGCCCCTCGATCTACGAGCCGCTCGGCATCGTGAACCTCGAGGCCATGGCCTGCGGCGTGCCCGTCGTCGGCTCGGGCACCGGCGGCATCCCCGAGGTCGTCGCCGACGGACTCACCGGGCGCGTCGTCCCCCTCGACCAGGCGCAGGACGGCACGGGGACGCCCACCGACCCCGATCGCTTCGTCCGGGACCTCGCGGGGATCCTCACCGACGTCGTGTCAGACCCGGGCCTCGCGAAGCTGATGGGTCGAGCCGGCCGGATGCGCGCCGAGGCGGAGTTCTCGTGGTCGCGGATCGCCGAGCGGACCCTCGGGGTCTACGCCGGACTCCGTCGATAGGCTGGGGTCATGCCTACCGTCCTGAAGCTGTCCGATGTCTCGATCGTCCGGGGCGGCAAAGCCGTCGTCGACACCGTCAGCTGGAGTGTCGAGTCCGACGAACGCTGGGTCGTGCTCGGCCCCAACGGCGCCGGCAAGAGCTCGCTGCTGCAGGTCGCCGCGGCGCAGTCGCACCCGTCCTCCGGCACCGCCGAGGTGCTCGGCGGAGACCTCGGCTCCGTCGACCTCTTCGACCTCCGCCCCCGCATCGGGTTCGCGTCGACGACGATCGCCCGTCGGATCCCGCCGAAGGAGAAGGTCGTCGACGTCGTCCTGACCGCCGCCTACTCGGTGACCGGCCGCTGGAACGAGGAGTACGAGAACGTCGACGTGCGCCGTGCCCATCGCGTCCTCGACGAATGGAACCTCGATCACCTGGCGGATCGCACCTTCGGCGAGCTGAGCGACGGCGAGCAGAAGCGGGTGCAGATCGCCCGGGCCGTGATGACCGACCCCGAGCTCCTCCTGCTCGACGAACCCGCCGCGAGCCTCGACCTCGGCGCCCGTGAGGAGCTTCTCCAGATGCTCTCCGGGTACGCGCAGTCGCACGACGCGCCTGCCATCGTCATGGTGACGCACCACGTCGAGGAGGTGCCCCGCGGTTTCACCCACGCGCTCCTCCTCGATCACGGCTCGGTCGTCGCGGCCGGGCCGCTCGCCGAGGTCCTCACGGCCGAGACGCTCGGTGCGACGTTCGGCGTCTCGCTCGAGGTCGAGGTGCGCGACGGGCGATACTCGGCGCGCGCGGCCGGTTGACCCGCGCCTCCTGCGTTCCCGGCCTCTCGTCTGGTATCGTTCATAGCTGGTCCGAGACTCAGGTCTCGTGGCCGCCGACGGAAACGTCCCCAGACATCCACTCCATCACTCGTTCGCTAGACCTAGGACAATCATGAAGACCGACACCCACCCCGAGTACAAGCCGATCGTCTTCCGCGACCTCGCATCGGGCGCCACGTTCCTGACGCGCTCGACGACGACGAGCGACAAGACCATCGAGCTCGACGGTGAGACCTACCCGGTCATCGACGTCGAGATCTCGTCCGAGTCGCACCCGTTCTACACGGGCAAGCAGCGCATCCTCGACTCGGCCGGTCGCGTCGAGAAGTTCAACTCGCGCTACAAGAACTTCGGCAAGTAGACCTCGATCTCTTCCGCCTGACGGGGCGGTCCACTTCGGTGGGCCGCCCCGTTTCGCGCGCCTGGGGACGGCCTTCTGCGGATGCAGCCGCTCGTGCAGGTCGCGGCGCCCGCAGTCGGAGTGTCGGCGGCGGACTCAGCCGCTGATCGGCCGCTGCGGCCAGTCGCCCCAGGCGACGAACGTCGGGTCTTTGCTGCGACGCATGTACTGCTGGAAGCTCTCGGCCTGGGTCTGGCACCAGTCGATCTGGAGATCGTGCAGCCGGGTCGACGGGACCGCCAGCTGATCGGGGAACTTCTCGGCCATGGCCTGGGCCACCCGGCCGGCCGCGATGGCATCCGCCCCGGCATCGTGAGCGTCGTCGAGGGTGACGCCGTACACGCCGGCGGCGGCCTCGAGCGTGCGCTTCCCCTTGCGGTACCGGTCGACGGCCTTGTCGATGACGAGCGGGTCGACGACGCACCCGATGGTGCTGACGTCGCCCAGCGGCTCGATGCCGTGCCGACGCGCCTCACGGTCGAGGAGGGTCAGGTCGTACGGCGCGTTGTAGACGACCAGCGGGACTCCGCGGGCGAACACCGCACGGACCGCGGCGACGACCTCGGCGACGACCTCGGCCGCGGGGCGCCCCTCGGCACGGGCCTGCTCGGTGGAGATGCCGTGCACCGCGCTCGCCTGCTCGGGGATCTCGACACCCGGGTCGGCGAGCCAGGCGCCGTGCGCGATGCTCGTGCCGTCGGCGTCGATCAGGCCGACGTGAGCCGTGACGATGCGAGCCGTCTCGACGTCGATTCCGGTCGTCTCGAGGTCGAAGACCCCGAGCGCCTTCCACCACTCGGACGGCACCGGCCCGGCCGCGAACCCGCCGCCAGCGGATCCGTCGCCGGAGACCGCCTCGTCAGACGGTGCGTTCGGGGAGAGGTCGGTGTCGGTCACGCCTCGAGTTTACGAGGCACCACCGACGACGCCCTGACCGGTGTTCGGCACGTCACCGACGTGGAGCCAGAAGAACGCCTGCGTGCCGAGGGTGAGCGTCACGCGACCCTCGTCGTCGAACGAGGGGAACTGGGCTCCGCCGAAGAGGTCGTAGAGCGTCCGACCCGCGAACTGCGGGGCGTGGATCGTGACCGACGTCGGGTTGTGAGCGAACGAGAAGACGCACAGGATGTCTTCGGCCGAGTCGCCGAACTGCGTCTCGGACCCCTCGTACGAGCGGACGAACGAGAGCACCGACTCGTGGTCGGTGTCGAGCACCGACAGGGTCCCCATGCCGAAGGTGGGGTGCGCCTTCCGCACGTGGATCACGTTGCGGATCCAGTGGAGCAGCGAGCGCGACTGCGCCAGCTGGCTCTCGACGTTGACCAGGTTGTAGTTGAAGACGAGCGACTGCACGACGGGCAGGAACAGCTTGCCCGGGTCGGCGGTCGAGAAGCCGGCGTTGCGGTCGGGCGTCCACTGCATGGGCGTGCGCGACGAGTCGCGGTCGGGCAGCCAGATGTTGTCGCCCATGCCGATCTCGTCGCCGTAGTACAGGAACGGGCTGCCCGGCAGCGCGAACAGGAGGGCGTGCACGAGCTCGAGCTCCGCGCGCGAGTTGTCGAGCAGCGGCGCGAGGCGACGACGGATGCCGATGTTCGAGCGCATGCGGGGGTCGTAGGCGTACCAGCCGTACATCGCCTGCCGGTACTCCTCGCTGACCATCTCGAGGGTGAGCTCGTCGTGGTTGCGGAGGAACACCGCCCAGGCGGCGCCCGGGGGCACCTCGGTGGTCTCGGCGAGGATCCGCTTCAGCTCGCCGCCGTGCTGGGCGCGCAGCGAGTAGAAGATGCGGGGCATGACGGGGAAGTCGAACGCCATGTGGCACTCGGGCTCGTCTTCGGTGCCGAAGAACGCGGCGGTCTCGGCGGGCCACTGGTTGGCCTCGGCGATGAGCACCCGCCCCGGGAACTCCTCGTCGACCATCGCGCGCAGGCGCTTGATGAACTCGTGGGTCGCGGGCTCGCCCTCGCCGTTGCCCTCCTCGGTCTCGAAGAGGTACGGGATGGCGTCGAGTCGCAGACCGTCGACGCCCATCGACAGCCAGTGGCGCACGACGTCGAAGACGGCCTCCTGGACGGCGGGGTTCTCGAAGTTGAGGTCGGGCTGGTGCGAGAAGAAGCGGTGGAAGAAGAACTGGCGTCGCACCGGGTCGAAGGTCCAGTTCGACTCCTCCGTGTCGACGAAGATGACGCGGATGTTCTCGTACTCGTCGTCGGTGTCGCGCCAGACGTAGAAGTCGCCGTAGGGGCCCTCGGGGTCTTCGCGGCTCTGCTGGAACCACTCGTGCTGGTCGGAGGTGTGGTTCAGCACCATGTCGATGACGATGCGCATGTTGCGCTCGTGCGCCTTGGTGACGAGGTCGCGGAACTCGTCGAGCGTGCCGAACTCGGGCAGGATCGACTTGTAGTCGGCGATGTCGTACCCGCCGTCGCGGAGCGGCGACTGGAAGAACGGCGGCAGCCAGAGCGCGTCGACCCCGAGCCACTGGAGGTAGTCGAGGCGGGAGTGCAGACCCTGGAGGTCGCCCGCCCCATCCCCGTTGCTGTCGACGAACGAGCGGACCATCACCTCGTAGAAGACGGCACGACGGTGCCAGTTCGGGTCGAGGGTCAGTCCGGGCTGCTGAATCGGGGCAGTGAAGCTCACGCGTGCAACTCTACGGTGGCTCGCGTCCCTTCGCGCGTCGGGTTCAAGGTGCGGCTCGTAGACTCGCGGGGTGATCGTCCGAGAGCCCCGCGTCCCGTCGCCCTACCGTTCGCGCCTCGCGGCGTTCGATGTCGAGGAGCGGGTCGCCGAGGTCGCCGGCAGCTCGACCCGCTACTGGACGTACGAGCCCGTGGGCCCCGAGGAGGCGCGGGTCACCGTGGTCGCCGTCCACGGCTTCCGCGGCGATCACCACGGTCTCGAGCCCGTGGTGGCGCATCTCACCGGGGTCCGGGTGATCATGCCCGACCTTCCCGGCTTCGGCGAGTCGTCGCCGCTCGCGAGCGAGCACAGCGTCGAGGCCTACGCGGCCTGGCTGACCGCGTTCGTCGAGTCGATCGGTCTCGGCGACGACGTCGTCGTGCTGGGTCACTCCTTCGGGTCGATCGTGACGTCGGCCGCCGTCGCCTCCGGGCTCCGCGCCTCCCGGCTCGTCCTCGTCAATCCGATCGCGGCGCCGGCGCTGCAGGGCCCGAGGGGCGTGGTGACGCGCCTGGCCGTCTTCTACTACTGGGCGGGGGCCGCACTGCCCGAGCGCTCCGGGCTCGCCGCCCTGCAGAGCCCTCTCGTCACGCGGTTCACGAGTCTCGCCATGGTCAAGACGCACGACCGCGGTCTGCGGCGCTGGATCCACGACCAGCACGACTCGTACTTCTCGCGGTTCTCCGACCGCCGCGTCGTGCTCGACGCCTTCCGCGCCTCCGTCTCGAGCGATGTCAGCACGTACGCGGCTGGCGTCGACGTGCCCACGTTGCTCGTCGCGGCCGATCGCGACGACATCACGGCTCTGCCCGCGCAGCACGAGCTCCGGGCGCTCTTCCCCGACGCGACCCTCGCCGTCATCGACGGGGTCGGTCACCTCATCCACTACGAGAAGCCCCGCGAGGCCGCCGCCGCCGTCGAGGCGTTCGTGCGATGAGGGTCGTCGTCGACTGCCGTTACATCAGGGTCGGGCGCCATGACGGCATCAGCCGCTTCACCGCGGGGGTGGTCGGGGCCCTGGCGACGACCCACGACGTGACCCTGCTCGTGAGCGACCCCCGGCAGCTCGACAAGCTGCCCGATCGACCGCACGTGCTCGTCAGCGCGCCCACGAGTCCCCTCGAGCCCCTCGTGGCGCTGCAGGTGAACCGTCTGCGACCCGACGTCGTGTGGTCGCCCATGCAGACGATGGGTTCGTTCGGGCGCCGCTACCCGCTCGTGCTCACGCTGCACGACCTCATCTACTACACCAACCGCACGCCGCCCCCCGAGTTCGCCCTGCCGATCCGGCTGCTCTGGCGGCTGTACCACCTCGCCTGGTGGCCGCAGCGACTGCTGCTGAACCGTGCCGATGCCGTCGTGACCGTCAGCCGGACGACCCTCGACGAGATGCGCCTCCACCGACTCACCCGCCGACCCGTCACGGTCGTGACCAACGCGGCGGACCCGGTCGAGGCCGCGCCCCCACGCGCGGCGCCTCGTCACCGCGACCTCGTCTACATGGGCTCGTTCATGCCGTACAAGAACGTGTCGGCGCTGGCGAGGGCGCTTCCGCTGCTCGACGGGTACCGGCTGCATCTGATGAGCCGGGTGTCGGAACGCGAGCGCGCCTCCTTGTCGGCCCTGGCCCCCGCCGGGTCGCTGGTGTTCCACGACGGCGCGAGCGACGACGAGTACCGCGACGTGCTGCTCGGTGCGACGGCGGTCGTGACGGCCTCGCGTGCTGAGGGCTTCGGCATCCCCCTGGTCGAGGGGATGGCGCTCGGCACCCCTGCCGTGGTCAGCGACATCCCGATCTTCCGCGAGATCGGCGGCGAGGCCGCGGTCTACTTCGACCCCGAGTCGCCGGCCTCGATCGCCGCGGCGGTGCGTCGGCTCGAGCGCGAGTGGGCCGCCCGGTCGACCGCCTCGATCGCCCAGGCCGCGCGATTCTCCTGGGACGCTTCGGCGTCGGCCCTCGCCGACGTGCTCGAGTCGGTCTCGGCGGCGCGCGGCACCACGACCCGCAGCTGACCCCTCCGAGGAGGCGCCGACTCAGTCGCGCCCGCCGGCCTCCGACTCGAGGGCGTTCTGATAGTCGAAGTCGAACGTGCCGGGTCGCTCGGACTCGACCTCGATCGGGTCGTCGAACTCGCGCAGCACCAGATCGCCCCCGTCGGAGGCGAACGAGTGGATCGATCCGTTGCGGATCGGGATGCCCGCATGCGCCTCCGTGTCGGGGGAGACGTGGTTGACCACGGCGCGGATGACCGCTCCGTGCGTGGCCACGACGACGAGCCCGCCGTCGTGCCTGCGGGCGATGTCGGCCAGGGCGGGCAGCACCCGGGCCACCAGGTCGGTGCGGCTCTCGCGTCCGGGCACGGGGGTGCCCGCCGGGAAACGGGCTTCGACCTCGGTTCCGGTCAGGCCCTCCGCCTCGCCGTAGCGGCGCTCGGCGATCGCGGGGACGTGCAGGGGAGCAGGGAGCCCCAGGACGTCGGCGATGATCGCGCCCGTCTCGGCGGCGCGCACGAGGGGGCTCGCCACGACCGCGGTCACCCGCCTCCGCGACAGGAGGTCGCCGGTCTCGCGGGCCTGCGACCGCCCCAGGTCGTTCAGGGGGATGTCGGTCGCGCCCTGGATGCGCCGCGCGCGGTTCCAGTCGGTCTCACCGTGTCGCACCAGGTACAAGAGGGTCACCGTCGTTCCTCCGATCGGCGGAACGACCCGTCAGGGGATCAGACGCTCCGCGAGGGCCGCCAGCGTCTCTGACGTGCCGGAGTTCAGCTTAACCGCGGCCCGACCGTCGCCCTTCGTGACGCCGCGGTTGACGACGACGACGGGCAGACGTCGACGCGTCGCCTGGTCGAGCAGGCGGATGCCCGAGTTGACGACCAGCGACGAGCCCGCCACGAGCAGCGCGTCGGCGGCGACGACGAGCGAGCGCGCCTCGGCGAAGCGCTCGACCGGGACGAACTCGCCGAAGAAGACGACGTCGGGTTTCAGCATGCCGCCGCACACCGTGCAGACCGGCACCTCGAACGAGTCGATGTCGTCGACCTCGACGTCGCCGTCGGGCGCGAGCCGGACGCTCTCGGGATGCTCGAGCCAGGGGTTCGCCGCCGCGAGTCGGGCGGCGACCATGTCGCGCGCGAACGACTGGCCGCAGGTCAGGCAGATCACCCGGTCGACCGTGCCGTGCAGATCGACGACCCGACGCGAACCGGCCCGCACGTGCAGGTTGTCGACGTTCTGCGTCACCACGCCGTTGATCACCCCGGCGCGCTCGAGGTCGGCCAGCGCGCGGTGGCCGGTGTTCGGCTCGGACGACCGGAAGGACTTCCAGCCGAGGTGGCTGCCGGCCCAGTAGCGCTTCCGATAGCGGTCGCTCGAGAGGAACTGCTGGAACGTCATCGGGTTGCGCGGGGGAGCACCCGCACCGCGGTAGTCGGGGATGCCCGAGTCCGTGCTGACACCGGCGCCCGTCAGCACGGCGACGCGGCGGCCTCGGAGGACCTCGACGGCGGCGTCGAGCGAGGCGGCATCGGCGGCGGGCTCGACGGCGCTGCTGCTCGAGGACGTGGCGTCCGGCACCATCGGGGCTCCTTCGGGTCGGTGGACGTTAGCCTAAACGTCGTCACCCCCCGTTTTCCTTCCGCCGGCCGGCCACGGCCCGGACCTCACCGCCCCGGAGCACCGTGCGCATCACCCGCATCACCGATCTCGACCACCCGGCTCTGGCCGACTACCGCCGACTCACCGACGTCGCGCTCCGCCGGGTGACCGAGCCCGAGGGCGGCCTCTACATCGCCGAGTCGTCGAAGGTGATCGAGCGGGCCCTCCGGGCGGGTCACGTGCCCCGGTCGGTGCTCATGACCGACCGCTGGCTGGCCGACATCGAACCGCTCGTGGCCGACCTCGAGGGCGAGATCTTCATCGGCGACGCCGCCCTGCTCGAGACGCTGACCGGCTACCACCTGCACCGCGGCGCCCTCGCGGCCATGCACCGCCCCGCGCTGCCCGAGATCGCCGACGTCCTCGCCGGCGCCCGCCGGGTCGTCGTGCTGGAGGACATCGTCGACCACACCAACGTCGGGGCGATCTTCCGGGCCGTGGCCGGGCTCGGCGCCGACGCCGTCCTCGTCACCCCCCGCTGCGCCGACCCGCTCTACCGCCGGAGCGTCCGCGTCAGCATGGGCACCGTGCTCCAGGTGCCGTGGACGCGCCTCCCCGACTGGCCGGAGGGCGGCGAGCTGCTGCGCGCCGCGGGGTTCGAGGTGGCCGCCCTCGCCCTGTCCGACGACGCGGTGCCGCTCGACGCCTACGCCGCCGATCCTCCTGAGCGGGTGGCGCTCCTCCTCGGCACCGAGGGCGACGGACTCAGCCGCGCGGCCCTCCGATCGTCCGACGTGGTCGTGACGATCCCCATGCTGCACGGCGTCGACAGCCTCAACGTCGCCGCGGCCTCGGCCGTGGCCCTCTGGGCCCTGCGCGTCCCGGCCGCCACGGTCGAGGGTCGATGAGCCGGCGCCCCGGGCGACCGCGCCGTCGTGTGGTCGCCGCGGCCGTCGCCGTGCTAGTCGTCCTGACGGGGTCGTACACGTCCCTCGCCCTCGCCGGCCCCACGTCGCCGCAGTCGGCCACCGCCTCCGTCTTCGAGGCCCCCCGTCAAGCCGCCCCGGCGCTGACGTTCCCCGATTACGGGGCCACGGCGGTCCAGGCGCTCGGCTACGACGACAGCCTGACGACGAGCGGCGACGACCGACCCCGACCGATCGCCAGCATCAGCAAGATCGTCAGCGCCCTCGTCGTGCTCGACGCGAGACCCCTCGACGGCGGCGACGGGCCGGTCATCACCTTCGACGCCGACGATGCCGCGCTCTACGACGCGTACCTCGCCCGGAACGGCAAGGTGGCGCCGATGCCAGCCGGTCTCCGTCTGACCCAGCGTCAGGCCCTCGAGGTGTCGCTGATCGAGTCGGCCAACAACTACGCCGACGCCCTGGCGCTGTGGGCCTTCGGCAGCACCGACGCGTTCGTCGCCGCGACCGACGCGTGGCTCGACGAGAACGGCCTGACCTCGACAACCATCGTCGAGCCGACGGGCATGTCGCCGGCGAACACGAGCACCGCGACCGACCTCGTCGCCCTTGGCCGACTCGCCCTCGCCGACCCCGTCGTCGCCGAGATCGTCCGCACCGACGCCGTGACCGTCCCCGGCGTCGGCGAGATCGAGAACTCGAACGAGCTGCTCGGACTCGACGGCGTCACCGGCATCAAGACCGGCACCCTCGACGAGGCCGGCGCCTGTCTCCTCTTCTCCGCCGACTACGCGATCGACGATCAGACGGTCACGGTGGTGGGCGTCATGCTCGGCGGCGTCGACCACGACGCCCTCGACCTCGACGTGCAGGCCCTGCTCGCCAGCTCGGTCGCGCGCTTCCAGACCATCGACCTCGCGCGGGCGGGCGACTCGTTCGGACGGTACGACATGCCGTGGGGTGCCGAGGGCGAGGCCGTCGCCGCCGACGACGCCTCGGTGCTCGTCTGGGGCGACGAGGCGGTCGACGCCGTCGTGACGACAAAGCCGATCGGGCCCGACGCGGCGGGGGCCGAGGTCGGGTCCGTGCGCTTCACGGTCGACGACCAGGTCGTCGACGTGCCCCTCGAGCTCGATCGCGACATCCCCGAGCCGGGGGCGTGGTGGCGGTTGACGCACCCGCGTGAGATCGCGGCCGGGCTGAGCCGCACCTCCTGAATCGCACCGCGCCTCCTCGGCCTCTCGAGGCATGCCGGGGGAGGGCTGACCTCAGGGCTCGTCGCGGTGGACGACCATGACGGCGTCGGGCCGCTTCGCCTGCCGACCGTCGCCCGACGACTGGTGCCGGATCCGACGGACCACCCAGGGCACGAAGTACTCGCGCGCCCAGCCCATGTCTTCCGAGCGCGCCTGCCGCCACGGGCGCCGCGCGAGCGGCTCGGGCCGGTAGGGCTCGAGGTCGTTCTCGACGGCGAGGGAGGCCAGGACCATCCGCGCGATGGTGTGATGACCCAGCGGGCTGAAGTGCAGCCGGTCGGGTGCCCACATGCCCGGCCCGGAGAGCTCGCGGAGCGCCCACATGTCGGCCACCACGGCGTCGTGCCGCGACGCGATCGAATGCACGTGCTCGTTGTAGATCGCGACCTTGCCGCGCAGTCGGCCGAGCACGGGGGTGGACCCGATGTCGGGCCCGGTGAAGACGACGACCGTGGCCCCGTCGCTGCCGAGACGCTCGACGAGCCCCTCGAAGCCGGCGGCGACCCGGTCGGGGTCGGTGCCCGGGCGGATGATGTCATTGCCCCCGGCCGAGACCGTGACGAGGTCGGGGCGCAGCGCGAGCGCGGCGTCGGCCTGCTCGTCGATGATCTGCTGCAGCAGTCGGCCGCGGACGGCCAGGTTGGCGTACGCGAAGTCCTCCGTCGACGACCCGAGGACCTCGGCCACCCGGTCGGCCCAGCCCCGGTGCCCGCCCGGCGAGCGTTCTTCGGGATCGCCGATGCCCTCCGTGAACGAGTCGCCCAGGGCGACGTAACGAGACCACGGATGTTGCTGCGACATGCCCACCACGTTACCCGCCGGGCGGATTACTCTCGACCCGTGCACGAACCAGGCCCCGTCTCGCCCATCACCCGCGGCACCACGCCCGAGGAGGCGCTGCCCGACGAGCTCCTCGAGCGCTTCCGGCAGCGGGCGGCCGTGTCCGATCACGAGAACGCGTTCCCGGTCGACGACCTCGACGAGCTCAGGTCTCGCGGCTGGCTGCGACTGTTCGTCCCGGAGGACCGAGGAGGCGCGGGTCTCGGACTCGAGGCCGTCGCGGCCCTGCAGAGTCGCCTGGCCACGGCGGCCCCGGCGACCGCGCTGGCCGTCGGCATGCACCTGGTGTGGACGGGCTGCGCCGCACTGCTGCACGCCCGCGGCGACGACTCGCTCGGGTACGTGCTCGACGAGGCCGGCCGCGACGAGATCTTCGCCTTCGGCGTCAGCGAGCCGGGCAACGACCTGGTGCTCTTCGACTCGGTCACGAGGGCCGAGCCCGACGGCGAGGGCGGCTACCGGTTCACCGGCACCAAGATCTTCACCTCGCTCTCGCCGGTCTGGACCCGCCTCGGCGTGTTCGGCCGCGACGACGGCGACCCCGACGCCCCTGCGCTGGTGCACGGGTTCCTGCGACGCGAGGACGGCGGACACGAGTCGCTGGGGGACTGGGACACCATCGGCATGCGGGCCACCCAGAGTCACACCACGCGTCTCGAGCAGGCTCCCGTCGCGGCGTCGCGCATCGTCCGTCGTCTGCCGGTCGGACCGAGCGCCGACCCGTTCGTCTTCGCCGTGTTCGCGGTCTTCGAGACGCTGGTGTCGGCGGTGTACCGGGGGATCGCCCGGCGTGCCGTCGAACTGGCCGTCGAGTCGGCCACGACCCGGGGGTCGCGTCGAGCCGGCGGGGCGCCGCTCTCGGACGACGCGATCGTCCGCTGGCGGATCGCCGACGCGGCCATCGCGCTCGACGGCATCGAGCCGCAGGTCGACTCGATCGCCCGCGACGTCGACTCGATGGTCGACCACGGAGCGTCGTGGTTCCCCCGTGTCGTGGGGCTGAAGACCCGCACGACCGAGACCGCCCGCGCCGTCGTCGATCAGGCCGTCTCGGTAGCCGGCGGCGCCTCGTACCGCAGGTCGTCCGAGCTGGGACGCCTGCAGCGCGACGTGCTCGCCGGCAGGTTCCACCCCTCGAGCACCGACTCGGCGCACGCCACGACGGCGGCCTGGCTGCTCGGGCCCGTCTCCTGAGCAGCGGATGTCGGAGGCCCGTGTGAGGATGCACGGGTGAGCAAACAGGACGGCAGCGGGCGGCTGGTCACCACCGTGCCCACCGACGATGCGACCGCGCCGATCCTCCACGTCGACATGGACGCCTTCTTCGCGTCGGTCGAGCTGCTCGACCGCCCCGATCTGCGCGGCCTCCCGGTCGTCATCGGTCACCGGTCGGACAGGTCCGTGGTCACGGCGGCGACGTACGAGGCCCGCAAGTACGGCGTCAACTCGGCCATGCCCATGGCGATCGCCCTGCGGCGATGCCCGCAGGCGATCGTCCTCGAACCGCATGGCGAGAAGTACCGGCACTACTCGTCGATCGTCATGTCGATGTTCGACGACGTCACGCCGATGGTCGAACGGCTGGGCATCGACGAGGCCTTCCTCGACGTCTCGGGGTCGATCCGACTGCTCGGGTCCGTCTTCGACATCGCGACGGAGCTCCGTCGGCGCGTGCACGCCGAGACGGGTCTGCACTGCAGCATCGGCGCCGCGTCGACCAAGTTCGTCGCGAAGCTCGCCTCGAGCGTCGCCAAGCCCGACGGTCTGCTCATCGTGCCGCACGAGGCCACACTCGCGTTCCTGCACCCGCGTCCGATCAGCGGGCTCTGGGGGGTCGGCGGCAAGACGGAAGAGACCCTGCTCAATCTCGGCCTGCGGACGATCGGCGACGTCGCCAACGCACCCCTCGACACCCTCGTCCGAGCCGTCGGGCCGGCCGGCGGCGCCAAGCTGCACTCGCTGGCCTGGGGCCGCGACCCCCGCTCCGTGACGACCACGGCCGAGGAGAAGAGCGTCGGGCACGAGGTCACCTTCTCGACCGACGTCACCGACCCCGTCGAGATCCGGCGCGAGCTCCTCCGCCTCAGCGATAAGGTCGGCGTGCGACTGCGCGCGGCGGGGATGAGCGGCCGCACCGTCGTGCTCAAACTGCGCACCACAGACTTCGCCACGATCACCCGGTCGAAGACGCTGGCCGAGCCGACCGACCTCGGGCGCCGCATCTACGACGAGGTGCGCGCCGTCTACGAGGCGACGGGCAAGCAGCACGAGCGCATCAGACTGGTCGGGGTGCGCGTGGAGCAGCTCGTACCCGGCGGGGGCGGCGGGCTCTCGCTCGGCCTGTGGGACGACGACGCCGACTGGCGCGAGGCCGAGTCGACGATGGACGCCCTGCAGGCCCGATTCGGTGCGGCCATGCTGACGCCGGCGTCGCTGCTCCGCCAGGGCACCGGTCGACCGGGCTCGGGCCGACCCGGCTCGGGTCGTCCGCCGCGGGGCCGTCCGGGGCCTTCGCCGGTCGAGCCGTCCGTCGACCCCGGGTACAGTGGGGTCGAGTGAGCACAGCTAGCGTGGACGACCCTTCGGGGCCCGACGACATCCGCGACGACGGCACTCTCGATCTGACCGACGTCGGCGTCTCGGCCGGCAACTCGGCCGCCGAGCACCTCTCGCCCGCGTTCCCCGAGAGGGCGGCCTGGGGCACCGCCGCGAAGCTGCGCGCCTGGCAGGCCGAGGCCCTCGAGCAGTACTTCGCCACCGACCCGGTCGACTTCCTCGCCGCAGCCACCCCCGGTGCCGGCAAGACGACGTTCGCCCTGCGTCTCGCCACCGAGCTGCTCTCGCGCGGGGTCGTCGACCGGGTGGTCGTCGTCGCGCCGACGGAGCACCTCAAGCGCCAGTGGGCCGACGCGGCCGACCGGGTCAACCTCCGACTCGACCCCATGTTCAAGAACGCGGACGTCACCTTCGGTCGGCACTACCACGGTGTCGCGGTCACATACGCCCAGGTGGGCATGAACCCCGAGGTCCACCGTGCGCTCACCGAGGCGGGTCGCACTCTCGTGATCCTCGACGAGGTCCACCACGGCGGCGACGCCCTCAGCTGGGGCGACGGGATCCGCGAGGCCTACGGCAAGGCGACGCGGCGACTCTCCCTCACCGGCACCCCCTTCCGATCGGACACCGCGGCCATCCCCTTCGTCACGTACTCGGCCGACGAGCACGGCATCCGGACGTCGCGGTCCGACTACGCCTACGGCTACGGTCGCGCCCTCGCCGACGGGGTCGTCCGGCCGGTGCTGTTCATGGCCTACGCCGGGCAGATGCGGTGGCGGACGCGCATGGGCGACGAGATGAGCGCCTCCCTGGGCGAGGCCGTGACCAAAGACATCACCGCGCAGGCCTGGCGGACGGCCCTCTCGCCGCAGGGCGACTGGATCCCGGCCGTGCTCTCGGCCGCCGACAAGCGCCTCACCGAGGTGCGTCGCGGCGTCCCCGACGCCGGCGGGCTGGTCATCGCCACCGATCACACGGTCGCGCGTCAGTACGCCGCCGTGCTGCAGAAGATCACCGGCGAACGCCCGACCGTGGTCCTCTCCGACGAGAAGGCGGCCAGCGACCGGATCCAGGCGTTCTCCGAGAGCGAGAGCCGATGGATGGTCGCGGTCCGCATGGTCTCCGAGGGCGTCGACGTGCCGCGGCTGGCAGTGGGCGTCTACGCGACCTCCGCATCCACGCCGCTGTTCTTCGCCCAGGTCGTCGGTCGCTTCGTGCGTGCCCGTCGTCGGGGTGAGACCGCGTCGATCTTCCTGCCGAGCGTCCCGAGTCTGATGGCGCTGGCCGGGCAGCTCGAACTCGAACGCGACCACGCGCTCGACCGCCCGACGAACGCCGACGACGGCATCTTCGCCCCCGAAGAGGACATGATGGCGGCCGCCAACCGAGAGGAGAAGGCGTCGAGCCTGCTCGAGCAGCAGCCCTTCGAGGCCCTCGACTCGCAGGCCTCGTTCGACCGTGTCCTCTACGACGGCGGCGAGTTCGGCACCGGCGGCGAGATCGGGAGCCTCGAAGAGCTCGACTTCATCGGGATCCCCGGCCTGCTCGAACCCGACCAGGTGCGCGACCTGCTGCGGCAACGGCAGGCGACGCAGGCACGTCGTTCGTCGAAGACGGGTCTGCCGACGGTCGCCGCCTCCGTCGAGACGGCCCGTCCCCTCTATCAGACGATCAAAGAGCAGCGTCAGGAGCTCAGCCGGCTGGTCTCCATCTGGTCGCGTCACTCCAACGAACCGCATGGTCTCATCCACGCCGACCTGCGGCGCATCAGCGGCGGCCCCTCCGTGGCGCAGGCCAGCACCGAGCAGATCCAGAAACGCATCGACGTGCTGCGCGGCCGCATCGGCAACCGCAAGTGAGTCGGACCCGGCCGAGGGCGCAGCTCCCCGCCGGGTCCGAACTGCGACTCAGCCGCTGGCGCTCCCGCCGCGTACGATCGGGGGATGCTCGATGAGATCGGTCACGATCGGTGGTTCGTCCGCCGCGACGCCGACGCTGCACCTCAGGCCCTGATCGAGCGGTTCGGCGGCGGGTACCGCCTGACGCTGTGGTCGCTCGTCGAGACCGAGCAACGGCCGCTGGGTGTCTTCACCTCGGCCGAGCAGGCGGAGACCGCGTGGTGGCGTCATCTCGACCGGGAGCGGGGTCAGCGCAGGGGGAGCACCTCCGCGAGGGCCAGGCGCCTCGGCGAAGACTGACCACGGGTCTGTCGGGCGACCGCCCTGCTGATCACCCGGGCCCGTTCGTCGCTCTGGTCGGACGTCCGTGCTCCCTGGGCGGACCACGATGTCACGCCGTCGTCCGAACAGCCCAGCACGGACCGTACGACCAGACCGCCCGTAGCACCCAGGGCGAGCAGGGCGTCGCGCCACGCGAGATCCGACTCGCTCGCCGTCGACGCGCCCGGTCGTTCGACCACGAAGGCGAGCCACGCCACGTGGAACTCGGCCACGACGGCCTCGAGGGCGACGCCCCAGTCGTCGACGGCGCGAGGTGACGGCCACTCCGAGATCCCCTCAAAGGGGACCATCATGGGCAGCTGCACATCGTCGGCGTCGAAGAAGAGCGTCCACAGCTGACGCCGGATGGCCACCGGCAGCAGCTCGGACGCCCGGGCGGCGAGGGCCGCCTCGTCCGGCACTGGGCGGTGAGGATCCGGGGGTGTTCGACAGGTCATGGCACCAGCGTGCCGAGGCGCGGACGTCGGCAGGACGCCGTCCACAGCCCGGACACGTGAGGGAGTCACCCGACCGAGGTGGGGAGGGAACGTCAGGGGCGGGTGACGAAGCCCTTGTCGACCATCCAGTCGAAGGCGACGTCCGCAGGCTCCTCGCCTTCGACGTCGACCCGCAGATTGAGCTGGCGGAGCTCCTCGTCGGTCAGCTCGGGCGAGATCTGGTCGAAGACGTCCGCGAGCCCGGGGTACGTCTCCAGCGTCGCGGTCGACAGCACCGGGGCCGCGTTGTAGGCGGGGAAGAAGCCCTCGTCGTCCTCCAGCACGGTGAGGTCGAGCGCGTCGATGCGGCCGTCGGTCGTGAAGATCTCGCCGAAGTTGCAGTTGCCCCGGTCGGTCGCCTCGTAGACCGTCCCGGTGTCGAGGATGCTGACGTTGTCGGTCGGCACTCCGTCAGGGGCGCCCAGCTCGAGTCCGTAGCGCTCGAGCATGGGCTTGAACCCGTCGGCACGCGAGTTGAACTCCGCCTCGACGCAGAACGTCCGCTGCTCGACCGGGAGGGCCGCGATGTCCGAGAGCGTGGCGACGTCGCCCAGCTCGGCCACCGCCTCCGACCGGACCGCCATGGCGTACGTGTTGTTCAGCGGTGCCGGCTCGAGCCAGGTCAGGCCGTTGGCGACGTCGGCGTCGCGCACGGCCTCGTACTGCTCCTCCTGGTCGGGGATCCCCTCCGCCTCGCCGAGGTACGTGAGCCACGCGGTGCCGGTGTACTCGTACGTCATGTCGGCGTCGCCGTCGAGCATGAGCTGCCGCACGGCGACGCTGCCGGGCACGTTCGTGAGGTCGGTGACCTCGAAGCCCGCCGCCTGCGCCGCGAGCACGGCGATCTTGCCCAGCACGAGCTGCTCGGTGAAGTTCTTCGCCGTGACGGTGAGCGCGGCGTCGTCGGGCAGACCCTCGATCGCCTCGATCGAGCCGGGTGCCACGGCGGGGACGAAGGCCGTCGCCGGCTGCAGACCGCATCCGGTCAGTCCGGCCACGGTCGCGACCGCGACGAATCCGGCGGCCGTTCCGCGGACGACCCCGAGGCGTCGCAGGCGGCGAGGTGTCACGAGGGCTGGGCGCCCGGTGGGGGTCGATGCCATGGGTCAGAGTCCCTTCGGACGGGCGACGTGCTCGACGAGTCGCCCCAGCCAGTCGATGAGCAGTGCGAGCAGTGCGATGAGGATCGCACCCGAGACGAGCACGCGCGGGAGGAAGAGGTTGACGCCCGTGGTGATCAGCAGCCCGAGCCCGCCCGCCCCGATGAACGTGGCCAATGCGGCCGAGCCGACGAGCAGCACGAGAGCCGTCCGGATGCCCGACAGCATCACCGGCACGGCCAGGGGCAGCTCGACCTTCATCAGTACGGAGAACGCGCTCATGCCCATGCCCCGGCCCGCCTCGACGAGGCGGGCGTCCACGCTCTGCAGGCCGATCATCGTGTTGCGCAGCACGGGGAGGACCGCGTAGAGCACGAGGGCCACCACCGCCGCCCGGAACTCGAAGCCGAGCCAGAACGCCAGGAGGACGATGAGGCCGATGGCGGGGGCGGCCTGCCCGAAGTTCGCGACCGCGAGGATGCCGCCGCTGACCTTCACGAACGGCTTCCGTGTGAGGAGGATGCCGAGCGGGATGGCGATGACGAGCACGACGAGCGCCGAGACGAACGTCAGCGCGAGGTGCTCGCGCATCAGCGACAGGAGGGTGTCGGTGTTCAACGTGGTGCGTTCGCCGGCGGTGAGGTCGGCGACCGACAGCCAGACCGCGAAGGCGACGAATCCGAGGAGGACCGCGATCGGCTGGGGCAGGAGGGCCAGCCAGGCCCGGCGTGGTCGCCCGCGCGCGCCGGCGACGGGGGCGGCGGCCGCGGCGCTCACGGTCGGCCGCCGTCGGCAGGACGCGCGTCGCCGCCCGGCGCCGCCTCGTAGTCCGCCGTGGGGAGTGAGCCCGCCGTCGACGTCGGCAGGGCGTCGAGGGGGCCCGTGTTCGTGCCCACGGGCGTGTAGTCGGCTGCGACGGCGGCGGCCTTCCGCGCCCTCGTGATGGCCTCCATCACGACCTCGACCGTGATGACGCCGATGAAGGAGTCCCGGCGCCCGGTCACGAGGGCCGCACCGGCGCTCGAGACGAGCATGGTGTCCAGGGCGTCGTTCAGGGTGGCGCCGCTGCCGATGACGGGCAGATCGTCGTCGACGGTCGACGGCACCGTGGTGAGTCGCGAGAGCTGCCTCGTGGAGGGCCAGGCGATGGGCCGGTTGCGCTCGTCGACGACGACGGCGTGATTGTGACCGGCGGCCTTCGCACGGGCGAGCACCTCGGCGCCGGACTCGCCGGGGGAGGCGACCACCGCCTCCTCGAGATCCACGTCGCCGACGCGGCTGAGGGTCAGCTGCTTCAGCCCCGCACCGGAGCCGATGAAGTTCTCGACGAACTCGTTCGCCGGCTCGGCGAGGATGCGCTCGGGGGTGTCGTACTGGACGATGTGCGCGCCCTCCGAGAAGACCACGATCCAGTCGCCGAGCTTCACGGCCTCGTCGAAGTCGTGGGTGACGATGACGATCGTCTTCTGCAGCTCGTGCTGGATGTTGATCAGCTCGTCCTGGAGGCGCTGGCGGGTGATCGGGTCGACCGCGCCGAAGGGCTCGTCCATGAGGAGCACGGGCGGGTCGGCGGCCAGGGCGCGCGCCACGCCGACGCGCTGCTGCTGCCCGCCGGAGAGCTCGCGGGGGAACCGGTCGCGGTACGTCGCAGGATCGAGCGAGACCAGCTCGAGCAGCTCGTCGACGCGGGCCGCGATCCGCTCCTTCGACCAGCCGAGCATCTTGGGCACGATCCCGATGTTCGTCGCCACCGTCATGTGCGGGAAGAGCCCGCCGGCCTGGATCACGTAGCCGATGCGACGTCGGAGATCGTCGCCGTCGATGTCGGTGACGTCGTCGTCCCCGAGCACGATGCGGCCCTCGGTGGGCTCGATCAGGCGGTTGATCATCTTCAGCGTCGTGGTCTTGCCGCAGCCGGACGGGCCGACCAGCATGACGATCTTGCCGGCCGGGATCTCGAGGGTGATGCCGTCGACGGCCGGGGACGCCTGACCCGGGTACCGCTTGGTCACCTGCTCGAGTCGGATCGCCTTGCCGGAGACGTCTCCGGTGGACGGGACGGCGGGGGAGTCAGTTCTGGACACGGATACCTCGCGAGATGGTCAGGCGGCCGAGGCCGACGAGCAGGAGATCGAGCACGGCGGCGAGGACGACGACGCCCACGACCCCGGTGACGACGGAGGCGAGCGCGTTCGCACCGCCGGTTCGGGACAGACCCGAGAAGATGAAGCCGCCGAGACCCGGCCCCAGGCTGTAGGCCGCCACGGCGGCGATGCCCATCACCATCTGCGCGCTGACGCGGACGCCGGTGAGGATGATCGGCCAGGCCAGGGGGAGCTGCACCGTCAGCAGCGTGCGCATCGAGCCCATCCCCGCGCCGCGCGCCGACTCGAGCAGCGACGCGTCGACCTCGTTGAGCCCGACGACGGCGTTGCGCAGGATGGGCAGGGTCGCGAAGAAGGTGACGATGGCGACCGCCGGCGGCACGCCGAATCCGAGGAACGGGATCAGGAGGCCGACGAGCGCGAACGACGGGAGGGTGAGACCCACGGCGGACACGCCGTTGGCCACGGCGCTCAACCAGGCGCTGCGGTGCACCAGCACCGCGATGACGACGGCCAGCACGACGGCCAGGACGACGCACTGCACCACGAGGGAGAAGTGCTGCCACGAGGCGAACCAGATCTGGTCCCACCTCGCGGCCACGTAATCGAACACCATCGTCGCCCGCCCCTCGTCTCGACGGACCCTCGTGGCCCGTCACCTCCCGACCGACGAGGACGCGAGGGTGTTCCACCCTAACCAGGATGCGAGAGCCGTGTCATCGCGGCCCGGGCTCGACTACGAGGCCGTCGCCGCGCCTCCCACCGTGAATCGGGCCCCGTGGTGCTCGGCGGGCAGCCGGTCGCCGCGTCCGAAGAGCTTCTGGCGGAGAGTGCCCGGCTCGTACTCGGTCGGGTAGACGCCGCGGGCCTGGAGCACCGGGATCACGTGCTCGACGATGTCCTCGAACGTGCCGGGCGTGATGGCGTAGGCGAGGTTGAAGCCGTCGACGTCCGTCTCGTCCACCCACTCCTGGAGCTGGTCGGCGATCTCCTCGCCCGAGCCGACGATGCGCGGGCCGAGGCCGCCGATGCCCGCCGCCTCGGCGATGTCGCGGATCGTCCACTCCTTGCCCGTGTCGCCCGCCTGCGCCTGGAAGTTGGCCAGCGCCGACTGGATCGCGTTGCTCTCGACGTCGCCGACCGGGTCGTCGAGCGAGTAGGTCGAGAGGTCGACGCCCATCCAGCCCGACATGAGCGTGAGGGCGCCCTCGTGCGACGCGTACCGCTGGTACTCCTCGTGCTTCGCCGCCGCCGCCTCGGGCGTCGCGTCGGTGATGATCGTCAGCAGCGTGTAGATGCGCGCCGAGTAGCGGTCGCGCCCCGCCGCCTCGAGGGCGTCCCGCAGCTTCGCGACGGTCGTCGCGAGGCGCTCCTTCGTGGGCGCGGCGACGAAGATCGACTCGGCGTTCCCGGCGGCGAACCGGATGCCGCGGGGGGAAGCGCCGGCCTGGTAGATGACCGGCGTCCGCTGCGGGCTGGGCTCGGCGATGTGGATGCCGGGCACCTTGTAGTACGTGCCGTCGTGATCGATGGAGTGCACCTTCGACGGGTCGGTGAAGACGCCGCTCTCGCGATCGCGGACGACGGCGTCGTCCTCCCACGACCCCTCCCAGAGCTTGTAGAGCACCTCGAGGTACTCGTCGGCCTGGTCGTAGCGCGTGTCGTGGTCGAGCTGGTCGTCGGCTCCCATGTTGCGGGCGGCGCTCGGCAGGTAGCCGGTGACGACGTTCCAGCCGACGCGCCCCTCCGTCAGGTGGTCGAGCGTCGACATGCGGCGGGCGAAGGGCACGGGGTGCTCGTAGGCCGTGCCGGCGGTGATCCCGAAGCCGAGGTGCTCGGTCGCGGCCGCCATGGCCGAGACGAGCAGGATGGGATCGCCGACGGGGGTCTGGGTTCCGTTCCGCAGCGCGGCGTCGTGGTTCCCGCCGTAGACGTCGTAGGTGCCGAGCACGTCGGCGATGAAGAGCCCGTCGAAGACGCCCTTCTCGAGGAGGCGCGCGAGCGAGGTCCAGTAGCTCAGCTTCGTGTAGTCGGCCGAACGGTCGTCGGGGTGGCGCCACAGCCCGGGGGACTGGTGCCCCACGCAGTTCATGTCGAAGGCGTTGAACCGGATTCGTCGAGTCATGCGTCCATTGTTCGGGCACTCGCGCGACGTTTCCCGGGCGGCGACACACGGCGTCACACAGTGCTCGGCGCCGGGCGGCTCAGGCCCCCGGGTGGACGATGAGCCAGGTGGCCACGGCGTCGACCGCGCCGAGGTTGCCGAGCCGGTGCGGCAGATCGCACGGGAACGTCACGGAGTCGCCGGCCCCGACGACGACGCGCTCGTCGGGGAAGTCGATGGTGAGCTCGCCCGAGACGACGGTGCCGACCTCGTACCCCTCGTGCGTGACGAGGTCGTTGACCCCGGTCGCCGAGGCTCCGGGCGGGTAGGTCGACTCGAAGAAGTCGACTCCGCGGAGGTGGCCGGGCGACAACCGCCGGAAGACGACCCCGTCGCCGAGCACGACCGGCCGGGTCTCGTCGGCCCGGGCGACGACCGGACCCCGAGGAGGCGCGGCGTCGGTCTCGTCGACCGCCCCCGCCGTCTCGGCCTCGAACACGTCGGCCAGCGGGACGCCCAGCACCTGCACGATGGTGAGCAGCCGGCTCACCGACGGCCGCCGGGCACCGCGTTCGAGCTGCGACACGGCGCTCGGCGAGATCTCGAGCCTGGCGGCGAGCGATCGCAACGACATGCCGCGGGCGAGGCGGAGCTCTCGGAGGCGCGATCCGAGCACGGCCGCGTCGAGCTCGACGGGGTCGTCGGAGGGGCGGGGCAGGCGCGGAACGGTCACGGGTCGCCGATCGGTCGGGTGTGAAGCGACTGCTGTCACACGCTCGTTACAAGCCGGAAACCGACGACGCCGTGTGAAGCCATAGATTCACAGCACGACGAGGATCACCTCCCCCTCACGCTACCTCGTCCCTCAGGAGGCAATCGTGGCATCGAACACCGCACCGCCCGTCGAGACGGCAGCGCAGCACCCGTCGGGGGCGGCCACCGCCGCGAAGGCGGGCTACCACCCCGATCTGACGAACGACGACCTGGCGCCGCTCACCCGGCAGACCTGGGGCGGCTACAACATCTTCGCCTTCTGGATGTCCGACGTGCACTCCGTCGGGGGCTACGTGACGGCGGGCAGCCTGTTCGCCCTCGGCATCGCCAGCTGGCAGGTGCTGGTCGCCCTCGTGGCCGGCATCCTCATCGTCAACGTCTTCACGAACCTCGTCGCCAAGCCCAGCCAGCGGACCGGCGTGCCCTACCCGGTCGTCAACCGAGCCGTCTTCGGGGTCCGCGGGGCGAACATCCCGGCGGTCATCCGCGGTCTCATCGCGACGGCCTGGTACGGCGTGCAGACCTATCTGGCGTCGCAGGCCCTGACCATCGTGTTCCTCAAGTTCCTCCCCGCCAGCGCCGCTCTGCTCGGGCCGTCGTTCCTGGGTCTCGACGCCCTCGGCTGGATCAGCTACGGCATCCTCTGGGTGGCTCAGGCCGCGCTGTTCTGGCGGGGGATGGAGTCCATCCGCCGGTTCATCGACTTCGCGGGCCCCGCGGTCTACGTCGTCATGATCGCCTTGGCCGTCTACCTCGTCTCGCAGGCCGGCTGGGGCGCCATCAGCCTGAACCTCTCCGCCGGGCCGCCCTTGGAGTTCGGAGCCTCGATCCCGCTCATGCTCTCGGCGGTGGCGATCGTGGTCAGCTACTTCTCCGGTCCGATGCTGAACTTCGGCGACTTCGCCCGGTACGGCCGCAGCTTCCGCGCGGTGAAGAGGGGAAACCTCCTCGGTCTGCCCGTCAACTTCCTCTTCTTCTCGCTGCTCACGGTGATCTGCGCCTCCGCGACCGTCCCGGTGTTCGGCCGTCTGATCACCGACCCCATCGAGACCGTCGACGCCATCGGGACGCCCTTCGCGATCCTGCTCGGCGGACTGACGTTCATCACGGCCACCGTCGGCATCAACATCGTCGCGAACTTCATCTCGCCGGCGTTCGACTTCACGAACGTCAGCCCGCGTCGGATCAGCTGGCGGGCCGGCGGCATGATCGCGGCCGTCGGCAGCGTCGCCCTCACCCCCTGGAACTGGTACGGCGACGCGCAGGCGATCCAGTACTCCCTCGGGGTGCTCGGCGCGCTGATCGGCCCGCTCTTCGGCATCCTCATCGCGGGCTACTACCTGGTCGGACGGCAGCGCATCGCCGTCGACGACCTGTACACGATGGGCCCGGCGGGGCGGTACTGGTACCGCGGGGGAGTCAATCCGAACGCCGTCCGCGCACTCGTCGGGTCGGGTCTCGTGTCCATCGCGATCGCCGTCGTCCCGGCCCTGGTCGTCGACCTCGGCGGCCCGTCGGCGACCTGGATCAGCGACTACAGCTGGTTCGTCGGCTGCGGGCTCGGGCTCGTCTCCTTCCGGCTCCTCGAACGGCGCCGGCCGCAGATGCCGTCGCTCGACGCCCACGACGAGACCGTCGACGACGGCACGACCGTCGACGACGGCACGACCGTCACCACCGCCTGAGGAGCCCCGCATCATGCACGTCCGCGTCGTCAATCCGAACACCAGCGTCGGCATGACCCGATCGATCGGCATCGCGGCGCGGGCTGCGGCCTCGCCGTCGACCCGCGTCACGGCCGTCAACCCGACCATGGGGCCGGCCTCGATCGAGAGTCACTACGAGGAGGCGCTGGCCGTGCCGGGCCTCCTCGAGCAGATCGCACGGGGCGAACGCTACGGGGTCGACGCGTACGTCGTCGCGTGCTTCGGCGACCCGGGTCTCGACGCCGCCCGCGAGCTCGCCCGGGGCCCGGTGATCGGCATCGCCGAGGCCGCGTTCCATGCCGCCTCGTTCGTCGCGCGTCGGTTCGGGGTCGTGACGACGCTCGGTCGCACGACCGGCCGCGCCCGCGAGCTGGTCGACCGCTACGGCTTCGGGCCGGCCTGCGTCGAGGTCCGGGCCTGCGAGATCGCCGTGCTCGAGCTCGACGACCCCGCCTCGGAGGCGCGGCGGGTCGTCGCCGACGAGTGCCGCGCCGTGCTCGCCGCGGGGGCCGACGCGGTCGTCCTCGGCTGCGCGGGGATGGCCGACCTCTGCCACGACCTGAGCGACGAGCTCGGCGCCCCGGTCGTCGACGGCGTCGGAGCGGCGACGGCCTTCGCGGAGTCGCTCGTCCGGCTGCGCCTGCGGACGAGCACCCGCGGCGAGTACGCCGCACCGCCGCGCAAGGACTTCGCGGGTCTGCTCGGGCCGTTCTCGCTCACGGGCGCGCGCGTCTGACCGCGGCCGGGCACGTACCCTGAGGGGATGTCGACCCCGGCGCCCGACGCCCCCACCGCCTCCCCCCGTGTCCGTCTCGGACGCGACGTCGTCGTGCTCGGCGTCATCGCCTTCTTCGTGATGGTCGGCTTCGGCGTCGTCGTGCCCGTGCTGCCCGTCTACGCCCGGAGCTTCGGGGTCGACAACACCCTGGTCGGCGCCGTCCTCTCGGCGTTCGCCCTGATGCGCCTCGTGGCGAGCCCCTTCGTCGGCAAGCTGCTCGACCGGGCCGGCGAGAGGCTGGTGCTCTCGGTGGGGATCGGCATCGTGGCCGTCTCGAGCGGTCTGGCCGGGCTGGCCGAGACGTACCCGCAGCTGCTGCTGCTGCGCGGACTCGGCGGCATCGGATCGGCCATGTTCAGCATCGCCGCCATGACCCTCCTGCTCGCCACGACGGCGCCCTCGCACCGGGCGCGCGCCATCGGCTTCTACCAGGGCGGGTTCCTGGTCGGCGGCATGGCCGGGCCGGCCCTCGGCGGCGTGCTGGCGACGATCTCGCTGACGGCGCCGTTCTTCTTCTACGCCGCCACGCTGCTGATCGCCGGTCTCGTGGGCGTCGTCCTGCTGCGCCCTGCGAGAGGGCGCACGTCGACGACCTCGACCGAGCCGCCCGTGCCGTTCGCCGTGGTGCTCCGAGACATCCGGTTCCGCGCCGCCTGCGTCGCGAGCTTCAGCCAGGGGTGGTCGTCGCTCGGCGTGCGGAGCGCCCTCGTGCCCGTCCTCGTCGTCGAGGTGCTCAAGGGCACGACCGCCTGGACGGGCATCGTCTTCGCCGTGGCCGCCGTCGCGCAGACGCTCGCCCTCGCACCGGCGGCGAAGCTGGTCGACACGGTCGGTCGCCGCCCGGCGATGATCGGAGCGTTCGCCGTCGCGGCCGTGACCCTCGCGGCGGTGGCGTTCTCGACCGACATCGTGATGCTCGGCGTGCTGCTCGCGGTCTACGGCGTCGCGACGGCCTTCATGGGCACGGCCCCGGCGGCTCTGGTGGGCGACGCGGCGGGCGGCCGCGGCGGGCGCCCGGTGGCCGTCTTCTCGATGTGCTCGGACCTGGGCGCCATCGCGGGCCCGCTGGTGGCGGGGCTGCTGGTCGACACGACGTCGTATGCGGTCGCCTTCGGGTCGGCCGGGGCCCTGCTGGCCGTGAGCGCGATCATCTCGCTGCGCCTGCCCCGGGGTGCGGCACCGACCCCGCAGACCGAGGAGGCGCGCCCCGGTTCCCCGGGACGCGCCTCCTGATCGATCGCTCGAGCGTTACTTCTTCTTCTTGGCTCCGCCGTCGGCCGGGACCGACGGGGTTACCTTCAGGAAGCCCGCGCGCGGGTCGGCCATGCCGACCAGCGGCGTCTGATCGCGTCCGCCGAAGAAGTTGGTGATCCAGCCCGTGAGGATGCGCCACTTGCGATTGAGCGTCGGCATCGCGTACAGGTGGTAGCCCCGGTGGGCGAGCCAGGCCGGGACGTTCTTCATCTTGACGTCCTTGATGTTCGCCGCGCCCTTGCCGATGCCGAAGCTCGCGACCGTTCCGACGGACTCGTGACGGTACTCGGCGATCGGCTGACCCGAGAGCTGCGCGATGATGTTGTCGGCGACGGTCACCGCCTGTCGGACGGCGTTCTGCGCGTTCGGCGGGTAGTAGGCCGGCTGCTGCTCGCTGAGCAGATTCGGGACCTGGGCGCCGTCGCCGAGCGACCAGACGCCGTCGAGGACGTCGCCCTCGTCGGTCTGCACCTGCAGCGTGGCCGACACGTTGACGTGGCCGCGCGGCCCGAGGGGCAGACCGAGGTCGGCGAGCACGGGGTTCGGCTTGACGCCGGCCGTCCAGACGATGGTGCCCGCGGGGATGGTCTCGCCGTCGCTCAGGACGACGTCGCCGTCGATGCACGAGGGCATCGTCGTCTTGAGGCGGATGTCGATGCCGCGCGAGCGCAGGTGCCCGAGAGTCCACTTGGACAGCTCGGGGCCGACCTCGGGGGCGACGCGGTCGAGGGCCTCGACGAGGACGAAGCGGAGCTCGTCGCGCGACAGGTTCGGGAACGAGTCGACCGCGGCCTTCGCCGCGTCATCGAGCTCGGCCATCGCCTCGACGCCGGTGTAGCCTCCGCCGACGAAGACGACGGTCAGGAGCTTGCGTCGCGTGGCCGGGTCTGAGACCGAGGCCGCCTCGGCGATGTTCCCGAGGATGCGGTCGCGGACGTACTGGGCCTCCTCGACGCTCTTGAACCCGACGCCGTTCTCGGCGAGCCCGGGGGTGGGGAACGTGCGGGTGACGGCGCCGAGGGCCACGACGAGCTGGTCGTAGGCGATGGTGCTCGTGACGCCGTCGCCGGTCGTCACCGACACGGTCTTCGCCGCGCGGTCGTGACCCGAGACGGCCGCCTCGACGACCTTGGTCTTGCGGAGCGCCTTGCGGAGCGGCACGGTGACGTCGCGAGGTGCGATGTGGCCGCCGGCGACCTCGGGCAGGAACGGCTGGTACGTGAAGTACGGGGCCTGATCGACGAGCGTGATGCTCGCGTTCTGCGGGGGTCGGCGTTTCTGGAGCTCGAGAGCTGTGGTCAGCCCGGCGGAACCGCCGCCGAGAATTACGATGCGCGTTGTCATAGATGTTTCCTCCCGCGTCGACCGTACCGTGCGTGATGCCCGGCGGTCCGACGCGCACGAAGTCCGTCGGGGATGCGTCGACCCGGCGACCGCTCCGCGAGGCGCAGCGGTCGCCGGGTCGTCGAGGTGGTCAGCGGTCGGCGGGGATGTCCGAGTCGGTGAACTCGCCGTCGGCCTCGTCGGACTTCGCGCCGTGCGCCTCGTGCCCCTCGTCCCCGTCGGCGGGGATGTCGCTGTCGACGTACGAGCCGCTCCGCTCGGTCGTGGTCTCTTCGGTGCGCGTCACGGTCGCGTCGCCCGCACCGCCCGTCTTCTCCGTCTTCTCGGTGTGCTCGACGTTCTCGTTCGACTCGCTGCCCATGGTTGCCTCCGTCGGATGGTTCGCACGACGTGGTCGCCGCGCGTGACGCTCACAGTAGGCCCGACCACGGGCCCGCGGGTCAGAAGCCCTCGTTCTCGCGCGTGACGTAGGGGGATTCGAGCGCGTCGAGCTCGTCGTCCGTCAGCCACAGGTCGACGGACGCGACCGCGTCGTCCAGGTGCTGCATCTTCGTCGCTCCGACGATGGGGGAGGTGACGGCGTCCTGCTGCCGCACCCAGGCCAACGCGACCTGCGCGCGTGAGACGCCCCGCGCCTCCGCGACCTCCGCGACGGCGGCGGCCACCCGGCGATCGCCCTCCTCGCGCTGACGGTAGAGGGTGCGGCCGAACTCGTCGGTCTCGCTGCGCGAGGTGGCGGCGTCCCAGTCGCGCGTGAGCCGACCGCGGGCGAGAGGCGACCAGGGCAGCACGCCCACGCCCTGGTCCACGCAGTAGGGGTGCATCTCGCGCTCCTCCTCCCGTTGGATGAGGCTGTACTGGTCCTGCATCGACACGAAACGGGTCCACCCGCCGAGGTCGGCGGCGTGCTGCATCGACGCGAACTGCCAGGCCCACATGCTCGACGCGCCCAGGTACCGCACCTTGCCGGCGCGCACCAGGTCGTGGAGCACCTCCATGGTCTCCTCCACCGGTACCTCGGGGTCGAAGCGGTGGATCTGATACAGGTCGATGTGATCGGTGCCCAGACGACGCAGGCTGTCGTCGACGGCGCTCATGATGTGACCGCGGCTGAGACCGGCGCCGTTCGGCCCGGGGCGCATCCGACCGTGCACCTTGGTCGCCAGGACCACCTCGTCACGCGTGGCGAAGTCGCGCAGGGCCCGGCCGACGATCTCCTCGCTGGTGCCGTCGGAGTACACGTCGGCGGTGTCGAAGGTCGTGACGCCGAGCTCGAGGGCGCGGCGGATGAACGGCCGGCTGTCGTCCTCGCCGAGCGTCCAGGCGTGCGAGCCCCGCTCGGGGACTCCGTAGCTCATGCAGCCGAGGGTGACGGCCGAGACCGTCAGTCCGCTGGTTCCGAGTCGTGCGTACTCCATGGGGGTCCTCTCGTCGTGTGCTGGCCCGAACCCTACGCCGGCGGCACCTGCGACCGCGGAAACCAGAAAGACCCGATCACCAGTGGTGATCGGGTCTTTCGTCTGTCTCAACACAGACCGTGTGAAGTCCGCCTGCAAGGCTTGTCTTCGGTGTCCGAGGGGGGACTTGAACCCCCACGCCCTATACGGGCACTAGCACCTCAAGCTAGCGCGTCTGCCATTTCCGCCACCCGGACTGGATGGTGCCGGCCGAAGCCGACCACGAAACATTAGCACGGCTCGAGAGGGCCTCTCGACCACAGGGCGGGTGGGCCGCTCGTCGCGGCCCGACGACAGGGCCGAGGAACCCTCCGGGTAGCGTGGTCGCCATGACGACGACACCTGCGCAGCCCCTCGACGGCGACACCGCCGGTTCCGCCCCGGAGCCCGAATTGGACGAGACGGCGACGATCGCCCGCGACCTCATCCGCTTCGACACCTCCAACTACGGCGGGGGCCGGTCGAACGGCGAGGCCGAGGCGGCCGACTACGTCGCCGACCGGCTGCGGGCGCTCGGCGTCGAGCCGCAGCTGTTCGAGTCCGAGCCCGGGCGTGTCAGCGTCGTGGCCAGGATCGAGGGTCGCGACCGGGCCAAGCCGGGCCTCATCGTCCACGGGCACCTCGACGTGGTGCCCGCCGATCCGGCCAACTGGTCGGTCGATCCGTTCGCCGGCGTGGTGCGCGACGGCATGCTCTGGGGCCGTGGTGCCGTCGACATGAAGAACATGGACGCGATGATGCTCTCGTCCATCGGCGACATCCTCCGGTCGGGCGAACGACCGGCGCGCGATCTGGTCGTCGGGTTCCTCGCCGACGAGGAGGCCGGGGGAGTACTCGGGTCGCACTTCCTCGTGAAGGAGCACCCCGAGCTCTTCGACGGGGCCACCGAGGCCATCAGCGAGGTGGGCGGCTACTCGACGTTCATCGACGGCCGACGGTCGTATCTGCTGCAGACGGGCGAGAAGGCCCTCATCTGGGTCAAGCTGATCGCCCGCGGAACGGCCGGCCACGGATCCCAGATGATCGAGGCGAACGCCGTCACCCGGCTCGCCGAGGCGGTCGCCGCGCTGGGGCGTCGACAGTGGCCGATCACGCTGACCGACACCACCTCCGCACTGCTGCGGCAGGTGGCGCGGATCCTCGACGTCGACGTCGAACAGGTGTCGCCCGACGAGCTCGTCCTCCAGACGGGCACGGCCAGGGGATTCATCCGGGGGTCGCTCCGCACGACCACGAACCCCACGATGCTGACGGCGGGTTACAAGCACAACGTCGTCCCGGACACCGCGGAGGCGCTGGTCGACATCCGCTGCATGCCCGGTCAGGAGGCGGCCGTCCTCGACGAGGTGCGCGACCTCGTCGGCGACGACATCGAGATCGTGACCATGCACACGGACATCGGGCTCGAGACGCCGTTCTCCGGGCCCCTCGTCGAGGCCATCGAGGCCACCCTGCACCGTCACGATCCGGGTGCCCCGGTGCTGCCCTACCTTCTCTCGGGCGGCACGGACAACAAGGCGCTGAGCCTCCTCGGGATCGCCGGCTACGGCTTCGCCCCCCTGCGTCTCGACGAGGGCATGGACTTCCCCGCGATGTTCCACGGGGTCGACGAGCGCGTCCCCCTCGACGCACTATCCTTTGGCAGTCGCGTCCTCCGGGACCTCCTCGCGACGTACTGAGCACCACGCACCAGAAGGATCCCCATGGAGCAACTCCTCCAGGCACTCCTCCTCGGCCTCGTCCAAGGCCTCACGGAGTTCCTGCCCATCTCGTCGAGCGCGCACCTCCGGATCGTCGGCCTCCTGTTCTCCGATCCGAACAGCACGGTCGAGTTCGACCCGGGGGCGACGTTCACGGCCATCACGCAGCTGGGCACGGAGCTGGCGGTGGTCATCTACTTCTGGCGCGACATCAAGCGCATCGTGGTCCGCTGGTTCCAGGGCGTCACGGGCCGGATCCCGCGCACGGACCCCGACGTGCGGATGGGCTGGCTCGTCATCATCGGCACCATCCCGATCGTGGTCGTCGGATACGTCGCGCAGGAGTACATCCGCTCGGTCTTCCGGTCGCTCTGGATCGTCGCCGTCGTCCTCATCGTCTTCGGCATCCTCCTGGGTCTCGCCGACCACCTCGGCAAGAAGGCGGCGCGTTTCGAAGACATGTCGTACGGTCACGGCATCGCCGTCGGCGTCGCGCAGGTGCTCGCGCTGATCCCCGGCGTCTCGCGCTCGGGTGCGACAACGACCACGGCTCTCGCCCTCGGCTACACGCGGCCCGCGGCAGCGCGCTTCTCGTTCCTGCTCGCCGTGCCCGCCGTCTTCGGCAGCGGTCTCTACGAGCTCGTCCAGAGCTTCAGCGACCCCGGCCCCTACTCGCTGGGGCTCACGCTGGCGGCCACCGTCGTCGCGTTCGTCGTCGGGTTCCTCGTCATCGCGTTCTTCATGAACTACATCTCCCGCCGCAGCTTCATGCCCTTCGTCGCCTACCGGCTCGTCCTCGGCGTCGTGCTCATCGTGCTGCTCTCGACGGGCGTGGTGACGGCGTGAGGTCGTGGGCCCGCCCCCGAGTCCCCACGCTCCCGGGCGCCGGGCGTCTGCCGATGCTGCACGACACCGCCACCGGCAGGCGCCGCGCCCCCGCGATCGTCGACGGCACGGCATCGTTGTACGTCTGCGGCATCACCCCCTACGACGCCACCCACCTCGGGCACGCGTCGACCTACCTCGCGTTCGACACGCTCGTCCGCGTCTGGACGGACGCGGGCGTCGACGTCACGTACGCACAGAACACGACGGACGTCGACGATCCGCTCCTCGAGCGGGCGACCGCGACGGGCGTCGACTGGCGCGAGCTGGCGGCCTCCCAGACCGACCTCTTCCGCTCCGACATGGAGCACCTCGCCGTCGTGCCGCCGACGCACTACGTCGCCGTGACGGACGTCGTGACGGACGTCGCCCGAGCCGTGGCGCGCCTCCTCGACTCCGGATCCGCGTACCGCGTGCCCACCGAGGGCTCCGCGGTCGACGACGTCTACTTCGACGTCGGGGCCGCCGAACGCGACACGTCGTGGCACCTCGGGCTCGAGAGCCGACTCGACCCCGAGACCATGGCGCGCTTCTCCGCCGAACGCGGCGGCGACCCCGGCCGCGCGGGCAAGCGCGACCCGCTCGACCCCCTCCTGTGGCGGGGCGCCCGGGAGGGCGAGCCCTCCTGGGAGTCCCCGGTCGGCGAGGGGAGACCCGGCTGGCACATCGAGTGCACGGTGATCGCCGAGCAGACCCTCGCTTCGCCGATCACGGTCAACGGCGGTGGCAGCGACCTGGTGTTCCCGCATCACGAGATGAGCGCGGCGCACGGCCAGGCGCTGACGGGGGGTCGCTACGCCGACCTGTTCGCCCACACGGGCATGGTGGCGTATCAGGGCGAGAAGATGAGCAAGTCGCTCGGCAACCTCGTGAAGGTGAGCGAGCTCGTCGCCGGCGGGGCCGACGCCAGGGCCGTGCGCCTCGCCGTGGCCGCGCACCACTACCGGTCCGACTGGGAGTGGTTCGACAGCGACCTCGTCGACGCCGAGGCCCGCCTGCGCGTCTGGTCGACGTGGGCCGATACCGCGCCGCCGCGGCCCGACGCCGCTGCGGACCACGCGACGACGTCGCCCCTCGGCGCGACCCCGGTCGAGTCCGTCCCCACCGGTCTGCTGACTCGCCTCCGCGCCGCCCTCGCCGACGACCTCGACACGCCGTCCGCGCTCGAGGCCGTGGACCGCTGGATCGCCTCCGGCGCCGACGCGACGTCCGTCGACCTCGACGCCGTCACCGCTCTGCTCGGCGTGGACCTGCTCGGCGTCGACCTGCCATCCCGTGCTGACGAGGCCACTGCCTGACTGATCCTCACCTAGGTCGCCGCTCTGGCAGACTGGCGTGGTCATGTCGCCCCGCAGCTCCCGTCCCGCCGCGCCCTCCGGCGCCGACGGCCCGTCCAGGGGCTCGATGCGGCGCGAGCGGGTCGTCGACTCCGCGCTGGCCGTCGGGTTCCTCGTGCTGGCGCTCGTCACCTCGGCGCTGGCGTCGGTGATCCTGAGCTCCGACGGGCACGCCATGCCCTCGACCCTCGAGACCCTGGCGGGCGCGGTGGCGGTGAGCCTTCCGATAGCGTTCCGCCGGAGGTTCCCGGTGTCGGTCATGATCATCGTCTCGACGGCGTTCATCGTGCTCGGGGTGAGGGGGCATCCCGACGACCTCCTGCCCTCCATCGCCGAGTTCCTCGTCGTGTTCTCCGCGAACGTCTGGTCGCCCTCGCGGCGCCGTGCGTTCGTCTGGAGCCTGGTGGTCGTCGTCGCCATGTTCGCCTGGCTCGCCATCGACATCGCGGCGCAGGTGAGCGACGACTCCGACTCCGCCGACGTCGTCCTGGCCTCCAGCCTCTACTCGGTCGTCCTGAACGCCCTGTTCTTCATCGCCGCGATCCACTTCGGCCGCGTCTCGCGTGAGTCGAGGTCACGCCGGCGCGCGCTCGAGAGGTCCGACGCGGCCCTCCGTGCGGCCAACGACCGGATCGCCGAGCAGGCGATCGGCGACGAGCGCGCCCGCATCGCCCGCGAGCTGCACGACGTGGTGGCCCACCACGTCGCCGTCATCGGCATCCAGGCCGGTGCCGCGCGGCGCACGCTCGACCGCCCCGAGATCGCCCGTGGCGCACTCGCCGCCGTCGAGGACACCGCACGCACGACCATCGACGAGCTCGACCGCCTCCTGACCGTCATGCGCTCGCGCGACGGGCTGCCTCCCGAGCCCGTGGCCGGTCTGGCCGCCCTCCCCGACCTCGTGGCCGACACCCGCGCCCTCGGACTCGACGTCCGACTCGAGATCGACGGCGACACCCGCGACGTCCCCGACGGGGTCGGCTCCACGCTGTACCGGATCGCCCAGGAGGCGCTGACCAACACCCTGAAGCACGGCGCGGCCAGGTACGCCGTCATCCGGGTCGTCCACGGCGAGGGGTCGGTCGGCCTCGAGGTCGTCGACGACGGACTCGGCTCGAGCGGGCATGCTGCACGCGCCGGGGGAGCCGGCCGAGGCGCGACCGGTGCGCTCGATCCGGCGGCGGCCCCCTCCGGTTCGGGTCTCGGGCACCGGGGGATGCGCGAACGGGTGGATCTGCACGGCGGTCGCCTCACCGTGGGCCCCCGCGAGGGAGGCGGCTACCGCGTCCGCGTCGAACTCCCCGTCGTGGCCCACCCTCCGAAGGGGGCTACCCTCTTCGAGGGGGAATGAGCATGGAGAAGACGAACGACCGGCCGGTGCGGGTGCTCCTGGCCGACGACCAGGATCTCGTGCGAGCGGGGTTCCGGATCATCCTCGAGACCGCCAGGGGCGTGACGGTCGTGGGGGAGGCGCGCGACGGCGTCGAGGCCGTCGACCTGGCCGCGAGCCTCGAGCCGGACGTCGTCGTGATGGACATCGAGATGCCCGGCATCGACGGCGTCGAGGCCACCAGGCGCATCCTCGGGTCGTCGGGCGAGCACCGCCCGTCGGTGCTGATCCTCACGACCTTCGCCCGGGGCGACTACCTGTTCCGGTCGCTCCAGGCCGGGGCGAGCGGCTTCCTGCTGAAGACCGCCGGCCCGGAAGAGCTCATCGAGGCGATCGGCGTCGTCGATCGCGGTGACGCGCTCGTCTGCCCCGAGCTGACCCGTGCAGTCGTCACCCGTGCGCTCGTCGACACGACGGCGAACGCCGTCGTGCCGAACGCACGGCTGAGTCTCCTCACGGGCCGCGAACGCGAGGTGCTCGACGGCATGGCTCGGGGCGCCTCCAACGCCGAGATCGCACGCGGGCTGTTCGTCGGCGAGGCGACCGTGAAGACGCACGTCTCGAACGTCCTCGCCAAGCTGGCGCTGCGCGATCGCACCGCCGCGGTCGTGTTCGCCTACGAGAACGGCGTCGTCGTCCCCGGCGAGCTGGGCGACGGAGGCGCGGCGGGGGTCGACTAGGTCAGCCGCGTCGATGGGCGGCGCCCTCCGCCCGGCGCTCAGGGGGCCGGCGGGTACCGCGGGTCGTCGCCCTTGCCGTCGCGTCGGCGGAGGTACTGCTCGAACTCCTGCGCGATGGCCTCGCCGCTCGCCTCGGGGGAGTCGACGGTGTCGCGCGCCTGCTCCAGCTGCTCGATGTAGCCCGCCATGTCGTCGTCGTCGGCCGCGAGGGCGTCGATACCGGCCTCCCATGCGGCGGCCTCCTCGACGAGGTCGCCGCGGGGCACGCTCACGGCGGACAGCTCGTCGAGCTTCTCGACGAGCGCGAGCGTCGCCTTGGGCGAGGGGGCGTTGTGCACGTAGTGCGGGACGGACGCCCAGACCGACAGCGAGGGCACGCCGGCCGTCTCGACGGCGTCGCCGAGGACGGAGAGGATGCCCACCGGGCCCTCGTACGTGCTGCGCTCGAGGCCGAGCTGACCTCGGACGTCGGCGTTGTCGCTGCTGACGAAGACGGAGATCGGCCGGGTGTGCGGGACGTCGGCGAGCATCGCCCCGAGGAACACCACGGAGGTGATCGCGTGGACGTCCACGAGGTCGACGATCTCGGCCGCGAACCCGCGCCAGCTGCGCGACGGCTCGGCGCCCAGCAGGACGAAGACCTCGGTGTCGGACCCGACGTCGGACGACGCGGCGATGACCTCGGAGGAGTCGGGTGCGGCGAGCAGCTCGATCCGCGGCCAGACGAGCGTCCGCCCGCCGTCGTCGTCGAGCCCGATCTGCGGGCGGTTGAACTGGTAGTCGATGTACCGCTCGCCGTCCAGCTCGGCCACCGGCTCGAGGCCCAGCGACTCGACGAGGCTCCGTGCGACCCCGCTGGCCGCCTCGCCGGCGTCGTTCCACCCCTCGAAGGCGACGACCAGGAGTCGCCCCTTCGCGAAGTCCGACGTGTTCGACGTGTTCGTCACCTGTGTCCTCACCGAGCCGGGCCCGCTGCACCGGCGTCTTGACCCTCCACAGTAGACCGTGCGTCGCCGGGTCCCCGGCCGGGTCGGCCGGACCGCCGGGCGCCTCCCGTAGACTCGATGCCCGTGACCTCCTCTCTTCCCGCCGCGGTCCTCTGGGACATGGACGGCACTCTCGTCGATACCGAGCCCTACTGGTACGAATGCCAGGTCGAACTGGTCGAGTCGTTCGGCGGAACCTGGACCAGAGCCGACGGCGACGCCATGATCGGCACGGGCCTGTGGGACTCCGCCCGGGTCATCCAGCAGCACGGCGTCGATCTCCCGCTCGACGAGATCATCGACCGCCTGACGACCGGGGTCCTGGCGCTCGTCGCCGACGACGTCCCGTGGCGCCCCGGCGCCCGAGAGCTCCTCGCCGAGCTGCGGAGCGAGGGCGTGCCCACGGCGCTCGTCACGATGTCCATCCGGCGCATGGCCGACTTCATGATCGAGGCGATCGACTTCCCGGCCTTCGACGCCGTCGTGGCCGGCGACGAGGTCGAGAACAGCAAGCCCCACCCCGAGGCGTACCTGCGCGGCGCGGCCCTGCTCGGCGTCGACATCGCCGACTGCGTCGCCATCGAGGACTCCCCGCCCGGGGCCGCGTCGGCCGTCGCGTCCGGCGCCGTCGTCCTCGGCGTCGAGCACGCCGCACCGCTCGTCGACGACGCCGGGTACACCCGTGCCACGACCCTCCGCGGTGTGACCGTGGCCGACCTGCGCCGGCTGCACGCCGCGGCACGCGACACGAGCCGACCACCCGCCTCCGCCCTCTGACCGCGGGGCGCCGATCGGCGCCGACCCGCGCCTCCTCGGCTCCCGGCCCTCGACCGAGCCGCCCCTCCGACCGAAAGCAGCACCGCATGACCGCCACCCGTCGCCAGTCCGGCCCCTTCCTCGAGGGCGACAAGGTCCAGCTGACCGGCCCGAAGGGCAAGATGAACACGGTCGTGCTGACCCCCGGCGCGGTGTTCCACACCCACCGGGGCATGATCGCCCACGACACGCTCGTCGGTCTGCCCGACGGCTCGGTCGTGGCGAGCACCACCGGCGACGAGTACCTGGCCCTGCGCCCGCTGCTCAGCGACTTCGTCATGTCGATGCCGCGCGGCGCCGCCATCGTCTACCCGAAGGACGCCGCCCAGATCGTCGCCTTCGCCGACATCTTCCCCGGCGCCACCGTCGTCGAGGCCGGGGTGGGGTCGGGTGCCCTCTCGCTCTGGCTGCTGCGAGCGATCGGCCCCGAGGGCAGACTGGCCTCGTTCGAGCGCCGCCAGGAGTTCGCCGACGTCGCCGAGGGCAACGTCGTCAGCTTCTTCGGCTCGGAGCAGCCGAACTGGAGCGTCACGGTCGGCGACCTCGTCGACGAGCTGCCGAAGACGATGCCCGACGGCACGGTCGACCGCGTCGTGCTCGACATGCTCGCCCCCTGGGAGTGCGTCGACGCGACCGCCGCCGCCCTCACCCCCGGCGGACTGGTCGTCTGCTACGTCGCCACGGCGACCCAGCTCTCGCGCGTCGCCGAGGCCCTCCGCGCATCCGGCGTCTTCACCGAGCCCGACGCCTCCGAGACGCTCGTCCGCGGGTGGCACGTCGAGGGGCTGGCCGTCCGTCCCGACCACCGCATGATCGGGCACACCGGGTTCCTCATCACGGCACGACGGCTCGCGCCGGGTGCCGAGCTGCCGCAGCTCAAGCGCCGTCCGTCGAAGTCCGACTACTCCGACGAGGACGTCGAGCTCTGGACCCCGGGCGCCCTCGGCGACCGCACGGCCAGCGACAAGAAGCTCCGCAAGACGGCGCGCCAGGCGAGGTCGGCCGCCGACGCCGCCGTGGCCGCGACGGAGTCCGACGCGACCTCGAGGTCGGCCGGCGACCCGTCGCCCTCCGCCTGAACGGCGCCGATCTCCCCGCCCTCCCACCCCGACTAGGCTGTTCCCGCATCCGCGGCCCCGGCCGCTTCCCGGCCCGCCGGCCGCCGCAACGAAATGAGTACCCGTGCGCAAGATCCCCGCACTCGTCGTGACCCTCGGCCTCGTGGCCTCCCTCTCGGCATGCGCGACCAGCGCCGCCCCCGGGTCGGCCGGCTGCCCGCCCACGGGCGACGCCGCCTCGGTCGTGACCACGACGGGTGCGTTCGGCGAGAAGCCCGAGGCGACCGTGCCGAGTCCGATCGTCACGACCGAGACCCAGGTCTCGACGGTGATCGAGGGCGACGGCGCCCGTCTGGTCGACGGCTCGCCCGTCCTCATCGACTACACGCTGTTCGACGGCAGCACGGGCACGGAGGTCGAGAACAGCGGCTACGACGGTTCCATCGGCAACCCGGTGACCGTCGGCGGCTCCGCCCTCGCGCCCCTGGCCGACGCGTTGGAGTGCTCGACGGTCGGTTCGCGCGTGGTCGTCGCCCTGAAGGCCTCCGAGCTCCAGGCGTCGCTGTCCGGCTCGACCGCCCCCGCGAGCGACGACCCCGACGCCGCGTACATCGCCGTGGTCGACATCCGCCAGTCGTTCCTGGCCAAGGCGAACGGACGCCTCGTCCCCGGGGCCGACGGCCTGCCCGCCGTGGTGACGGCACCCGACGGCGCCCCCGGCATCACCGTCCCCGTCGCCCCGGCGCCGACCACGCAGCAGACGCACCTCGTCCGCGAAGGAGACGGGTCGCGGCTGACCGCCGACTCGACGGCGGTCGTGCAGTTCACGGCGGTGACCTGGGCGGAGCCGTCGACCGTGGCCGGGTCGACGTGGACGAACGGCGACACCGCGACGACGGTGGCGCTCGACGACGCGACGCTGCCCGCCGCCCTCCGCGACGCGCTTGTCGGACAGACGGTCGGCTCGCAGGTCATGACGGTCGTCCCCGCCAGCGACGAGAACCCCAGCACCTACGTCTACGTCTTCGACGTCCTGGGTTCGCTCTGACCGGCACGTCGATCCACGCGCCGCGACGGCCGGGGCGCCCCGCCCCGGCCGTGGCCTAGGCTCGACCCGTGTCAGCCGCCCGCGCCCCTCGCGTACCCGTCGAAGAGCGCCTCTTCAGCCTCGTCCTCGCCCTCCTCGCGACCGAGCCCGGCCTGACGAAGTCCGACATCCTCGCCACGGTCCAGGGCTATCGGCAGAAGTACTCGCCGAACGGCGACAACACCGCTCTCGAGCGTCAGTTCGAGCGCGACAAAGACGACATCCGCGAGCTGGGCGTGCCGCTCGAGACCCTCGACGACCCGGCGGCGTCGGGCAACAACCAGATGCTGCGCTACCGCATACCCCGCGGCGCGTACGAGCTTCCCCTCGACATCGCCTTCTCATCGGAGGAGACCGCGCTGCTGACCCTCGCCGCCATGGTCTGGCGCGAGGGGACGCTCTCGGGCGAGAGCAGACGCGCGCTCCTCAAGCTCCGCTCGCTCGGAGGCACGGCGACCGTCCCCGGGCTCGACTACGCCCCTCGCATCCGCTCGCGAGACGCCGCCTTCGAACCGCTGCGCGACGCGCTCGACCGTGGAGTGCTCGTGCGGTTCCCCTATCTGAAGCCCGGCGAGTCCGAGGCGAGGAGGCGCGAGGTCGCTCCGTTCGCCCTCATCCAGCATCAGGGTCGCTGGATGGTCTCGTGCCTCGAGCCCGACACCGGCCGCCGGAAGACCTTCCTGCTGTCGCGCATCATCGGCCCGGTCGTCATCACCGCGATCGCCGTCGAGCGCCCCGTCGATGCGACGGCCGAGTCGGCCCTCGCGGCGCTCGACGAGGTCTGGCGCACCAGGACGGCGCTCATCCGCGTGGTCGCCGGCTCCGACGCCGAGACCAGACTGACCAAACGACGCTCGACGGTGGTCCGCGACGACTGCCTCCTCGAGATCCACTTCTCCGACGAGCAGATCGTCGCCGACGAGCTGGCGTCCTTCGGGCCCGAGGTGACCGTGCTCGAGCCCGCCTCGGTCAGGGACCTGGTGATCGCGCGGCTGCGTCGGCTCGTCGCCGTCCACACCGAGGTCCGCGCCGCCGGGGGGAGTCACCATGGCTGAGAAGAGATCCGCCCTGCACGCCACCGACAAGCTGGCCTTCCTGCTCTCCCTGGTGCCGTACCTCATCGATCGGGGGCGGGTCTCCGTCGCCGAGGCCGCCGAGCACTTCGGCGTGTCCGTCGGGGAGATCCGCCGGGCGGTCGAGCTGATCGCCGTATCCGGCGTGCCCGGCGAGACGAACCAGTACCAGCACGACGACCTCTTCGACATCGCGTGGGACGACTTCGAGCAGAACGACGTCATCGTCCTCACGCACATGGTGGCGATCGACGAGTCGCCTCGCTTCTCGGCCCGTGAGGCCGCGGCGCTGATCGCCGGCCTGCAGTACCTGTCGTCGCTTCCCGAGAACGCCGATCGCGCCGCCATCGCCACCCTGATGTCCAAGCTCGCACGGGGCGCGTCGTCCGCTCCGAGCCAGGTCGCCGTCGACCAGCGCGAGACCAGCGACGTCCTGTCCCTCGTCGAGCTGGCCGTCGCCCAGGGTCGCCAGCTCGAGTTCGACTACGCGGGGGTCCGTGACGTCGTCGAGCGGAGGCGCGTCGACCCTCTGCGGGTCGAGTCCGTCGACGCCGACTGGTACCTGCGCGGCTACGACCATCTGCGACACGCCTTGCGGACGTTCCGGCTCGACCGGATCGCTCGACCGGCCCTGACCGACGAGCCGCTCGCGCACCGCGCGTCGGACGTCGTCCTGCCGGACACCCTCTTCGAGGGGTCACCCGACGACGAGACCGTGACGATCGACATCGATTCGGCGGCCGCGCCCCTCCTCGCCGACTACGCCCCGGACGACGTCGAGCCCCTCGACGACGGTCGCTCCCGTCTGAGAGTGCGCGTCGGCCAGTTCGGGACGGTCGCGCGACTCGTGGCGGGCCTGCCCGGCGATCCCGAGGTCGTCTCGCCGATCGCCGCCCGCGCGGCCGTCGGCGACTGGGCCTCACGGGCGCTGGCCGGCTACGACGCCGACCCGCGTTCCTGACGACCGCTCGGGCTTCAGCTCGGGGGAGTGGAGCCGGGGTTAGACTGAGACCTCCCCTGCCACGCAAGGAGAACACCTCATGCTCGGAAACCTCACCGGATTCCACCTCATCATCGTCCTCGCGATCATCCTCCTGCTGTTCGGCGCTCCCAAGCTGCCGGCGCTCGCGAAGAGCATCGCCCAGTCGATGCGCATCTTCAAGAACGAGGTCCGCGACGACGACAAGGCACCGTCCGACGACTACACCCGTCGCGACGACGCCCGCCGCGACGAGTACAGCCGACGCGACGACGCGACGGCTCGTCCGACCACCGACGGTCCGGTCGTCCGCCCGTCGCAGAGCGACCTCCCGCCGAAGTCCTGATCCGTGGCCACGACGACGACTCGTGGCCGCAGCGGCGGAGAGCAGCAGCCGAGAAGCAGGGCCAAAGACGGTCGCATGTCTCTCGGGGCGCATCTCATCGAGCTCCGCAAGCGGCTGTTCCTGGCCGCACTCGCCCTCATCGTGGCGAGCATCGCCGGGTGGTTCCTCTCGCAGTTCGTCCTCGACTTCCTGCGTGAGCCCGTGACCCGCATCGCCGAGGCCCGCTCCCGCGAGGCGACCCTGAACTACCCCGGCGTCAGCTCCAGCTTCGACCTGCGGATCCAGATCTCGGTGACGGTCGGGGTCATCATCTCGAGTCCCGTCTGGCTCTACCAGATCTGGGCCTTCATCGTCCCCGCGCTCGTGCGCCGCGAGAAGCTGTACGCCATCGGCTTCATCGGCACGGCCATCCCGCTGTTCCTCCTCGGCTGCACGAGCGGACTCTTCGTCCTTCCGCACATCGTCGAGGTCCTCACGGGTTTCGCCGCTCAGCAGGACGCCGCCATCATCGACGCGAAGCAGTACTACGACTTCGTCCTCAAACTGGTCCTCGCCGTGGGCATCGCCTTCGTCCTGCCCGTGTTCCTGGTCCTCCTGAACTTCGTGGGCGTCATCTCGGCCGTGTCGATCATCAAGGGCTGGCGGGTCGCGATCCTGCTGATCACCCTGTTCACTGCGATCGCCACCCCCGCGGCCGACGTCTTCTCCATGTTCCTCCTGGCCGTCCCGATGGTGGTCCTCTACTTCGCCGCCGCCGGCGTGGCCTGGCTGCACGATCGCCGGGTCGCGAAACGTGCGGCGGCCCTCGACGCCGAACTCGCGACAGGATGACCTCATGAGCACCGAAGCGAGCCCCGCCGAACGATTCGCCGCCTCGAAGAACAGGGTGCGCACGCCGCAGCTGCAGTCGTTCCGCTCCCGTCTCGGCTTCGCCCTCGATCCGTTCCAGATCGCCGCATGCGAGTCGGTCGAACAGGGCAACAGCGTGCTCGTGGCCGCCCCGACCGGGGCCGGCAAGACCCTCGTCGCCGAGTTCGCGATCCATCTCGCCATGCAGCAGGCCCGCGACAAGGTCTTCTACACGGCGCCGATGAAGGCGCTCAGCAACCAGAAGTTCCAAGAGCTCGTGGCCGAGTACGGTGCGTCCGAGGTCGGCCTGCTGACCGGCGACACGAACGTCAACTCCCGTGCGCGCATCGTCGTGATGACGACCGAGGTGCTCCGCAACATGATCTACGCGGGGTCCGAGATGCTCGACGACCTCCGCTACGTCGTGCTCGACGAGGTGCACTTCCTGGCCGACCGGTTCCGGGGCGCCGTCTGGGAGGAGGTCATCATCCACCTCCCGCTCGACGTCCGTCTCGTGTCCCTGAGCGCGACGGTCTCGAACGCCGAGGAGTTCGGCGACTGGCTGCAGACGGTACGGGGCGGCACCGACGTCATCGTCTCCGAAGACCGCCCAGTGCCCCTCGACCAGCACGTCCTGGTCGGCGGCAAGTTCCTCGACCTCTTCGACTCGAGCGGCCAGGCGGCCACGAACCGCGTCAACCCCGAGCTGCTGCGGGCCACATCCCTCTCGCGCAAGGGCGGGTCGGGTCGTCGAGGCGACGGCGGTTCGAGGCGTGGGCCGCGGGGCCATGTGATGGCCCCCATCCAGCAGGCTCAGGGTCGACTCGACCGCTGGAAGATCGTCGAGATGCTCGACGACCAGAATCTGCTGCCGGCCATCTTCTTCGTCTTCAGCCGGGTGGGCTGCGATCAGGCGGTCAAGCAGGTCCTCCGATCCGGCATCCGACTGACGACCGCCGATCAACGCCAGGAGATACGCGAGATCGTCGAGGCCCGGTGCCGCACGCTCCGCGACGAGGACCTCGCCGTGCTCGGCTACTGGCAGTGGCTCGACGGACTCGAACGCGGAGTGGCGGCGCACCACGCCGGTCTGCTCCCGGCGTTCAAGGAGGTCGTCGAAGAGCTCTTCCAGAAGAAGCTGGTCAAGGTCGTCTTCGCGACGGAGACCCTCGCCCTCGGCATCAACATGCCCGCCCGCACGGTCGTTCTCGAGAAGCTCGAGAAGTTCAACGGCGAGGCCAGGGTCCCGATCACCCCGGGGGAGTACACGCAGCTCACGGGGCGTGCCGGTCGCCGCGGCATCGACGTCGAGGGCCATTCGCTCATCCAGTGGCAGCAGGGGCTCGACCCGCAGGCGGTCGCCTCCCTCGCATCGCGGCGCACGTACCCGATGAACTCCAGCTTCCGCCCGACGTACAACATGGCGGTCAACCTCATCGAGCAGTTCGGCCGTTCACGCACCCGTGAGGTGCTCGAGACCTCGTTCGCGCAGTTCCAGGCCGACCGCTCGGTCGTCGATCTCGCCCGCAAGGTGCGCACGCAGCAGGCGAGTCTCGACGGCTACGCCGCGAGCATGGAGTGCCACCTCGGCGACTTCCGCCAGTACACGCTCATCCGTCGCGAGCTGGGTGACCTCGAGAAGCAGGGCGCGGCGCGGGCCGACGCCCAGCCGCGCAGCGAGCACGAGAAGCGTCAGCGCCGACTCGGCGACCTGCGGCGTGAGATGCGTCAGCACCCGTGCCACGCCTGCCCCGATCGCGAGCAGCACGCCCGGTGGTCCGAGCGCTGGTTCAAGCTCAAGAAGCAGACCGATCAGCTGTCGGCGCAGATCCGCAGCCGCACGGGTGCGGTGGCGAAGGTCTTCGACCGGGTGACCGACGTGCTGCTCGACCGGGGGTATCTCGTGCCCCGCGCCTCCTCGGAGTCCCGTCCGGCGTCGTCCCGAGGAGGCGCGGGTCGGCTCCCCGCGACCGTCGAGGTGGACGTCGCCCCGGCCGGGCGCACCCTTCGGCGCATCTACGGCGATCGCGACCTCCTGGTGGCCGAGAGCCTGCGACTCGGTCTCTGGAACATGCTCGACGTCCCCTCCCTGGCCGCGATGGCCGCCACGCTCGTCTACGAGCCGAGGCGTGACGAGGGGCAGCTCGCCGAGCGGTTCCTCCCGCGGGGCGAGTACCGCACGGCACTCGACGAGACGCAGAAGCTCTGGGCCGAGCTCGACGACCTCGAGCAGGAGCACCGGCTCCCGGGCAGCATCCCCCCGGCCCCCGGCCTCGCGCTGGCGATGCACCGGTGGGCACGAGGCGCCAGTCTCGACAGCGTCCTCGAAGACGCCGAACTGGCGGCCGGCGACTTCGTCCGCTGGACGAAGCAGACGATCGACCTCCTCGACCAGCTGTCGGTGGTGGCCGATCTGCCGGTCGGTCCGACGGCGCGGCAGGCCCTCGACGCCGTCCGGCGCGGCATCGTCGCCTACTCGGCGGTCTGACGGCGACCGGCGGAGGGGCTCCCAGCCGGGTCGACCTAGAATCCTCAGGTGCCCTCCCGTGTGACCGAGCTCCGTCTGCCCCTCTGGTTGGCCCTCGTCGTGGCCCTGTTCGCCGGGCCCGTCCTCGACGCGGGGTTCCCCGACGGCGACGTCTGGCCGCTGACCTTCGTCGGCATCGGCCTGGTGCTCGTCGCGCTGAGGGGCCGCCGAGCCGGCAGCGCGTTCCTCGTCGGGCTGGTCGCGGGGCTGTCGTTCTATCTCATCCACATCCAGTGGGCCACGCTCTTCCTCGGCGTGGTGCCGTGGGCGGCGCTGGCGGGTCTCGAGGCGCTGTTCTTCGCCGGGGGAGCCGTGCTCATCACCCTGGCCTACCGCTGGGTGCCCGTCGTCTGGCCCGGCACCCTCGGGCGCGCGCTGCTGCTGCCCGTCGTCGTGGCCGGGCTGTGGACCCTCCGCGAGTTCATCGCCGGCAACTGGCCCTACGGCGGCTTCGCCTGGGGCAGGGTCGCCCTGAGCCAGTCCGAGAGCCCGTTCAAGGGTCTCGTCGCCTATCTCGGCATCTCGGGCCTGAGCTTCCTGATGGTCGCCGTCGTCGCCGTCCTGATCGAACTGGCGCTGCTCAGCACCGTTCGGGGTTCGACGCGGGTCCTGGCCGGTGCCACCGTGATCGCGGCGGCGCTGGCCGTCCCGGCATGGCCGACCTTCACCGACGGCACGGCGACGATCGCGGGTGTCCAGGGCAACGGCAAGGCCGGCTACTTCGACTCGGCCGATCGCGCCTACGGCGACCTGACCGACTCGCAGGTGCTGGCGATGCAGGGGCTCGACCCCGCCGCGAACGACCTCGATCTGATCGTCTGGCCCGAGGGCGGCAGCGACCGCGATCCGACCCGGGACGAGTTCGGCCGCTATGTCTTCGACGCCATCAACCGGGGCTACGGCGCACCGCTCCTGTCGGGTGTCATCACCGAGAGCCCCGACGGCGAGACCACGTACAACTCGTCGATCCTGTGGGACGACGGCGAGGTCGTCGGCCAGTACGACAAGAAGCACCCGGTGCCCTTCGGCGAGTACGTGCCCGATCGCGCCTTCTGGCGTCCGTTCGCACCCGAGCTGATCGACCTGATCGGCCGCGACTACACGCCGGGCACGCGCGACGAGGCCATCGATGTGGGCGACTTCGTGGCGGGCATCTCCATCTGCTTCGACATCGTCGACGACCAGCTGATCACGAACATGATGGATCAGGGCGCCCAGGTCATCGTCGCGCAGACCAACAACGCCGACTTCGGGTCGAGACCCGGGCAGACCGACGAGAACGAGCAGCAGCTCGCCATCGCCAAGATGCGGGCCATCCAGACGGCCCGATCGGTCGTCAACGTGTCGACCGTCGCCTCCACCCGGGTCATCGACGCCCACGGCGACGTCGTCGACGGAACGCGCGACTACGAGCCGGGCACGATGGTCACCACGGTCGATCTGGGCACGGGCACGACCCCTGCCGTCGTCGCGAGCCGGGCGATCGAACTGCTCGTGTCGTTCTTCGGCCTCGCCACGCTCCTGATGGCCGGTCTGTGGAGGGGCCGACGCCGGGCCGCCCGTGACACCGCGAACGGCCCCGTCACCACGATCCGTGGCGGTGACGGGGCCGTGCTGGTGCGCTGACCGGGCTGCGGCTCAGGCGCCGATCTTCACCTGACCCTTGCGGGCCCGGAGGAAGTCGAGCCGCTCCTGCAGCAGCTCCTCGAGCTCGTCGCGCGTGCGACGCTCGAGCAGCATGTCCCAGTGCGACCTCGGAACCTTCACGTCGGCCTCATCGATCTCGACGAGCTTCCCGTCGGCAGTCAGAAGACGCCCCTCCAGGCCGCTCTTCGGCGACTGCCAGATGTCGGGGATGTCCGCATCGGCGGCGAACACCATCTCGAACGTCGTGCCGTCGGTCGTCTGGTAGACGGCCTTCTTGCGGGGCGAGAATTCGACGCCCTCTTCGCTCTGCAGGCTCTGACTACCCAGTCTCATACCGCGCAAACTGCGATCTGCCATTGTGTGGTCTCCTCTCGCGGTGCAATCTCCCGTTGTAACCCGGAATTCGGTGCGGTTGTTTCGCCCGACGGCCTTTCACAGTGCCTTCACAGTGCGGAGATGCCTGGTCAACGCAGTTCTTCGAGTGCCAGATCCACCCGATCGGTGACGATCCCGGCGACCCCGAGCGCGACGAGGCGGTGCATGTCCGCGGGGTCGTCGACCGTCCAGACATGGGTCTCGACCCCGACCGAGGCGAGGTCCGCGACCCGCCGGGCGGTCACGATCGTGACCGGCCCTCGCCGTTCGGGCACCTGGATCGCCCCGCAGCCCGCGAGCACCGCGGCGAGCAGACGGCGTCGGACGGATCGGAGGGGGATCACCCCGATCAGGACGGCCGAGACGACGAGACGAGACGAGGCCGAGGTGGCGACACCCGGCAGCCCGGCCACCGTGCGGGCGCGGCGCGACTGGTCGAACGACGTCACCAGAACGCGATCGACGGCACCGGCCCGGCGGATGGCCTGGATGGTCGGCTCGACGGCGTCGTCCGACTTCACGTCGATGTTGAAGCGCGTCTCGGGGAACGCGTCGAGCGCCTCGACGAGGGAGGGCATTGTCTGGTCGTCGGGCAGGCGGATGCTGGAGACCTCGGACCAGTCGAGGTCGAGGAGGCGCTGGTCACGACCGTTGAGTCGTCGCAGGTCGGCGTCGTGGCTGATGACAGCGACTCCGTCACGAGTGGCGTGCACGTCGGTCTCGAGGTAGTCGGCGCCGATCGCGATCGCCTCCGCGAAGGCGAGCATGGTGTTCTCGGGCGCCGTGGTGTGCAGTCCGCGATGGGCTAGCAGCCGGGGAGTCTCGGGGTCGAACCACCGGGTGGGGCGATCAGCCCCGTGCGTCGTCACGGTCGGTCGCTCGGGGGAGTCCCCGACCCGTCGTCCGATCCGTTCGGGTCGGCGGTCGGGCCGTCGGCCGATCCGCTCGACGGGTCCACGGAGCCGGGCTCGGTCACGGTCGGGAATCCGAGGTCGGGTTCCGATCCGAGGTCGACCGTGCTCGCCAGATCGGGCGTGGCCTCCATGTCCGCCACCGCCGGCCCGGGCCGGGGCACCCAGCCCGGTGCGTCGGGGTTCTTGGGAGCGAAGAAGCCCGAGCCGATGCCCTTCAGGGCCTCGGTCAGCTCGCTCGGGATGATCCAGAGCTTGTTCGCCGACCCGTCGGCCAGCTTCGGGAGGGTCTGCAGGTACTGATAGGCCAGCAGCTTGGGGTCGGGATCGCCGGCGTGGATGGCGTTGAAGACGGTCTGGATCGCCTCCGCCTCGCCCTGGGCTCGGAGCACCTGCGCCTTCGCATCGCCCTCGGCTCGGAGGATCGCCGACTGACGCATGCCCTCGGCCTCGAGGATCTGCGACTGCTTCGTCCCCTCGGCCGTGAGGATGGCTGCACGTCGGTTCCGCTCGGCGCGCATCTGCTGCTCCATCGAGTCCTGGATCGACAGGGGCGGATCGATGGCCTTGAGCTCGACGCGGCCGACCCGGATGCCCCATTTGCCGGTGGCCTCGTCGAGGACCACCCTCAGCTGCCCGTTGATGTTGTCGCGACTGGTCAGCGCCTCCTCGAGGTTCAGACCGCCGACGACGTTCCGGAGGGTCGTCGTGGTGAGCTGCTCGACGGCCCCGAGGTAGTTGGCGATCTCGTAGGTGGCCGCGCGGGCGTCGGTCACCTGGAAGTACACGACGGTGTCGATCGACACCACCAGGTTGTCTTCCGTGATGACCGGCTGGGGCGGGAACGACACCACCTGCTCGCGCATGTCGATCAGCGGCCGGACGCGGTCGATGAACGGCACGAGCAGATTCAGACCCGGGTTGAGCGTCTTGTGATAGCGGCCGAGTCGTTCGACGACACCGGCGCTGGCCTGGGGGATGATCCGCACGGCCCGGAAGAGCACGACCAGGACGAGCACGACGACGATGGCGACCACCACGATCGTGGCGACGGTGGCGGGGGTGACGGAATCCATGGGCTAGTCCCTTCGCACGGGGACGACGAGAGCGGTCGACCCCTGGATGGCGGTCACGACGACCGGCGCGCCGGTGTCGAGAGGTGTGATGGACTCGCCCGGCATCGGGGGAGTCGTGAGCAGTCGGGCGGTCCACGTGTCGCCGTTGGTCAGCTTGACCTGCCCGGCGTCGAGCCCGATGGGCACGACGACCGTGCCGTGCAGCCCGAGCAGGGCCTCGATGTTGCTCGGCGTCGGATCCCCGCCCTTCTTCAGCGCCTTGAGCAGAGCCGGCCGCACGGTGAAGAGCAGGAGGACGGCGACGATGCCGCCGGTGACGATCTGCAGCCACCACGGTGCGCCGAGCAGACCGGAGACGAGTCCGCCGCCGCTCCCGATGGCGAGCATGAGGAACGTGAGCTCGAGGGTGGTGACCTCGATCACCACGAAGAGGAGGATCAGCGCGATCCAGATGATCCATGCGTACTGGGCGACGACGTCCATCCCCGAACCTCCCTCAGTTCCCCTGTTATGGAAAAGTATCACCTCCCACCGACGTCGAGTAGGTGCTTGGTAGTCTCGGGGCTGGTCCTCAGGGAGGCGCCCTCCGTCGAGATCGACGTCGCACCTCCTCGGCGACCCGCAGCATCCGCACCCCGTTCCGCCCGCTCAGTCAGGAGTACGCCTTGTCCAACCCCCTCGCCGCCGGCTCGTTGTCCGGCGCCCGTGCCCTCGTCACCGGTTCATCGCGCGGCATCGGCGCCGACACGATCGCGTACCTGGCCGAGGCCGGTGCCAAGGTCGTCGTCAACTACCGCAATAAAGAGCGCCGGGCGCTGCAGCTCGTCGACAAGATCGAGGCCGCCGGCGGAGAGGCCATCGCGATCGGGGCCGACCTCACCGATTCCGAGAGCGTCCGGGGCATGTTCGCCACGGTGGGCGAGCGCTTCGGCGGGCTCGACATCCTCGTGATGAACGCCTCCGGCGGCATGGAGAGCGGCATGGCCGAGGACTACGCCCTCAAGCTCAACCGCGACGCCCAGGTGGAGCTGCTGACCGCCGCGCTGCCGCTGCTGGCCCCGGGTTCGCGGGTCGTCTTCGTCACCAGCCACCAGGCGCACTTCATCGAGACGACCGAGACGATGCCCGAGTACCTGCCCGTCGCCCTCAGCAAGCGGGCCGGCGAAGACGCCCTGCGCGCGATGATCCCGCAGCTCGAGGCGGCCGGCGTCGAGTTCGTCGTGGTCTCCGGCGACATGATCGAGGGCACCATCACGGCGACACTCCTCGAGCGCTCGAACCCAGGCGCCATCTCGTCGCGCAAGGAGAGCGCCGGCAAGCTGTACAACGTCGCCGAGTTCGCGGCGGAGGTCGCATCTGCGGCCGTCGACCCGGTGCCGACCGATCACACCCGTTATGTCGGAGACACGAGCGACTTCGCGCCCCTGTCATGACCGAGCGGGTCGTCCGGGCGACGTCTCGGTTGATAGTCGTCGACGACGACGGCCGGGTCCTGCTCATGCTGACCAAGGCCCCCGACACCAGCGGCGTCGCCCGCTGGATCACACCCGGCGGGGGAGTCGACCCGGGTGAGACCCAGGCCGAAGCGGCCATCCGGGAGCTCCGCGAGGAGACCGGTCAGATCATCACCGACCCGGGCGACGTCGTGTACGTCGAGGACTTCGTCGTCCCGTGGGACGACGCTGATCACACGCACGGTCACGCCGAGTTCTTCATCGTCAGACTGCCGCATTTCGAGATCGACGACGCCGGCTGGACGGACGACGAACGCGTCGACATCCTCGAGTCGCGCTGGTTCACCATCGACGAGCTCGACGGACTCGACGCGGCCGACGACGCCGTCGAACCGGCGGCGCTCGTGCCGCTGCTGCGCCGCATCCTCTGAGTCGTTCCTCGACCGAGACCCCTTCTCGGCCGACTCAGCACTGCGCTGATAATGCACATTATGTCAGCTTGTTGATCTCGAGCACCCCTCTCGGGCCTCCTCGGTGTTGGCTCGACGCATGACCAGCGCACCCGATGCACGCGACGCACACGACGACGAGCGAGACGGCCCCGACAGTCGGCACCGCCGCCCGGAGGGCCTCGACGACGCGACCGTCGATGCCCTCGGCGAGCTCTCGGCGGCCCTCGAGGTCGTCGAGCAGGCCCGTGGGTTCCTCTACGGATTCCACCGGCTGACCGGCAAGGCCGACCTGGCCCTCGGCGACGCCGTCGAGAAGCTGCGGGCGGCCGGGCACGGCGAGATCGCCGACCGGCTCGACCGGGAGCTGATCGGCCGCAACGTGATCGACGGGCGATGGACCTTCCAGATCGTCGAGGACTACGACGACGGCTACTACGCGCTGTTCCGCGAGAGCGAGAAGAACGCTCGTGATGCTCTCGCCGGTGGCAGGAGGCATCTGTTCGAGGCGGAGATGAAGGAGGCGCGGCGCACGCCGGGCCATCGCCACCATGCAGCGCTCCCCCACGACCCCGACGACGGGGCGCCGCACGGTCCCGCCTGAGATGATGTCGCCATGACGCCCATCGACCAGCCCCGAATCGAGGCCGCCGTCCGAGAGCTGCTGGCCGCCGTCGGCGAGGACCTCGCCCGCCCCGGCCTGGAGGCCACGCCGCGACGGGTCGCCGAGTCGTACGCGGAGTTCTTCTCCGGTGTCGGGGTGGACGCAGCGAAGGTCGTCCGCGACAGCGTCGTCGACGCTGGAGCCGACCGATCGGGCGAGCTCGTGATCGTCCGCGACATCCGGTTCCGATCGATGTGCGAGCACCATCTGCTCCCCTTCGTGGGCGTCGCCCACATCGCCTACGTGCCCGGGCGCGACATCGTCGGGTTGGGGGCGCTCCCCCGCTTGGTCGACACGGTGGCGTCGCGCGCCCAGCTGCAGGAGCGACTCGGCGAGGAGATCGCGCAGGCGCTGAGCGACGGCGCCGAACCGACCGGGGTGCTCGTCGTGCTCGACGCCGCGCACGGCTGCGTCACCACCCGCGGGCCGCGCCAGAGCGGCAGCAGCACGGTGACCGTGGCGAGCCGGGGCTCGCTGACCGACCCCGCGGCGAGGACGGAGGCGATGGTGCTCATCGGCGCCCCGCACGACGGGCGTTCGGCGTGACGACGTCGCGCGACCGGTGGGTCGAGGGCGCCGCGGCCCCCTCCCTCCCCCCGCTGCACTCCCCCGTGCGACGGATCGGACGGCGCACGTTCGACTTCTCCCGTCAGGTCGCGGTGATGGCGATCGTGAACCGCACCCCCGACTCGTTCTTCGACCAGGGCGCCACCTTCGCCCTCGACCAGGCCGTCGCGGCCGCCGTCCGGGCCGCCGACGACGGCGCCGACTGGGTCGACATCGGCGGCGTGCCGTTCGCGCCCGGGCCCGAGCTGCCCGGTGCGGAAGAGCTCGAGAGGGTCCTCCCGGTGGTCCAGGCCCTCTCCGCCCGTTCCGACGTCGTCGTCTCGGTCGACACCTTCCGGGCCGACGTCGCCGAGGCGGTCATCGCGGCCGGAGCCGGGGTGATCAACGACACCACGGGGCTGCACGACCCGCGGCTGGCCGACGTCGTCGCCGACAGCGACGCGACGCTCGTGATCACCCACAGCCTGGCCGCACCGCGCCGTCCCCACCCGAGTCCGCACTACGACGACGTGACCGTCGAGGTGATCGACTTCCTCCGCCGGAGGGTCGACGTCGCCCTCGAGCACGGCGTCCCCCTCGAGCGCATCGTGGTCGACTCGGGCCACGATCTGAACAAGACGACGCGGCACACCCTCGAGGTGACGCGCCGACTCGCCGAGGTCGCGGCTCTGGGTCACCCCGTGCTCGCCGCCGTGTCGAACAAGGACTTCGTCGGCGAGTCGCTCGGGCGCGAGAAGCCGGACCGCCTGTCGGGTTCGCTGGCCGCGGCGACTGTGTGCATCATGCTCGGCGCGCGCATCGTCCGCATGCACGACGTCAGAGCGGCCGTCGACGCCGTCCGCATGGTCGAGGCCATCGCGGGCTGGCGCGAGCCCGTCCGCGAGGTGCACAACCTGGGCCCCGGGTCCGCCTCTCGACCCGGCGAGGTCTCCGACGCCGAGGAGGCGCGCCCATGACGTCCCCGATCCTCACGAGGGTGCTCCCCGGCCCTGCCGAGCCGCTCGATCACGAGGCGCTCGTCGCGCTCCTCTCCCCCGTCGACCGGAGCATCCCGCGGGTCGGCGCGAACGCCGTGTCGAGCATCGACGGCTCCGCCAGCGTCGACGGCCTGTCGGGAGGGCTCGGCAGCACGGCCGATCTGCTCGTCTTCGATCTGCTCCGTCGTGTGTGCGATGTCGTGGTGGTCGGCGCGGGAACCGTGCGCTCCGAGGGGTACGGCGCGATGCGTCTGCACGACGACGACGTGGCCTGGCGCCGGTCGCACGACCTGCCCGATCACCCGGTGTTCGCGATCGTGTCCCGGTCGCTCGACCTCGATCCGTCGAGCGCCGTGTTCGCCGAGGCCCCGGTGCGCCCCCTCGTCGTCACGACGGAATCCTCCTCGCGCGACGCGAGGTCGCGGCTCGAGACCGTGGCCGACGTGGTGGTCTGCGGCGGTGACCGGGTCGACCCGCGCCTCCTCGTGGCCCTGCTCGTCGAGAGGGGTCTGCCGCAGATCCACACCGAGGGCGGCCCGAGTCTGCTCGGCGACCTCGTCGACGCCGATCTGCTCGACGAGCTCAACGTGACCGTGTCGCCGGCGCTCGTGGCCGGCGAGGGCCCGCGCATCGTCTCCGGCTCCGGCGCGGGGGCGGTCCGCGGGATGACCCTCGATCACCTGCTCGCCTCCGAGGATGTGCTGCTGGCCAGGTACTCGCGCCGCCGTCCGACCTGAAGGAGGCGCGCCCCGGTTCTCGGGACGCGCCTCCTCGATCGCCCTCCCCGGGTCAGGCCCTCTCGCCGAACCCGTCGTCGATGAGTGCGATCAGCTCGTCGACCGCCGCCTCCGCGTCGGGTCCCGTGGCCATGATCGCGACGGTCGACCCCGCACCGACGTTCAGACCCATGATGCGGAGCAGGCTCTTGGCGTCGACGCCGTTGACGGTGATGTCGGCCTGGAAGGCGGACGCGTGCTTGACCAGCTCGGCCGCGGGGCGGGCGTGCAGCCCCGAGGTGTTGACGATGGTCGTCGACCGCTCGACGGCGTCGCCGCCACGCAGATCGCGTTCGTCGGCGTGCACGTCGGCGATCCCGGTCGCGCCGGACGCCGCAGCGGCCACCTGCGCGAGGTCTCCCCCGGTCTCGGCGGCCACCGCGGCGGCCACCGCACCCTCGACGAGCGGTGCGTCGGCGATGACCACGCGCTCCTTCTCGGCGTCGTCGAGGAAGTCGACGACCGTCTCGGAGGTGAGGATGGCCGAGCCGAGGTCGCAGAGCAGGACGGCTCCGCCGCCGGCCGAGGCCGTCGTCAGGGCGGCCGAGATGCGGTCGAAGCTCGTGCCGATCCCGCCCTCGTCGGTGCCGCCGGCGGCGACGAGCGTGGTCGACGGGGCCATCTGCCTCGCCAGCTCGACGACCCCCTCGGCGATCTTGGCGCTGTGCGAGACGATGACTATTCCGATGGTGGGCATGCTCTACGACTCCTTGTTCGACTCGGCCGCCGTGTCGGCGGCCGCGGTGATGATGAGGGACGACGACTGGGCTCCCGGGTCGCGATGCCCGATGGCGCGGTCGCCGAGGTAGCTCGCCCGTCCCTTGCGGGCGACGAGCGGCTCGGTCGCGGCGGCGCCCTCGGCGGCGGCGTCGGCCGCGGCCCGGAGGACGTCCGCCGGAGGCGCGCCGCTCCCTGCTGCCGCGGCGGCCGCGTCGACGGCGGGGGTCCAGGCGTCGACCATGGTCTTGTCGCCCGTCTCCGCCTTGCCGCGGAGGACCACGCCGTCGCGCGCCGCGGTCAGCAGGGCGACGACCGCTCTGGCGTCCAGCTCGGACGCGTCGCCCAGGGCCGCCGCTCCCTTGAGGTAGGCCGTCCCGAGAAGCGGGCCGGCCGCTCCCCCGACGGTCGAGATGAGGGTGGTGGCGACGAGCTTGACCAGAGTCGCCGGCGTCGCGTCGTCGGGCGTCTGGCCGATGCGCTCCCGGACGGCGGCGAATCCGCGGGCGAGGTTCTCGCCGTGGTCGCCGTCGCCGATCTGGCGGTCGAGTTCGCTCAGGGTGTGCCGCTCGGTCGTCAGCACCTCCGCCGTCCGTTCGATCCAGGCGCGCACCCAGGTGGAGTCCAGTGTCATTCGGTGTTCCTCTCGTGGTCGGTGAGGGCTGTCACGGTCAGCGTCCGCGCCGCAGCGCGGCCGTCTCGACGGGTGCGTCCCAGAGCTCGGTCAGCTCGTCGTCCAGCCGGGTCACGGTGATCGACAGCCCCTGCATCTCGAGCGAGGTCACGTAGTCGCCGACGAGGCTGCGCGCCACGGTCACCCCCTGCTCGGACAGCAGCTCGGCCGCCCGGCGGTACGCGATGTAGAGCTCGATGGAAGGGGTCCCGCCCATGCCGTTGACGAAGAGCAGCACCCGGTCGCCCGCTGCGACGCCCAGGTCGTCGGTCACCGCCGAGAGGAGGCGCTCGACGATGGCGTCCACCGGCTCCAGCGGCATGCGCTCGCGGCCCGGTTCGCCGTGGATGCCGACGCCGAACTCGATCTCGTCCTCGCCGAGCACGAAGCCGGGCTCGCCGGCGTGGGGAACGGTGCCGGCGGCGAGTGCGACGCCCATCGATCGGGTCGCGGCCACGGCACGACGGGCGAGGGCCGCCACGGTGGCGAGGTCGTCGCCCCGCTCGGCGGAGGCACCGGCGATCTTCTCGACGACGACCGTCCCGGCGACGCCGCGACGACCCGCCGTGAACAAAGAGTCCTTGACGGCGACGTCGTCGTCGACCAGCACCGACTCCACGGTGATGCCGTCGGCCTCGGCGAGATCGGCCGCCGTCTCGAAGTTGAGCACGTCGCCCGTGTAGTTCTTGACGATGTAGAGCACCCCGGCTCCCCCGTCGACCGCCGACGTCGCCGCCAGGATCGGATCGGGGGTGGGCGAGGTGAACACGGGGCCGGGCACCGCTGCGGAGAGCATCCCGTAGCCCACGAACCCGGCATGGAGCGGCTCGTGTCCGCTGCCGCCGCCGCTCACGATGGCCACCCTGCCCGGCGTCGGCCCCTCGGCGCGCCTCACGAACGTCGGATCGTGCGACACGACGACCAGGTCGGCATGGGCCGCCCCGAATCCCGCGACGGCCTCGGCGACGACGTCCGCCGGATCGTTGATGAGCTTCTTCATCGAAGGTCCTCCTCGTGATGGGAGCCCGTCGACCGGGCTCGCTTCATTCCTCCACGAAAGTACTCCGCTCGGACATCCGTGCACATGTGTGCAAACCACCTGATTCCGCCAGTCATGGTGTGCCGTCCCCGCACTAGTGTGTGCTCACACGCTCACCGCGGGTTGCACAGTCGCAGCCCGCCCGACGACTAAGGAAGGTCGACGTGGACCTGGGACTGATTTTTCTCTCTGAAGTGGTGGGCACGGCGATGCTCATCCTGCTCGGTGGCGGCGTCGTCGCCAACGTGGCACTCACGAAGTCGAAGGGCTTCAACGGCGGCACGCTGATGGTCAACTTCGGTTGGGGCCTCGCCGTCTTCGCCGGTGTCACCGTCTCGTACTCGTCCGGTGCGGCGCTCAACCCGGCCGTCAGCCTCGCGCAGCTGATCCTGGGCAACATCGACTTCGTCGCGTTCCTCGTCTACCTGGCCGCGCAGATGATCGGTGCGATCATCGGCGCCGTGCTCGTCTGGCTCGTGTACAAGAACCACTTCGACGAAGAGCCCGACCCCGCCGCCAAGCTGGGCGTCTTCTCGACCGGGCCCGCCATCCGCAACTACGGCTGGAACCTCGTCACCGAGATCATCGCGACCTTCGCATTCGTGCTGGTCGTCATCGGCTTCACCAACGGCGGCACCCCGGCCGAGCTCGGCGCCATCCCCGTCGCCTTCCTCGTGATCGCGATCGGCGCCTCCCTCGGTGGGCCCACCGGCTACGCCATCAACCCTGCCCGTGACCTCGGCCCGCGCATCGCGCACGCCTTCCTCCCCATCAAGGGCAAGGGCTCGAGCGACTGGTCCTACGCCTGGGTCCCCGTCGCCGGCCCGCTGATCGGTGGCGCCCTCGCCGCCGTCGTCTCGGGCGCGCTGCTCCCCATCGCCTGACCCGAACCCACGACTCATCGCTGATCGCGGCGGGCCCACGCCCCTCCGGGGCGAACCCGGCCCGCCACGGTCGACACCATCAACGACGAAGGAGACACACCCGTGAGCGACGACTACATTCTCGCCATCGACCAGGGCACCACGAGCACCCGCGCCATCATCTTCGACCACTCGGGCACCATCGTGTCCACCGGTCAGAAGGAGCACGAGCAGATCTTCCCGCGCGCCGGCTGGGTCGAGCACGACCCGCTCGAGATCTGGACGAACACCCGCGAGGTCATCGGCCAGGCCCTCTCGCGAGCCGACATCACGCGCCACAACATCAAGGCCGTCGGCATCACCAACCAGCGCGAGACCGCCGTCGTGTGGGACAGGACCACGGGCAAGCCGGTCTACAACGCGATCGTCTGGCAGGACACCCGCACGCAGTCCATCGTCGACCGGCTCGCCGCCGACGGTGGCGTCGAGCGCTTCAAGCCCATCGTCGGGCTGCCGCTCGCGACCTACTTCTCGGGCACCAAGATCGTCTGGATCCTCGAGAACGTCGAGGGTGCACGCGAGAAGGCCGAAGCGGGCGATCTCATGTTCGGCACCACCGACTCGTGGGTCATCTGGAACCTCACCGGCGGCGTCGACGGCGGCGTGCACGTCACCGACGTGACGAACGCCTCGCGGACCCTCTTCATGGACCTCGAGACGCTCCAGTGGCGCGACGACATCCTCGAGGCGTTCGACGTGCCGAAGTCGATGCTCCCCGAGATCAAGAGCTCGTCCGAGGTCTACGGCACGGTCGAGTCCTCGAACCTGCTGCGCGAGGTGCCGATCGCCGGCATCCTCGGCGACCAGCAGGCCGCCACGTTCGGTCAGGCCGCCTTCGACCAGGGCGAGTCCAAGAACACCTACGGCACCGGCAACTTCCTCATCTTCAACACGGGCGAGGAGATCGTCCACTCGAAGAACGGTCTGCTGACGACGCTCGGCTACAAGCTCGGCGACGCCGCCCCGCACTACGCGCTGGAGGGGTCGATCGCCGTCACCGGATCGCTCATCCAGTGGCTGCGCGACAACCTCGGCATCATCGGCTCGGCGGCAGAGGTCGAAGAGCTGGCCAAGACCGTCGACGACAACGGCGGCGTGTACTTCGTGCCGGCGTTCTCGGGCCTCTTCGCGCCGTACTGGCGTTCGGACGCCCGCGGTGCGCTGGTTGGTCTGACCCGCTACGTCAACAAGGGCCACATCGCCCGCGCGGCGCTCGAGGCCACGGCCTTCCAGACCCGCGAGGTGCTCGACGCGGTCAACGCCGACTCGGGCGTCGACCTGACCGAGCTGAAGGTCGACGGCGGCATGACCGCCAACGACGCTCTCATGCAGTTCCAGGCCGACATCCTCGACGTCCCGGTGGTCCGCCCCGTGGTCGCCGAGACCACGGCGCTCGGCGCGGCCTACGCAGCCGGTCTCGCGGTCGGCTTCTGGGAGACCCTCGACGACCTGCGTCAGAACTGGCAGGAGGACAAGCGCTGGACTCCGAACATCGAGGCCGACGAGCGCGACCGCACCCTGCGCCTCTGGAAGAAGGCCGTCACGAAGACCTTCGACTGGGTCGACGACGACGTGAACTGAGTCCCGACGACGAACGGGCCCGCTCCCCTCGGGGAGCGGGCCCGTTCCGCGTCTCAGGCGGTCGTCCTGTCCATCGACCCCGTCAGCCCGTCCATCGAGCCGAGGAGGCGCGGGTCGGCCGACCGGGGCGGCCTCATGCCGTCTTCGTGGCCGTCACCCACGCGTCGAGCTTGGCAGCGGCCGCGCCCGTGTCGATCGCCTCGGCCGCCACCGCGAGCTGCTCACGGAATCGCACGACGACGGGGCGGTCGCGCTCCGACGGGTCGACGGCGAGCCGGTACGACACCAGACCGGCCGCGGCGTTCAGCAGAACGATGTCGCGCACCGGTCCCGTCTCGCCGGCGAGCACCCGGCGGGCGACGTCGGCGTTGTGCTGAGCGTCGCCGCCGACGAGGTCGGCGATGGCGGCCCGCGGGATGCCGAGCTCGAGCGGATCGAAGTCGTGCTCGGTCACGGAGCCCGAGGAGATCTCCCAGATGTGGCTGTGACCGGTGGTCGTCAGCTCGTCCAGGCCGTCGTCGCCGCGGAACACCAGCGCGGTCGCCCCCCGCGTCTGGAACACGCCGACGATGAGCGGCACCTTGTCGAGCGACGCGACGCCGACGGCGCTCGCCTCGGGGCGTGCCGGGTTGACCAGCGGCCCGAGGAAGTTGAACACCGTGGGCACGCCGATCTCACGTCGGACCTGTGCCGCGTTGCCGAACCCCGGGTGGAACGCCGCGGCGAAGGCGAACGTCATGCCGACCTCCCGGAGGACGTCCGCGACGCGCTCGGCCGACAGGGTCAGGTCGATGCCGAGGGCGGCCAGCACGTCGGACGAGCCGGACGACGAGCTCGCCGCGCGGTTCCCGTGCTTGATGACGGGCACACCGGTCGACGCGACGACCACGGAGGCCATCGTCGACACGTTGACCGTGCCGAACCGGTCGCCACCGGTGCCGACGATGTCGACGGCCAGCGAGTCGACGGGCAGAGGGACGGCGTGGGCGAGCACCGCGTCGCGGAAGCCGACGATCTCGTCGACCGTCTCCCCTTTGGAGCGCAGCGCGACGAGGAACGCGGCCAGCTGAGCGGGAGTCGCCTCGCCGAGCATCACCCGCTCCATCGACCACGTCGCCTCGGTGATCGAGAGGTCCCGACGGGCCAGGAGGGACTCGATGATCGTGGGCCAGGAGAGCTCGTTGGTCATGCCGCAAGGTTAGCGGCGTCCGCCTAGCCCGTCTTATAGCTCGTCGTCAAGAGAAATTCCCGACCCGGGGTTTCCTGCGCAAACCCAGGGGAGGTTTCCAGGCATAATGGACCTCGTGACAAGTACCTCTCTCTCCAGACCTTCCGGGCCGGTCGTCAACCGACCGAGCACCGTCGCCGTCGGCACCATCGTGTGGCTGGGCAGCGAAGTCATGTTCTTCGCGGGTCTGTTCGCGATCTACTTCACGCTGCGAAGCACCTCGCCCGGTCTCTGGGAGTTCGAGACGGCCAAGCTCGACGTGCCGTTCGCCCTCACGAACACCATCATGCTGGTGCTCTCGTCGGTGACCTGCCAGTTCGGCGTGTTCGCAGCCGAGCGCATGCAGTCGCGCCGAACGGGCCGCCTGTTCCAGGTCGGCCAGTGGGGCATGGTCGAGTGGTTCTTCCTCACCTACGCCATGGGCTCGGCGTTCATCTGCCTCCAGGTGTTCGAGTACGCGCACCTCATCTCCGAGCACGTCACCCTCAGCTCCAACGCGTATGGCTCCGCCTTCTACATGACGACCGGCTTCCACGGCGCGCACGTCATCGGCGGTCTCATCGCGTTCCTCCTCACCATCGGCCGGGCGTTCGCCGTCAAGAACTTCGGCCACAAAGAAGCGACGACAGCCATCGTCGTCTCGTACTACTGGCACTTCGTCGACGTGGTGTGGATCGGCCTCTTCATGGTCGTCTACGTCCTCAAATAGGCATTGGATCGTTCACACAGCATGTTCACTCGAACCTCGTCCTCGCGACGCAAGACCAAGACGGGTCGTCGCAGCCCGCTCGCGACCGCGTCCCTCATCCTCGTGGGTCTCCTCACGACCGGTGGCGCGTACGCCCTCTTCTCGTCGACGGCCACCGCCGACGAGAATGTGGCCCCCGTCGCATCGCAGCAGAGCATCGACGAGGGTCAGAAGCTCTTCGCCTCGAACTGCGCGACGTGCCACGGCCTCAGCGCCGCCGGCACGGCCGACGGCCCCAGCCTGATCGGCGTCGGCTCGGCCGCCGTCGACTTCCAGGTCGGCACCGGCCGCATGCCCATGGCGCTCAACGGGCCGCAGGCCGAAGAGAAGCCCACGCAGTTCAGCGACGAGCAGGTCGCCGACATGGCCGCCTACATCGCCTCCCTCGGCCCCGGTCCGAGCATCCCCTCCGAGGAGTACCTCCAGGCCGACGGCGACACCACCAACGGCGCCGAGCTCTTCCGCATCAACTGCGCCATGTGCCACAACGTCGCAGGCGCCGGAGGCGCGTTGACGGAGGGCAAGTTCGCTCCCGCACTCGACGGGGTCGACTCCAACCACATCTACGAGGCCATGCTCACCGGCCCGCAGAACATGCCCGTCTTCAACGACATGAACCTGTCGCCCCAAGACAAGGCCGACATCATCACGTACCTCAAGTACCTGGAGAACAACCCGTCCCCCGGCGGGTTCGAACTCGGAAGCCTCGGCCCCGTAGCCGAGGGTCTGTTCATCTGGATCTTCGGCCTCGGCGGAATCGTCGCCGTGACCATCTGGCTCACCGCCCGATCCAACTAGTCGTTCTCCCGTACTTCACCGAAAGGCAAAACCCATGGCACAGCACGACGACGAGGCCCCCACCGCGGGCTCGGCTGTCGAGAGGCACGAGCCTCGACAGGTGTCGGCCGGCACGGCCGTCGTCACTGCCGACGTCTTCGAGAACCCGGGTGAGCCGCCGCACCGCGACCGTGTCACCGACATCGACCCCAAGGCCGAGAAGCGCGCCGAGCGTCAGGTCAGCGTCTGGTTCTTCCTCTCCATCGTGGGCAGCATCGCCGCAATCGGTGCCTACATCGCCTTCCCGATCACCTCAGGAGACTCGAACTCGGTTCGCCTGAACAACCTGTTCCTCGGTCTCGGCATCGCCCTCGGGCTGATCTCGATCGGCATCGGTGCAGTGCACTGGTCGAAGACGCTGATGCCGGCTCGCGAGATCACCGAGATGCGTCACTCGACGCGTGGCACCGATGAGACCCGCGAGAAGGCCGTCGAGGTCTTCGCACTGGGCAACCAGGAGTCCGGCTTCGGCCGCCGCACGCTCATCCGCAACAGCCTGATCGGCGCCCTCGTGGCCACGCCGCTCCCCGCCGTCGTCCTGTTCCGCGACCTCGCACCCGCCGAAGACCCGAACGAGGTCCTGCGTCACACCCTCTGGGAGGAGGGGACGCACCTCGCGATGGACCCGTCGGGTGCCCGCATCAAAGCCTCCGACATCACGCTCGGTTCCGTGTTCCACGTCATCCCCGAGACCCTCAACGAGTCGGAGCACCTGCTCGAAGAGAAAGCCAAGGCCGCAGTCCTTCTGATGCGCCTCAAGCCGGAAGACCTCAACATTCCGGAAGGACGCGAGGGCTGGCAGTACGACGGCATCGTCGCGTACTCGAAGATCTGCACGCACGTGGGGTGCCCTGTGGCCCTCTACGAGCAGCAGACCCACCACCTGCTCTGCCCCTGCCACCAGTCGACGTTCGACGTGAAGAACAACTGCGAAGTGATCTTCGGACCGGCCAAACGGCCTCTCCCGCAGCTGCCCATCGCGGTCGACGCCGATGGTTACCTCGTCGCGCAGAGCGATTTCCACGAGCCCGTGGGCCCGAGCTACTGGGAGCGCGAAAAGTGATCACCACCACCCCTGCACCGGAGACCGAGACCAAGACGTCGAACACGACGACGACGGTCCCCGCGTTCGCTCCGACGAAGACGAACAAATTCTTCGGCGCCGCAGCCAACTACGTCGACGAGCGTACGAGCATGTCCGGCCTCGTGAAAGAGGTCGGTCGCAAGATCTTCCCCGACCACTGGTCGTTCATGCTGGGCGAGGTCGCGCTGTACTCGTTCGTCGTGATCCTGCTCTCGGGCACGTTCCTGACGTTCTTCTTCCAGCCGTCCATGGCCGAGGTCAACTACAACGGCTCGTACGTCCCCCTCAAGGGCTTGAACATGTCGGCGGCGATGGCCTCGACGCTCGACATCTCGTTCGACATCCGCGGTGGGCTCCTCTTCCGTCAGATCCACCACTGGGCGGCGCTGCTCTTCGTCGCGGCGATCATGCTGCACATGCTCCGCGTGTACTTCACCGGTGCGTTCCGCAAGCCCCGCGAGATCAACTGGGTCGTCGGCTTCACGCTCTGGGTCCTCGCGATGGCCGAGGGCTTCACCGGCTACTCGCTCCCCGACGACCTGCTCTCCGGTAACGGCGCTCGGATCATCGACGGCATGGTGAAAGGCATCCCCGTCATCGGCGTCTGGATCTCGTACCTGCTGTTCGGCGGAGAGTTCCCCGGAACCGACATGGTGGCGCGCTTCTACTCGCTGCACATCATGCTCCTGCCCGCGCTCCTCATCGCCCTGCTCGGCGTTCACCTCCTTCTGCTGATCATCAACAAGCACACGCAGTGGGCCGGCCCCGGCAAGACCAACGAGAACGTCGTCGGCGTCCCGGTCATGCCGGTGTTCGCCGCCAAGGCCGGTGGGTTCTTCTTCATCGTCTTCGGTGTGATCGTCTTGATCGCCTCGCTGTTCACGATCAACCCGATCTGGAACTACGGGCCGTACGACCCCTCCCCCGTGTCCGCCGGAACGCAGCCCGACTGGTACATCGGATTCGCCGACGGTGCGCTCCGACTCGTGCCCCCGCACTGGGAGTTCGTGGCCTGGGGCTACACCGTCTCGATGAACATCCTGGCGCCCATCGGCGTCCTGGTGATCTTCATCCTGGCCGTCCTGCTCTACCCGTTCCTCGAGGCGTGGGTCACCGGCGACAAGCGCGAGCACCACATCCTCGACCGTCCCCGCAACGCTCCCACGCGTACGGCGATCGGTGCCGCCGGCATCGTCGTCTACGCGAGCCTGTGGGCCGCGGCCAGCTCGGACCTGATGGCGACGCACTTCCATCTGTCCCTGAACTACGTGATCCACACCGTGCAGGCCTGTCTGATCCTCGGACCATTCATCGCCTTCTGGATCACGAAGCGGGTCTGCCTGGGTCTGCAGAAGAAGGACCGCGAGATCGCGCTGCACGGTTACGAGTCGGGACGCATCGTCCGTCTCCCCGGCGGCGAGTACGTCGAGGTCCACGAGCAGCTCGACGAGTACGAGCGTTGGCGTCTGCTCAACTTCACCGAGTACGAGCCCCTGATGATCCGTCCGAACGCCAACGGTCAGATCACGCCGGTGCAGCGACTGCGGGCATCTATGTCGTCGTTCTTCTTCGAAGACCGCATCGCCCCGGTGAAGCGTTCCGAGATCGAGGCACCGCACAACGACGGTCACTGACCCGAGTCGTTCTGAGGCCCGACCACCCCTGCGGTGGTCGGGCCTCAGACGTTCATCCTGGGAATCCGGACTCGGGCGGCGAGCACCGACTCCGAGACGAGACGACGCGAGACGAGACAACCGGACGGTGTTGCGGCGACATGGCCACTAGGCGACGCCCCATGAGTTCAGAGCACCGTCTGATAGGACCGACACCGCTACGAGCTCACGTGCCCCCGGGTGGCTGTCCGGTTCGCCGCAGCTTCCGCAAAAGCCCGGTCGGCCTTGGGCTGCACCCTCTGACGCGCTGCCGCCCCTTTCCGCCTGCCTATGTCGTGCTTCGGCCGGTGGTGCCGGTCATCGGCGAGCATTGGGCAGCCGTCACGAGGCCTCTCGAGGGCGGATAGGGGATCTCCGTGGCGATGACTGATGGTCGCGGTCAACCGGCCAGGAGATGCAGCCGTTCCGCGTGACCCAGATCTGACGGCCGGCCTCTGTCGTACTGTCGACCAGCAGTCGGTGGCAGAGGGGCTGGGCTGGGCTGGGCTGGGCTGTGCCTTGACGACGAGGCACCGGGAATGGGCCAGCAGGGCCGGCCGTTCACCGGCACGATGAGATGCGCGGGGTCTCTCGGGAGGCGGTGTGCGCCGTCGATGACGACAACCAGTCCGCATCGACGACCCGTTCCGTTCGTCGCTGTGGCCGATATCGGTCGAATGCGTGCCCTACAGGTCGATCTCGAATTTGAGCCGTACTCGACGCACCAGCCACTCCCCCGCGTGAGGACGTTCTGCGCCCGAGAGCACCCCGTTCGCCGGCTTCCACGCCACCAACCCCTCAAGGACGCGAGAAGACCCCAACTGGCAGTCGCGTGCCGGCTCTTGGGCAGGCACCAGAAGCTGCCCGCCGATCGATGGTTGCCTCAGACTGCCGCAGCGGCCCTGTCGTCGCATGCGACGTGGCGGTCCGACTTCCAGTCCTTTTCCGTCACTCCGCACGGTTAAACCACGAACGGCGCCCACTTTGTGGACGCCGTTCAGATGGAGCAGATAGATCAGTGGACGAAGTTACCCCGGTAGTACTCGTAGACCCAGCCGACCAGAGCGACCGCAACGAGAGCGCCGCCGATGTAGATGATCCACATGCCGACCGCAAGGGCCAGGAAGATCAGGCCACAGGCGAAGGCCAGGATGATCGGCCACCACGACCACGGGCTGAAGTGCCCCAGCTCAGGGTCGCCGTCGTCGATGTTGGCATCGAGACGGTCTTCCGCGAGCTCCCCACCCTGGGCCTTGTGCGAGCGGCTCATGTAGAAGGCGAGGAACACGCTGAGCATGCCTGCCAGAGGGATGGCGACGGTACCGGCCCACTCCACCTGACCGGTGTCGATGAGGTTCCAGACCGTGTAGACGGCGCCCATCGCGAAGAAGAAGATCGCGAGGATCCAGAAAAGCGTTGCGTTGGTCTTCATCGGGGCCTACTTCACCTTGTCGCTGGCTGCATCGTACGTCGGAGCGTCGGGGGCGTCCTTCACCGGGCCGATGCCGACGGGCAGGCCGGCCTCGGGGTGGTTCAGGTCGAACGCCGGGGACTCCGAGCGGATGCGGGGAATGGAGGTGAAGTTGTGACGCGGCGGCGGGCAGGAGGTGGCCCACTCGAGCGATCGCGAGTAACCCCAGGGGTCGTTCACCTCGACCTTGGGAGCGCGACGCGCCGTGATGTACACGTTGTAGAGGAACGGCAGGATCGAGACACCGAGCAGCATGGCTCCGATGGTCGAGAGCTGGTTCATCCAGGTGAAGTGGTCTTCGGGCTGGTACGTCGCGTAACGACGGGGCATGCCCATCACGCCGAGCCAGTGCTGGATGAGGAACGTCGTGTGGAACCCGACGAAGAGCATCCAGAAGTGGATCTTGCCGAGACGCTCGTTGAGCATCTTGCCGGTCATCTTCGGCCACCAGAAGTAGAAGCCGGAGAACATGGCGAAGACGACCGTCCCGAAGACGACGTAGTGGAAGTGGGCCACGACGAAGTAGGTGTCCGAGACGTGGAAGTCGAGGGGCGGCGACGCGAGGATGACGCCCGTCAGACCACCGAACGTGAACGTGATGAGGAACCCGATGGCCCACAGCATGGGTGTCTCGAACGTGACCGAACCGCGCCACATCGTGCCGATCCAGTTGAAGATCTTCACACCGGTCGGGACCGCGATGAGCATGGTCATCAGCGAGAAGAACGGCAGCAGGACCGAGCCGGTCACGTACATGTGGTGAGCCCACACGGTGACGGAGAGAGCAGCGATCGAGATCGTCGCGTAGACGAGCGTCTTGTAGCCGAAGATCGGCTTGCGGCTGAAGACCGGGAGCACCTCGCTGATGATGCCGAAGAACGGCAGGGCGATGATGTAGACCTCGGGGTGCCCGAAGAACCAGAACAGGTGCTGCCAGAGGATGGCTCCACCGTTGGCCGGGTTGAACACCTGCGCGTCGAAAACGCGGTCGAAGCCGAGCCCGAACAGGGCCGCAGCCAGCACGGGGAACGCCATGATCACGAGGATCGCCGTGATGAGCGTGTTCCAGGTGAAGATCGGCATGCGCCACATGGTCATGCCGGGCGCGCGCATCGTGACGATGGTCGTGATGAAGTTGACAGCACCCAGGATCGTGCTGAAACCGGTCATACCGAGACCGAACACCCAGAGGTTTCCACCTAGGCCTGGCGAGAACGTCGTATCCGACAATGGCGCGTAGGCGAACCAGCCGAACGACGCGGCGCCCTGGGGGGTGAGGAACCCGGCGACGGCGATGAGGGAGCCGAAGAGGTAGAGCCAGAAGGCGAAGCCGTTGAGTCGCGGGAAGGCGACGTCGGGCGCACCGATCTGCAGCGGCATCAGCACGTTGGCGAAGCCCGAGAACAGGGGCGTCGCGAACATGAGCAGCATGATCGTGCCGTGCATGGTGAAGAGCTGGTTGTACTGCTCTTTGGTCTGGATGACGTCGAGACCCGGGGCGAACAGCTGCGCCCGGATGATCAGCGCCATGACTCCGCCGAGGCAGAAGAACAGGAAGGACGCGATCAGGTACATGTACCCGATGGTCTTGTGGTCGGTGGACGTGATCCACGTCACGACGACATTGCCCTTGCGTCCGACCTTCGAGGCACCGAAGTTCGGGCCGGAGGAGGATGTTCCGCCGGTGGGGCGGGTGGCGGTGGCTGAGCTCATCGACCGTGCCTTACTTCTCGGAGTCTTCGGTGCCGGCGGCCACAGGGGCCTCGTTGTCCGGCTGGTTGGTGTTGGTGTTGTACTCGTCGCCGAGCAGACCCGTGTTGCCGTCGTCCGCGAGCGTCTGCAGGTAGGCGTCGTACTCGGACTGGCTGACGACCTTGACGTTGAACAGCATCAGGGAGTGGTACTCGCCGCAGAGCTCGGCGCACTTGCCGGTGAAGGTGCCCTCTTTCTCGGGCGTGAAGTACATGTAGTTGGTCTTGCCGGGGATCGTGTCCTTCTTGTACAGGAAGTCGACGACCCAGAAGGAGTGCGCGACGTCCCGCGACTTGAGCTCGATCTCGACGGACTTGCCGACGGGCAGGTAGAGCACGGGGAGCTGGTCTTCGTCGACCGTTCCGTCCGCCTCCTCCTGGGCCTGGATGCCCTGGTAGTAGGTGCTCTCGTCTTCGTTCTGCTGATCGATGTAGTTGAAGTCCCAGGCCCAGCGCTTGGCGTAGACGTCGATCTTGACGTCCGGGCTCGCGGTCGGCGCCTCGATGGCGGCCTGGTCGCGAGCGGTGAAGGCGAAGAATCCGAGCACCAGGATGAGCGGGACGACCGTGTAGAAGATCTCGACCGGGAGGTTGTACCGCAGCTGCACGGGGAGGCCGGTCTGGCCCTTGCGTCGGCGGTAGGCGATCGACGCCCAGATGACGAGACCCCACACGATGAACCCGACGATGAGGAGGACGATCCACGACGTGACCCAGAGGCCGATGATGCTGTCGACGTGGTTCGTGGTGCCCGGCTCGGTCGGCAGCCAACCCTGCAGCTGGTCTTGCGTGCAGCCTGCGAGGACGAGGGCCATGACGGCTGCCACGGGAATGGCGGCCCAACGATTACGGCGGTGAGAACGCACTGTTACCTCTCGGATGACGCGACTTCGGGGGGTGCTCCCAGTCTGGACGGGGACTTCCCTAGCCTACTCGCAGGTTGCACCGACCTCAGTACACAGCACGCCGCAATGTTCGACGCCGAACCATTAACCGCCTGTCGGGGACCACCCCGGAGGGCGGCCCCCGACGAGGAGCGGTGACGGGTCGAGCGTCAGTGGAAGCTGTCGCCGCAGGCGCAGCTCCCCTGGGCGTTCGGGTTGTCGATCGTGAAGCCCTGCTTCTGGATGGTGTCCTCGAAGTCGATGGCGGCGCCGTCGAGGTACGGCACGCTCATCTTGTCGACGACCACCTCGACACCGTCGTAGTCGACGGTCGCGTCGTTCTCGAGCAGGCGCTCGTCGAAGTAGAGCTGGTAGATCAGACCGGAGCAGCCACCGGGCTGGACGGCGACACGGAGACGCAGGTCGTCTCGCCCCTCCTGCATCAGGAGGCTCTTGACCTTTCCGGCTGCGGTATCGGTGAGCTTGACGCCGTGGGCGGGCGTCTCGGTCGAAACGGCCGTCTCGACGACGGGGGTCGCGGTGTCGGTCATGGAGCCTCCTTCAAGCGGGTGCGAGTGCTCTGCACTCCTCGTCGACCAGTGTAAGCAGCGGACCCGGGGATTTGTTCCCCCCGGGTCGATGATCCGGTCAGCGGATCTCGGCGTCGAGTCGTGCGATGAGGATGGCCTCCGTGAGGATGGCCTTCTGGAGCACCCCGAGATGCTGCGACTCATTGGGGCTGTGCGCGCGGGTGTCGGGGTCTTCGACGCCGGTCACCAGGATCTCCGCGTGCGGGAAGGTCTTCACGAGGTCGGCGATGAACGGGATCGAGCCTCCGATGCCGGTCTGGACAGGCGCCTCGCCCCAGCCCTCGGTCATCGCCACGGTCACGTCGGCGATCGCCGGCCCGCTCGTGTCGACGAGGAACGGGTCCCCCGTGTCGACGTCGTCGATCGAGACATGCGCACCGAACGGCGGGTCCGTCAGCAGGTGCTCGCGCAGCGCCTCGTAGGCCTCGGCCGCGGGCTGCCCCGGGGCGACGCGCGCGCTGATGCGGACGGACACCTCGGGCGAGAGCGTGTTGGAGGCGTTCGCGACGGTCGGAGCATCGATCCCCGTGACGGTGATCGACGGCTGCGACCACACCCGGCTCAGGAGGGGGCCGTGTCCGATCGTCCGGACGCCCTCGAGAAGGCCGGACTCCTCCCGGAGGGTCTCCTCCGACTGCTCGGGGTGCTGCGCGTCGCGGCTGCGGAGACCGGCGACGGCCACGCCGCCGTCGTCGTCGTGGAGCGAGGCCAGGAGGCGCACCATCGCCATCATGGCGTCCGGGACGACACCGCCGAGCATCCCCGAATGCGAGGCGTGGGCGAGGGTGCGGACCGTGAATCGGAACGTCACATTGCCCCGGAGCCCCACGGTGATGGCCGGGACGGTGGTGCTCCAGTTGTCGGAGTCGGCCACCACGATCACATCGGCGGCCAACTGGTCGCGGTGCTGCGCGAGGAAGTCCGCGAACGACCTCGAGCCGAACTCCTCCTCGCCCTCGATGAACAGGGCAACGCCCACGCCGAGGTCGTCGCCGACGACCTCGCGGACGGCACGGAGCGCGGCGACGTGGGTCATGACGCCGGCCTTGTCATCGGACGCACCGCGACCGTAGAGGCGGTCGCCCTTCAGCGTGGGCTCGAAGGGCGGAGTGTCCCAGTGCGCGTCGTCCCCCTGGGGTTGGACGTCGTGGTGCGCGTACAGCAGGACGGTCTTCTTGCCGTCGCGCGCCTCCCGACGGGCCAGGACGGCAGGCTGACCGGTCGCGCCGGTGTCGCCGATCGGAGCCCGGCTGACCGTCACCTCGTCGAAGAGGCCCGTCTCGCGGACCAGCTGGGCGACGGCCTCGGCGCTCTCCGCGACGTGGGCGGGGTCGAAGGCGTCCCACGAGACGGAGGGGATGCGCACGAGCGACGAGAGATCGGCGATCGTCGATGGGAGCCCGGCGTGCACGGCCTCCGCGAGTTCGCTGACAGTACGGGGGTCGGTCGGTCGGACGGGGTGCTGCGAGTCGGTCATGCAGGTAATCTTAGGAACTCGTTCAACCCCGAGGAATATCCGTGGCCAAGGCAGAAGACAAGACCGACTCGTCGACGCAGGTCGTCGACCCCGAATCGACGACGATCGGCAAGGGTCGCCCGACGCCGACCAGGCGCGAGCGCGAGGAGGCGAACCGACGTCCTCTGGTCGCCACCGGCAAGGAGGCGCAGAAGGCCCAGCGGGCCCGCCTCGCCGAGGTACGCGAGCGGCAGCGTGTGGGTATGGCCAACGGCGAGGAGAAGTTCCTCCCCGAACGCGACAAGGGCCCGCAGCGCAAGTTCATCCGCGACTACGTCGACGCGCGGTACAGCGTCGGCGAGGCGATGATCCCGATCATGGTGCTCGTCATCGTGATGAGCATCATCCAGGTGGCCGCCATCCAGATGATCACCCTCTTCGTCCTCTGGGGCTTCTTCATCGTCGCCGTGATCGACTGCCTCGTGGTGGGTCGCCTGGTCACGTCGAAGCTCACCGAGAAGTACGGTGCCGGCAACGTCCAGCGGGGCAACAAGTGGTACGCCGCCATGCGGGCCATGCAGATGAAGCCCATGCGCATGCCGAAGCCACAGATCAAGCGCGGTCAGTACCCGACGGTCTGACGCCTCTCCGACTCCACGACGCCGCCCCTCCTCTCGATGAGAATCGAGAGGAGAGGCGGCGTCGTCGTGCGGGGCCGTGACGGCCGATCAGGCGACCGACGGTCCGATCACGCCCACGTCAACGACGGGAGCGGAGCCTGCGGAGGCCCCGGTTGATCTGACGGGCCCAGAGCGGACCCCGGTAGAGGAACGCGGTGTACCCCTGGACCAGAGTCGCACCGGCGCGCAGCCGTTCGTCGACGTCGGCGGCGGAGGTGACTCCCCCGACGGAGATGATGCAGGTGCCCTCGGGCACGGCGTCGACGAGCAGTCGCAGCACCTCGAGCGAACGTGCCGCCAGGGGCGCACCGGAGAGCCCCCCGGCACCGGCCGCCTCGACCACGCTCGCGTCGGTCTCGAGCCCCTCGCGCGACAGCGTCGTGTTCGTGGCGATCACCCCCGCCAGCCCCAGGTCGCCGACGAGTCGGCCGATCGTGCGGATGCCCTCGTCGTCGAGGTCGGGCGCGATCTTCACCAGGACGGGAGTCGACCCTGCTGCCTCGGCGACCGCGCTGAGCAGCGGGCCCAGTCGATCCAGCTCTTGGAGCCCCCGGAGGCCCGGCGTGTTGGGCGAGCTGACGTTGACCGCCAGGTAGTCCGCCAACGGCGCGAGGAGCCTCGTGCTGACCAGGTAGTCGTCGACCGCGTCGTCCACGTCGACGACACGGCTCTTGCCGATGTTCACCCCGACGACCGGACGGCGGGAGGCGCTCCGTGCCTTCGCGAGCTCCGTCGCGGCCTGCTGCGCGCCTCCGTTGTTGAACCCCATGCGGTTCACGACCGCCAGGTCGGGGACGAGCCGGAAGAGCCGAGGGCGCTCGTTGCCGGGTTGCGGCCGGGCGGTGATGGTGCCGACCTCGACGTGCCCGAATCCGAGCGCTCCGAGCCCGGCGATGCCCCGGGCGTCTTTGTCGAAGCCCGCCGCGACGCCGAACGGGGAGTCGAAGCGGAGACCCAGCGCCGAGACGGCCAGCGACGGGTGCGGCGCGGTGAACTGCCTCGCGAGCGGCGCGAGTCCGACCCGGGGGACGGCGCGGATGACCCGGAACGCCAGGTGGTGCGCGTCTTCGGGGTCGAGCTTCGACAGGACGAGATCGAACAGGAGCCGGTACGGGGTCGTCATTCGTCGACCGATCGGGTCGTGCGGGGCCGCCCGGCGTGCTCTTCGCGCAGCGTCGCGATGGAGGCCTCGAAGTCGTCGAGCGAGTCGAACGCCTGGTAGACGCTGGCGAACCGCAGGTAGGCCACCTCGTCGAGCTCTCGCAGCGGGGGCAGGATCGCCAGGCCGATGTCGTTGGCCTCGATCTGCGACGTGCCGCTGGCGCGGACGGCCTCCTCGACCCGCTGGGCCAGGACGGCCAGGTCGCCGTCGGTCACGGGTCGACCCTGGCAGGCCTTGCGCACGCCGGAGATGATCTTCTCGCGGCTGAACGGCTCGAGCACCCCGTTGCGCTTCACGACGTTGAGGCTGGCCGTCTCGGTCGTGCTGAAACGCCGACTGCAGTGCGGGCACTGGCGGCGTCGCCGGATGGACGTGCCGTCGTCGCTGGTGCGCGAGTCGACGACGCGGGAATCGGGATGACGGCAGAAGGGACAGAACATGGTGCCCTCAGCGTACTGGGAGCAGGGGCCTCCCCTGTCGAGGGGAGGAACCGGCGGCGCGGGTCAGGGGCGTCGGATGCGTGCCGCCACGGCCTCGCCGTGCGCGGGCAGGAGCTCGGCGCGCGACAGGGCGACGAGGCGGTCGGCGACGACGGCCAGGGCCGACTCGTCGTAGCGGACGATCTGCTGCGGACGCAGGAACGTGTAGGCGCCGAGACCCGACGAGAAGCGCGCCTGGCCGCCGGTCGGGAGGACATGGTTCGAGCCCGCCAGGTAGTCGCCCAGGCTGACCGGCGTGCTGCTCCCGACGAAGACGGCGCCGGCGCTCGTGATCGAACGCAGCACGGCCTCGTCGTCGCGGGTCTGGATCTCGAGGTGCTCCGGGCCGTAGGCGTTGCTGAACGCGACGGCGGCCTTCATGTCGTCGACGATGACGAGGGCCGACTGCCGCCCGGCGAGGGCCACCCGGACCCTCTCGGCGCTCATCGTCAGGGGCACCAGGCGCTCGAGCTCGCGTCGCACCTCGTCGACGAGGTCGGCGGAGTCGGTAACGAGGACGGCGGCGGCCTCCTCGTCGTGCTCGGCCTGGCTGATGAGGTCGACGGCGACGAGCACCGGATCGGCCGAGCCGTCGGCGATGACGAGGATCTCGGTGGCGCCGGCGACGGCGTCGATCCCGACGTGGCCGCGGACGATCTGCTTGGCCGCCGCGACGAAGTTGTTGCCCGGCCCGGTGATGACCTGGACCGGCTCGAGGCCGATCTCGGGAACGCCGTAGGCCAACGCGCCGATCGACCCCGCCCCGCCCATGGCGTAGACCTCGTCGACGCCGAGCAGCCCTGCGGCGCCGAGGATGACCGGGTGGACCCCGCCGCCGAACTCGCGCTGGGCGGGACTCACCACCGCGATCGACTCGACGCCCGCGACCTGGGCCGGCACGACGTTCATGACGACGCTCGAGGGGTAGACGGCCTTGCCGCCGGGCACGTACACGCCGGCGCGGGTCACGGGCTGCCAGCGCTGCTCGATGACGGCGCCGTCGGCGGGCCGGGTCACCGTGCCCGCCGGGATCTGCGCCCGACTGCCCTCGGTGACGCGGGCGATGGACTCCTCGAGCGCCTCGCGCACGAGCGGATCGAGCCCCGCGACGGCGGCGGCGATCTCGTCGGCCGACACCCGGAACGTCTCGGTGCGGACGCCGTCGAAGCGCTCGGCCTGATCGCGCAGCGCGTCGGCGCCCCGTTCTCGGACATCGGCGACGAGGCGCGCCGCGGCCTCCGAGGCGGTGCTGACGTCCGCCCGCGCACGGGGTACGAGGTCGAGGAGGTCGGCGTGGGTAGGGTGTGTTCCGCGGAGGTCTGTGGTCTGGATCATGACCGCCCCAGCCTAGTCATGGTGCCGCCTCGAGGTCCTGAGGGCACCGCCGGAGACGACGCTCGAAGCCGAGGAGGCGCACCCCTGTCATGACGGAGCCCCAGCAGGCGGACCCCCGCCCCGCCCAATCGCCGGGCGAGGACGTCCTCGCCTTCCGCGAGGCCTTCCGCCGCCACGCCGCCGGGGTCGCCATCGTGACGACCCGCGCGTCCGACGGGAGCCCGGTGGGTTTCACCGCCACCTCCCTGGCCTCTCTGGCCGCGAGTCCCCCGTTGGCGACCTTCAACATGGCCCGCACGGCCAGCTCCTGGCGTGCGGTGTCCGAGGTCGAGGATGTGATCGTGCATCTGCTCGGCGCGCGGAACGAGCAGGCTGCTCGGCGCATGGCGGGGCCGGCGGCGATGCGCTTCGCGGACGACGACGACTGGCTCGTGGGGCCCGGTGGACTCCCACTGATGCGGGGCGTCACGGCCTGGTTCAGCGGTCGCATCGTCGAGCGACTCCCCGTCGAGGGCAACGCCGTCGTCGTGGTCCGTGTCGAAGGCGGCGGAACGGGTCTCGACGACGACGCCCTGCTCTACCACGACCGCCGATACCTCACACCCGGCCGGCCGGTCGACCAGTAGGACCGGGCCACCGGTCGACCGACCGACCGGTGGCCCGGTTCAGACCAGGCAGCCCGGGCCGAGCAGGCTCTTCAGCTCGCCGAACAGGTCGGCCGTGATGTCGACCGGCATGGGGATCTCGAAGGTGCGCGCGTTGTCGCCCTTGAGCAGACGGAGGCGCACCTCCGTGCCCCCGGAGTGGCGCCCGAGCACCGCGGCCAGCTCCGTCACCGTGTCGGTGGTCGCACGGTACTCGGGCATCTGCAGCACGAGGGGCCCGTGGTTGACGCCGGCGCCGAGATCGGGGCTGAACATGCTGACCGCGTGGAGGTTCATGCCGTCGTCGCGGAGGCTGACCCGGCCTTTGAGGACGATGATGGAGTCGCCGACCAGCGTCGGGCCGAACTCCTGATAGGTCTTGCCCAGGAACATCGCGGTGATCTCACCGCCGAAGTCCTCGACGGTGATGATGCCGTACGGGTTGCCGCTGTTGCGCGCGACCCGGTGCTGGACGCTCGTGATCAGCCCCGCGATGGTGACGGTCTCGCCGTCCATCGAGGCGTCGCTCGCCAGCAGATCGGTGACCGTGGTCTGGGCGTGCTTCGCCAAGGGCAGCTCGAGCCCGGCCAACGGGTGGTCCGACACGTAGAGACCCAGCATGTCGCGCTCGAAGGCGAGCTTGTCGCGCTTCGACCACTCCGGTCGCTCGGGCACCTGCTGCACGTCGGCCGGCTCGTCCCACAGGCTGTCGAAGTCGAAGCCGACCTGGCCGTTCGCCTCGGCGCGCTTCTCGCTGACCGCCGCCTCGACCGCCGACTCGTGGACCTCGACCAGCGCCCGTCGAGTCGAGCCCAGGGTGTCGAAGGCTCCGGCCTTGACCAGCGACTCGACCGTGCGCTTGTTCGTCACCGGCAGCGGCACCTTGCGCAGGAAGTCGTGGAACGTCGTGAACGCGCCCTCCTTCTGGCGGGCCGCGATGATGTGGTCGACGACGTTGAACCCCACGTTGCGCACGGCGCCCATGCCGAAGCGGATGTCGTCGCCGACGGCGGCGAAGAACCCGATCGACTCGTTGACGTCCGGTGGCAGCACCTTGATGCCCATCCGTCGGCACTCGTTCAGATAGAGACCGAGCTTGTCGCGCGAGTCGCCGACGCTCGTCAGCAGCGCGGCCATGTACTCGGCGGGGTAGTGCGCCTTCAGATAGGCCGTCCAGTACGAGACGACGCCGTAGGCCGCCGAGTGCGCCTTGTTGAACGCGTAGTCGGAGAACGGCAGCAGGATGTCCCAGATCTTCTGCACGGCCTCCGGCGAGTAGCCGTTGTCGGCCATGCCCTGCGAGAAGCCCGCGAACTGCTTGTCCAGTTCGGACTTCTTCTTCTTGCCCATCGCGCGCCGCAGGATGTCGGCCTGACCGAGCGAGAAGCCGGCGAGCTTCTGCGCGACGCTCATCACCTGCTCCTGGTAGATGATCAGACCGTAGGTGCCGCCGAGGACCTCGGACAGGGGCTCTTCCAGCTCGGGGTGGATGGCCGTGATCTCTTGCAGCCCGTTCTTGCGGAGGGCGTAGTTCGTGTGCGAGTTCGCACCCATGGGTCCTGGTCGGTACAGCGCGATGACGGCCGAGATGTCCTCGAAGTTGTCGGGCTTCATCAGGCGGAGCAGACCGCGCATCGGCCCGCCGTCGAGCTGGAAGACGCCCAGGGTGTCGCCCGAGGCCAGGAGCTCGTAAGCGCCGGCGTCGTCGAGCTCGAGGTCTTCGAGCACCAGGTCGAAGTCGCGGTTCGTCTTGATGTTGTCGAGGGCGTCGTTGATGATCGTGAGGTTCCGCAACCCCAGGAAGTCCATCTTGATCAGACCGAGCGACTCGCAGGCGGGGTAGTCGAACTGCGTGACGATCTGGCCGTCCTGCTCGCGCTTCATGATGGGGATGATGTCGAGCAGCGGATCGCTCGACATGATGACACCCGCGGCATGGACGCCCCACTGCCGCTTCAGGCCCTCGAGTCCGAGTGCCGTGTCGAAGACCGTGCGCGCCTCCGGATCGGACTCCACGACCGCACGGATGTCGCCCGCTTCTTTGTACCGGTCGTGCTGCTTGTCGAAGATGCCGGTGAGCGGGATGTCCTTGCCCATGATGGCCGGAGGCATGGCCTTCGTGAGCTTCTCGCCCATCCCGAACGGGAACCCCAGCACCCGCGAGCTGTCTTTCAGCGCCTGCTTGGCCTTGATGGTGCCGTACGTGACGATCTGCGCCACCCGCTCGTCGCCGTACTTCTCCGTGACGTACTGGATGACCTCGCCCCGGCGACGGTCGTCGAAGTCGACGTCGAAGTCGGGCATCGAGACGCGGTCGGGGTTGAGGAACCGCTCGAAGATGAGGCCGTGCCGCAGCGGGTCGAGGTCGGTGATGCGCATGGCGTAGGCCGCCATCGATCCGGCGCCGGAGCCTCGACCCGGCCCGACGCGGATGCCGTTCTCCTTCGACCAGTTGATGAAGTCGGCGACGACGAGGAAGTACCCGGGGAACCCCATGCCGGCGATGACGCCGATCTCGTACTCCGCCTGCTTGCGGACGTCGTCGGGGATCCCGTTCGGGTAGCGGTAGACGAGGCCCTTCTCGACCTCTTTGATGAACCAGGTCTCTTCCGTCTCACCCTCGGGCACGGGGTAGCGCGGCATGTAGTTCGCGGAGGTGTTGAACTGCACGTCGCATCGCTCGGCGATGAGCAGCGTGTTGTCGCAGGCCTCGGGGTGGTCGCGGAACAGGTGACGCATCTGCTGGGCGGTCTTGAGGTAGAACTCGTCGGCGTCGAACTTGAAGCGGTTCGGGTCGTTCAGCGTCGAGCCGGACTGCACGCACAGCAACGCCGCATGACTCGTCGCATCGTGCTCGTGGGTGTAGTGCAGGTCGTTCGTCGCCACGAGGGGCAGATCGAGGTCTTTCGCCAGTCTGAGCAGATCGCCCATGATCCGCCGCTCGATGCCGAGACCGTGATCCATGATCTCGGCGAAGTAGTTCTCGCGCCCGAAGATGTCGCGGAAGTCGGAGGCGGCCTTGACGGCCTCGTCGTACTGACCCAGTCGAAGGCGGGTCTGCACCTCGCCGCTCGGGCAGCCCGTGGTGGCGATCAGCCCCTTGCCGTACTGGGACAGCAGCTCGCGGTCCATGCGGGGCTTGAAGTAGTACCCCTCGAGCGACGCCCTCGACGACAGCCGGAAGAGGTTGTGCATGCCCCCGGTGTTCTCGGCCAGCAGGGTCATGTGCGTGTACGCGCCGGCGCCCGAGACGTCGTCGCGACCGCCGTCGCCCCAGCGCACCCGCGTCTTGTCGCTGCGGTGCGTGCCGGGTGTGATGTAGGCCTCGGTGCCGATGATCGGCTTCACGCCGGCGTCGGTCGCGGATTTCCAGAATTCGAAGGCGCCGAACACGTTGCCGTGGTCGGTGACCGCCACGGCGGGCATGCCCTGCGCGGCGGCCTCCGTGACGAGCGGTGTGACCCTCGCGGCACCGTCGAGCATCGAGTACTCGCTGTGGACGTGCAGGTGGACGAATGAGTCGTTGCTCGAGGCCAAGAGGCTCCCCGTCTGATGGTGGATCTGACTGCTGGAGGAACAGCCTAACTCTCACCGAGGACATCGAGCGCGTGTCGAAGATCGGCGGGATGGTCGGACCGGTAGACGACCTGCTCGCCCGTGCCCGGGTGCCGGAATCCGAGACTCACGGCGTGCAGCCACTGCCGGGTCAGCCCGAGCTTGGCGGACAGCGTCGGGTCGGCCCCGTACGTCGTGTCGCCCACGCAGGGGTGGCGCTGCGCCGACATGTGCACGCGGATCTGGTGCGTCCGCCCGGTCTCGAGATGGATCTCGAGCAGGGAGGCCGAGGGGAAGGCCTCGACGGTCTCGTAGTGCGTGACGGAGGGCTTCCCGTCGACGACGACGGCGAACTTCCAGTCCGACGACGGATGACGGCCGATCGGAGCGTCGATCGTCCCGGTCAGGGGATCGGGGTGCCCCTGCACGACGGCGTTGTAGATCTTGTCGACCGTCCGCTCGCGGAAGGCCTGCTTCAGCACGGTGTAGGCGCGCTCCGTCTTGGCTACCACCATGAGACCGCTGGTGCCCACGTCGAGTCGGTGGACGATCCCCGCCCGTTCGGCGGCGCCCGAGGTCGCGATGGCGAAACCCGCGGCCGCGAGACCGCCGAGCACGGTCGGACCCGTCCAGCCGACGGACGGATGGGCGGCGACCCCCACGGGCTTGTCGACCACGACGATCTCGTCGTCGTCGTGGACGATGCCCATGCCGGGCACGTCCAGCGCGACGATCGAGGGGCCTTCTCTCGGGGTCCACTCGACCTCGAGCCATGAGCCCGCCTCGAGCCGGTCGGACTTGCCGACCGTTCGGGAGTCGACGGACACGCCTCCGGCGCTCACGACCTCGACGGCGAACGTCCGGCTGAAGCCGAGCAGCTTGGCCAGGGCCGCATCGACCCTCTCGCCTGCCAGACCGTCGGGCACGGGCAGCGAACGGTACTCGCTCACGAGCGGTCCACCGGGGCGTCGACAGGAGGCGCGGTGCCGGTCGACGCGGCGTCCTCCGCCTCGCGGTCGAGCTCGCGCTGCCTCTTCTTCGAGAGCACACGGGTGCCGTCGAGGTTGACCCCGAGGAGGGTCAGCAGCAGCAGCAGGCCCATGCTCGACACGATGAAGATGTCGGCGACGTTGAAGATGGCCGGCAGGAGGTCCGGGAAGTACAGGAAGTCGACCACGTGCCCCATGCCGAACGACGGTTCGCGGAAGAGACGGTCGGTGAGGTTGCCGAGCGTGCCGCCGAGGAGCATGCCGAGCATGACGGCCCAGGCGCTCGAGCGGATGCGACGGGCGAAGACGATGATCGCCACGACGACCGCCGCGGCGGCGAGGGAGAAGATCCAGGTGGAACCGCTGGCGAGAGAGAACGCCGCGCCCGGGTTCTTGACGAAGTGGAGCTGGAAGAAGGTGCCGACGACGTCGATGGTGCTGCCCTCGGTCATCGTCGTGGTCACGAGGTGCTTGGTGAGCTGGTCTGCCGCGTAGACGCAGACAGCGACGAAGGCCAGCGCCGCCAGGAGGCGGACGCTGACCTTCGTCGAGGGGGTGTCGGGTGCCAAGACCTTAGTTGGACCCGAAGCCCTGCGCGCTGGCGGGGGCGACCGGCTGGTTCTCGCCGGTCGACTCTCCGTCGAGCTCGCGCAGCTGACCCTCGATGTAGCTCTTGAGCTTCTGACGGTAGTCGCGCTCGAACGTGCGGAGGTCGTCGATGCGACGCTCGAGTCCCGTGCGCTCGGTGGCGAGCTTCTCGAGGGTCTCGCGCTTCTCGGCCTCGGCCGTCTGGACGACGTCGCGGGCTCGGGTCTCGGCGTCGGAGACGAGCTCGCGCTTCTTGGCCTCGCCCTCGGCGACGACGCGTGCCGCGGTGGAGTGACCCTCGGCGATCAGCGCGTCGCGCTTCTCGACGCCCTCGCGGACGTGCTCTTCGTGCAGGCGGCGAGCCAGCTGCAGGAGGTTGTTGGTGCTCTCGGTCTCGTCGGCCGACGGACCGACGTAGGCCGGCGCGGCGGGTGCGACGACCGCGGCGACAGCAGGCTCGGGGGCCGGTGCGGGCTCGGGTGCGGGGACCGAGGCCGGAGTCGGCGCGACAGGCGCTGCGACGGCGGAGACCGGAGCAGGCGCCTGGCCCTCGTCGTCGCGGGACTCGCCCGAGTCGAGACGCTGACGCAGCTCGTCGTTCTCCTGGTTGAGGCGACGAAGTTCTGCGACCACCTCGTCGAGGAAGTCGTCGACCTCGTCTTGGTCGTAGCCCTCGCGGAACTTCGTCGGCTGGAACCGCTTGTTGACTACGTCTTCAGGCGTCAAAGCCATTGCCGTCACCTCGTGAATCTCGTGGATCGATTGATCGTGGTCTCAGTCGATCGTGGTCTGTACCGGTCGCCGTGTGGCGTGACCGACGTATGGGTCGTGCTGTCGCATGGGTCCTGCTGTGGTGCCGCGAGACGCCGGGACGGAGTCTCGGAGCCGGTCGGGGCACCCGACGTTCATGTATACCGTAGCGAACATCAGAGATGCGGGTGCAGCGACGCGGCGTGCCGCCGTCAGCGGAGGTAGGACGTCACGCTCATGAGGATGATGACGGCGAGCATGATCAGACTCCAGCCGAAGTCCAGGGCGACCGAGCCGAGTCGCACCGGCGGCAGCACCTTCCGCACCGCCCTGATGGGCGGGTCGGTCACGGTGTAGGTCACCTCGGCGAGCACGAGGACCGGGCCGCGAGGTCGCCACCCGCGGCTGAACGACTGAGCCAGGTCGAGGACGAAGCGAGCCCACATCATCAGGAAGAACAGGAGCAGCAGGTAGTAGGCGATCGTGGCGATCAGAGAAACGATCATCGGGGTGTCATCAGCTCACACGAGTCGGCGCGGTCGTACCGCGTTCAGAGAGGACGGCGTGGCGGCGGCGCCTCGACCCGTCAGGACTGGGCGAAGAAGGACGCCTCGATGTCGGACTCTACCTCAGCCTGCTCGCCGCTGACGGCGATGTGCGCGGGCGAGAGCAGGAACACCTTGTTGGTGACGCGCTCGATCTTGCCGTACAGCCCCTGCGAGAGGCCGCTCGCGAAGTCGACGAGACGACGGGCGTCGGCCTCGGTCATCTGCGAGAGGTTGATGATGACGGGGATCCCGTCGCGGAAGCTCTCGGCGATCGCCTGGGCGTCCTTGTACTCGCGCGGGTGGACCGTGAGGATCTCGTTCATGTCGTGAGGCACCGTGTTCTTCGTCGTGGTGGTGGTCGAGGCGCGACGCAGGGGCGTCACGGGAGCGCGAGGTGCGGTGGGAGCCGGTGCGGCCACCGGGGCGACCGGAGCCACGGGCGACGTCGCCGCGGCGGAGGGCTGGCGGGCGGGCTGCGTCGGAGCGGCAGCGGCGGGCGTCTGCTCGTCGTACTCGAGTTCTTCGTCGGCGAGGCCCAGGTAGACCATCGTCTTGCGCAGCGGGTTGGCCATGTGTTTCCTCCGGATCGTGGACGTCTCCCCCGACATTAACGAGCAGGCGGCCGCATTCCCGTGATTGCCGTGCCGATTCGTAGGTGTGTCGCGCCTTCCGCGACGGCCTCGGCGAAGTCGCCGGACATCCCCGCCGAGATGTCGCCGGCCTCGGGCGCGATCGAACGCACCCGGTCGGAGATGACCCGGAGGCGCGCGAAGGCCGGTCGCGCCGGCTCGTCGAGCGGGGCCACGGCCATGACGCCGCGCAGCCGCAGGCCGGGCGTCGACACGATGCGTTCGGCCAGAGCCTCGACGTCGGCGGGTGCGACACCGCCGCGACCCGGATCGTCGGTGAGGTTGACCTGGACGAACCCGTCGACGAGTGTGCCGTCGTCGGCGGCCAGCGCGTCGACGACGCTCGCCCGGTCGAGCGAGTGGACCGCCGCGGCGTACCGACGGGCCTGACGCGCCTTCTTGGACTGCAGCTGCCCGACGAAGTGCCAGCGGAGACCCTCGAGACCGGAGAGGTCCGCCGCCTTGACCTGCGCCTCCTGGTGGCGGTTCTCACCGACGTCTCGGACCCCGAGGTCGTAGAGCCTCGAGACGAGCTCCGCCGGGTGGAACTTCGTGACGACGATCGTCGTGACCTCGTCGGGCCGACGACCGGCGGCCCGGACGGCATCGCCGACGTCGGCGGCGACCCGGGCGAGGCGAGCCTCGAGGTCACCGCCGACGGCGGGTTCGACCGACACCCCTACTTGAGGAAGTCGGGCACGTCCAGGTCGTCGTCTCCGTCGTCGAAGACGGGGTCGGCGGCCTGGGTGGACGCGGTGTCGTCGGGGCGCTTCCAGGACGGCGTGTCGTGCGTCGCACCGCTGTCGGCGATGGCGGAGACGCCGGCGACGGACGCCGACGCGGGAGCCTCGGACTCGACGAAGCTCGAGCGGCGCTCCTTCGTCTTGGTGGAGGGCTCTCCGCCGTCGAAGCCCGCGGCGATGACCGTGACCCGGACCTCGTCGCCCAGGGTGTCGTCGATGACGGCGCCGAAGATGATGTTGGCCTCGGCGTGCACGGCCTCCTGGACCAGGCGGGCCGCGTCGTTGATCTCGAAGATTCCGAGGTTCGAACCGCCCTGGATGGAGAGCAGCACGCCGTGGGCGCCGTCGATGCTCGCCTCGAGCAGAGGCGACGCGACGGCCAGCTCGGCCGCCTTGATCGCCCGGTCGGCACCGCGCGACGAGCCGATGCCCATCAGCGCCGAGCCGGCTCCCTGCATGACCGACTTGACGTCGGCGAAGTCGAGGTTGATCAGACCGGGGGTCGTGATGAGGTCGGTGATGCCCTGGACGCCGGCGAGCAGCACCTGGTCGGCCGTGCCGAACGCCTCGACCATGCTGATGCCGCGTTCGCTGATCTCGAGCAGACGGTCGTTGGGGACGACGATGAGGGTGTCGACCTCGTCCTTCAGCGCGGCGACCCCGGCCTCGGCCTGCGCCTGGCGGCGCTTGCCCTCGAAGCCGAAGGGCTTCGTGACGACGCCGATGGTGAGTGCGCCGATCGACTTCGCGATGCGCGCGACGACCGGGGCGCCGCCCGTGCCGGTGCCGCCACCCTCACCCGCCGTGACGAAGACCATGTCGGCGCCTGCGAGGGCCTCTTCGATCTCTTCCGCGTGGTCCTCCGCCGCGCGGCGACCCACCTCTGGGTCGGCGCCCGCACCGAGACCGCGGGTCAGCTCGCGTCCGACGTCGAGCTTCACGTCGGCGTCGCTGAGCAGGAGCGCCTGGGCGTCGGTGTTGATCGCGATGAACTCGACTCCGCGGAGCCCGAGTTCGATCATGCGGTTGACGGCGTTGACGCCACCGCCGCCGACACCGACGACCTTGATCACGGCTAGGTAGTTATGGTTCGTTGTCACGTCCGGGCCTCCGCTGAAACCTTAACTCGTAAGTTGAAGGTTAAGGTTGTACATGGTATGCAAGTTATGCAGTCACAAGGTATGTGCCGCGACCGGGACCCGACAACATCGTGGCAGGCGTGTCGCGAACGGCATGATCAGATGGGTCGGATGATGCCGTTGTCGGGCGCCGAGACGTCGTACTCGACCGAGGCGGAGGCGTCTCTCGAAGCCTGATCGGCCATCAGACCGGCGAGGACCTCCGCCTTGCGGTCGGAGTGCTCGTCGCTCCCCCAGACGACCCGCTGACCGGTGGTGAGGGTCAACGTCACATCGTCGGCCGTCGACGCCGTCACCCGGTCCACCGTCGATCGGAGGGCGGCGGGCAGGGCCAGCAGCACCTCCGTCGACGCACGGAAGGCCGTGCCGTCGAGCGGGGCCCCGGCGACGTCGACGAGGGGCACGCCCTCCTGACGCGCGTCGAGGCGCTGCACGACGATGCCCGCCGGGTCGACGAGCTCGAACGCGTCGCCGTCCGCCACCGTCGCGATGGGTTGACGCTCGGTGATGCGGATCACCAGGGTGTGGGGAGGCGCGGTCTCGGTCACGTAGCTGGCGATCAGCGGGAACGCCTCCAGCTCGCGCGTGATTCGGTCGAAGTCGATGCGGGCCAGAGGCGTACCCAGCTGGTCGTCGACGGCCGCCTGCACCGCGGCCGCGTCGACCCGGTCGGTGCCGTCGACCGTGATCGTCTGCAACGAGAGGAGGGGCGAGAAGACGGCGACGCCGACGGATGCTCCGAGCAGTGCGGCCACGACCGCGACCGAGGTCCAGGTCGCCCGACGGTGCCTCGACCGACGGGTGAAGCGGCGGACCTCGAGACGCTCCACGCGCCTCCTCTGCCGGGACGCACGCCGACTCGCCCGCCGGGCGTCGGACGCTCGACGACGCGCCTCGTCGCGCGACGTGTCGCGCGTCGGCAGGCTCACGGGCTCCGACGGCTCGCTCTTCGTCGGCCGCGGTCCATCCGCTGCGCTGTCACCGTCGCCGCCCGACGGTCGACGGTCGGACATCGAGGCCGATGCCGACCCGTCGGCGCCGGATTCCTCCCCGGGGTCGACCGGTCGCGACGAGTCGTCCCGTGAACCGGGGAGGCGCAGCGCACCCAGCCGGGATCGCAGACGACCCGGGGTGGATCCCTCGCCTGGCCCGTCGGATGCAGCCCCCGGGGTCTCGCCTCCGGTCGGCGCGTCGGATCTCGGCGCGGGGCGGGCCGAGGGGTCGAATCCCTCGGGCCGCTTCACGACCGGTCCCTGACGCCGGGGCTGGTCGGTCGAGTCACGCTCCGGTCTTTTCCGACACGGGATCGACGGGCGCGGCGCCCGCGTCGAGCGCGGCGAGCAGCTGCGGCACGATGCGGTACACATCGCCGCAGCCGAGCGTGATGACGAAGTCGCCGTCGCGGGCGACCTCGGCCGTGCGCACGGCGGCGGCCTGCCAGTCGGAGACGAAGTCGACCCGCGAGGGGTCGGCGAAGCGCTCGGAGACCAGCGCGCCCGTGACTCCCGGCTCGGGGTCCTCCCGCGCGCCGTAGACGTCGAGGACGATCGTGTGGTCGGCGAGCGACTCGTAGGTCTCGGCGAACTCTCCGGCCATCATGCGGGTGCGGCTGTAGAGGTGCGGCTGGTGCACGGCGATGAGCCGCCCGTCGCCCACGACGGACCGCGCCGCCTGCAGCGCCGCCGCCACCTCTGTCGGGTGGTGGGCGTAGTCGTCGTAGACGCTGACCCCGGCGACGGTGCCGTGCAGCTCGAAGCGGCGCTCCGTGCCACCGAAGGTCTCGAGTCCGGCGACCGCCGCCTCGGGGTCGACGCCGAGGCCGATCAGCACGGCGAAGGCACCCGCCGCGTTGACGGCGTTGTGCACCCCGGGCACCCTCAGCTGGACGGGGCGCTCGGTGCCGGCGTGATGCAGGGTGAACGACACCGGTCCGACCGTCGCGACGTCGCTCAGACGCACGTCGGCCCCGGCGTCGAGTCCGAAGGTGACGACGTTCGAGTGCTCGAGCGCGGCTCGGACCCGGCGGGCGCCGGGGTCGTCGCTGGAGATGACGACGAGTTCGGAAGCCGCACCGGCGAACTGCACGAAGGCCTCGTCGAACGCCTCATGCGAGCCGTAGTGGTCGAGGTGGTCGGCGTCGACGTTGGTGACGAGCGCGACGGAGGTGTCGTAGAGCAGGAACGAGCCGTCGGACTCGTCGGCCTCGACGACCACGAGCTCCTCCGTGCCGCCCCGAGCACTCACGCCGAGGGACTGGATGACTCCCCCGTTGACGAAGCTGGGGTCGCGGCCGGCCGCCAGGAGCGCGGTCACGATCATCCCGGTGGACGTCGTCTTGCCGTGCGCGCCGGCGACGGAGACCAGGCGCTGACCGCCGATCAGCCAGGCGAGCGCCTGCGAGCGGTGCAGCACGGGGAGCCCCTTCGCGAGGGCGGCCCGATACTCGGGATTGTCCTGCCAGAGCGCCCCGGTCACCACGAGGGTGTCGGCGTCGCCGAGATTGGCGGCGTCGTGGCCGATCGACACGGTGGCGCCGAGATCGCGCAGGGCCTGGACCCCGGGAGTGTCGCGGATGTCCGAGCCGGTCACCTCGTGCCCGGCCGCGAGGAACACCCGGGCGATGCCGCTCATACCCGATCCGCCGATGCCGACGAAGTGGACGTGACCGAGTTCGGTCGGGATCTGCTGGCTGAGGTCGGGCTTGATCATGAGTTCTCGTCGTTCGTCGCGGGGGTTCTCGCCGGTGCGTCGGCGGTGGATCGGTCTCGAGGTCGCGCCGCGTCGACCACGAGGTCGACGGTGCGGTCGGTGCCGTCGAGGACTCCGACCGTCGACGCCTGCACCGCCATGTCGGCGATCCGCGAACGGTCGAGGAGCAGAGGCACGAGGGTCGAGGCGACCCACTCGGGTGTGAAGTCGGCGTCGACGACCAGCACCGCGCCTCCGGCCTGGACGACGTCGGTCGCGTTGTGGCGCTGCTCGCCGTTTCCGACCGGGTAGGGCACGAGCACGGAGGGCAGACCGAGGGCGGTGAGCTCGCTCACCGTCGCCGAACCCGAACGGGACACGACGAAGTCGGCGGCGGACAGTGCGAGGTCCATGCGGTCGCAGTAGCGCAGGAGGTGGTGGTCGGGCAGGTCGCTCGGCCCCAGATCCGACTTCGCCCCGGTGATGTGGAGGATCTGCCAGCCGGCGCCGAGCACGGAGGCTGCGGCCGTCGACATGGTCTCGTTGATGCGCTTCGCACCGCTCGACCCCCCGGTCACCAGAAGCGTGGGCTTCGACTCGTCGAGCCCGAACTCGGCCACGGCCTCGGAGCGGCTGGCCCGACGGTCGAGGGTCTCGATCTCGTGACGCAGCGGCATGCCCACCTGGCGGCCGTGACGGAGCGACGTCGAGCGGAAGACCGTTCCGACGTGCGAGGTCAGGTACGAGCCGAGGACGTTCGCGATGCCCGGCTTCGCATTGGCCTCGTGTACGACGAAGGGGACCTTCGATCGCCACGCCGCCATGTAGGCCGGGGCGGACGCGTACCCGCCGAATCCGACGACGACGTCGACGCGGTGTCGTCTGAGGAGCTCGCGAACACCCTGGACCGCCTGGACGAGCCGAGAAGGGAATCGCAGAGCGGCCGCCGAGGGTCGACGCGGGAACGGCAGACGCGGGACGGTCAGCAGCTCGTAGCCCCGCAGCGGGACGAGCCGCGCCTCGAGGCCCTCGGCCGTTCCGAGCACGAGCACGACGGCATCGGGCTCGCGGAGGCGGATGCGGTCGGCCACGGCCAGGAGCGGGTTCACATGCCCGGCGGTTCCTCCGCCGGCGAGAAGGTACGTCGTCACCGGAGAGACCCTACTCGTTGACGACCGACGGTCGGGCTCGGCTCCGACTCCTCCGGATACCGGGCGAACGAGAGGACGACGCCGATCGCCACCAGGGTGACGATCAGAGCGGACCCGCCCGCCGAGATCAACGGCAGGGGCACCCCGAGCACCGGCAGCAGGCCGAGCACGACGGCGATGTTGATGAGGGCCTGTCCGACGATCCAGGCCGCGATGGCCCCCGTGACGACGCGCACGAACGGGTCGCGCGTCTTGCGGATGATCTTGATGAACGCGATGGCCAGCACGACGAAGAGGGCCAGGACGACGACCGCGCCGATCAGTCCGAGCTCTTCGCCGAGCACGGCGAAGATGAAGTCGTTGTCGGCCTCGGGCAGCCACGACCACTTCGCCTTCGAGTTGCCGAGCCCGACCCCGAAGAGCCCGCCCGAGGCGAGCGCCCAGGTGCCGTGCAGGGACTGCCAGCAGATGCCCTGATAGGCGCTGTCGTCGCTGCAGCCGGCCATCCAGGCGGCGATCCGGTCGTTGCGCGACACCGATCCGAACGCGATCATCGGGACGACCACGGCCAGGAGGGCGATGGGGATGAGCAGGTAGCGCAGCTTGATGCCGGCGAACCAGACGGCCCCGAACACGAGCAGCAGCATGACCATGGTCGTGCCGAGGTCTCCGCCGGCGACGACCAGGCCGACCGCGACGAGCACGACGGGCACCAGCGGGATGGCCAGGTGGCGCCAGTCGTCGAGGAGGTCGCGCTTGACGGCGAGGATCATGCCGAGCCAGATGGCGAGGGCGAGTTTGACGGCCTCGGACGGCTGAGCGGTGAACGAACCGAGGTCGATCCAGTTGCGGTTGCCGCCGACCTCGATGCCGAGACCGGTGAAGACGAGCAGCTGGAGCACGAGGGTCGCGCCGAGGATCTGCCATGCCCAGCGCTTCCAGAACCAGATGGGGACGCGCGAGACGATCAGCATCAGCGGGATGCCGACCGCGGCGTAGATCCCCTGGCGCACGAACGAACCGAAGAACGAGGTCTGACCGGAGGCGATGTACGACTCCACCGACGACGACGAGAGGACCATGACGAGACCCAGGACGACGAGGAACAGGGTCGTCCCGAGGATCACGAAGAACGAGCCGGTCTCGGCCGCGAACAGACGCTTCACCGCGACGACCGCCGCGGCGGGGCGCCCCGACGGGTCGGTCGAGTCGGTGTCGGCACCCGGATCGGTCGTCGGGCGGGAGCGGCGCCCGGTGAGGTCAGCCAAGCGGCGACGCGGGAGGCTGGACGGTGGATGGGCCATCGGCCGTGCCTCCCGAGTGGTCGTGGACGGCGGAGGAGAATGCCCTGCCGCGCGCGGTGTAGTCGCTGAACTGATCGAACGATGCCGCCGCCGGGGCCAGCAGGACGACATCGCCGGCCTGCGCGGCCTCGGCCGCCAGCCTCACGGCCGTCGGCATCACCTGCTCAGTGTCGGTCGCCTCGACCTCGAAGACGGGCATGTCGGGCGCGTGTCGCGCGAAGGCCTGGACGATGCCCAGCCGGTCGGTGCCGATGACGACCGCGGCCCGGACCCGGTCGACGGACTCCTCGACGAGCGGTTCGACGTCGACGCCCTTGAACACGCCGCCGACGATCCACACGACCGACGGGAAGGCAGCCAGGGAGGCGCGCGCCGCATGCGGATTCGTCGCCTTCGAGTCGTCCACCCACGTGACGCCGTCGGCCTCGCCCACGACCTCCATCCGGTGGTGGTCGACCCGGAACCCCGCCAGCGCGGTCTTGATCGACACCGGGTCGACACCCGCGGCCCGGACGAGTGCGGCGGCCGCGAGCACGTCGGCGACGAGGTGGTCGGCGCCGAGGCCGACCTCGTCGAGGGCCGTCGTCGTGGTCAGCTCGAGCGCGCTCGTCCGGCGGGCCGCCAGGAACGCACGGTCGACGAGGACTCCCCCGTCGTCGCCGGACACCACGCCGAAGTCGCTCGGACCGGGCGCCGACAGGCCGAAGCCGATCGCACGGCAGCCCTCGGCGACGTCGGCGTCTTCGACCATGCGCCGTGTGGCGTCGTCGCCCTTGTTGTAGACGCAGGCGCGGACGGCGTTCGAGTAGACCTTCGCCTTCGCGTCCCGGTAGGCGTCGGCGCCCCCGTGCCACTCGAGGTGGTCGTCCTCGAGATTCAGGCAGACGGCCGCGAGCGGCCGCAGCGCGCCGGGGCCGTCGAGCGGCAGGCTGTGCAGCTGGTGACTCGAGAGCTCGACGACGAACAGATCGTGACCCTCGGGGTCGCGCACCGCGTCGAGCACCGGCACGCCGATGTTCCCGACCGCAGCGGCCCGCCTGCCGTCGGCGACGGCCATCGCCGTCGCGAGCTGCGTGGTGGTCGTCTTGCCGTTGGTGCCGGTGACCAGGAGCCACTCGGCGACCCGCGAGGTCTTGTCGCGGACGCGCCACGCCAGCTCGACGTCGCCCCAGACGGCTGCCCCGCTCTCGTTCGCCCAGCGGACGAGCGGGTGGTGCGGCGCGAATCCCGGCGAGACGACGACGACCTCGGGGGCGAAGGCGACCAGCGCCTCCGGAGCGGTCGACATCTCGGGTTCGATCAGCAGCTCCGCCCCGATCAGGTCGAGGAGCTCGGCGCGATCGTCGTCGACGGCCGGCGCGAGCACCACGACGCGTGCGCCGAGCTCGGTCAGGGTGTCGGCCACCGAGAAGCCGGTGACCCCCAGCCCGAGGACGGCCACGCGGAGACCCGACCAGTCGGCGTGCCAGCTGTCGAGACCGAGGAGGCGCTGGGCGGGTCCGCCGTCGAGAGGTGCGTCGGTCATGAGGTGCGGGAGATCCATTCGAGGTAGAACACGCCGACGCCGGCGGCGACGAAGAGCCCGGCGATGATCCAGAACCGGACGACCACCGTGACCTCGGCCCAGCCCTTCAGCTCGAAGTGGTGATGCAGCGGACTCATCAGGAAGATCCGCTTGCCCTTGGTGAGCTTGAAGTACGCCCGCTGGAGGATGACCGAACCGGTGACGACGATGAACAGGCCGCCGATGAGCACGAGGAGCAGCTCGGTGCGGCTGAGGATCGCCAGGGCGGCGAGGGCGCCGCCGAGACCGAGCGACCCGGTGTCGCCGAGGAAGATCTGCGCCGGGGAGGTGTTCCACCACAGGAAGCCGATCAGACCGCCGCAGATGGCCGCGGCGACCACGGCGAGGTCGAGCGGGTTGGCGACCGTGTAGCAGGCGGATCGCGTCGTCTCGTCGAGGCGCGTGCTGAAGCACGACTGGTTGAACTGCCAGAAACCGATGAAGATGTACGACGCGATGGCGAGGATGGAGGATCCGGTCGCCAGACCGTCGAGCCCGTCGGCGACGTTCACGCCGTTCGACGTGCTGACGGTGATCAGCACGACCCAGATCAGGAAGAGCCCACCGCCGATGATGCTGCCGAAGAACATGAAGTCGAGCCACGGGATGTCGCGGATGCCGGAGATCTTCGTCGACGCGGGCGTCAGACCGTTCTCGTTCGGGAACGAGAGGGCGAGGATCGCGAACACCGCGCCCACGACGACCTGACCGATGATCTTCGCCCAGCCGCCGAGACCGAGACTGCGCTGGTTGCGCACCTTCAGGAAGTCGTCGAGGAAGCCCACGGCCCCGAGACCCACCATGAGGAACAGCACGAGCAGACCGCTCGAGGTCAGCTCGTCCTGTGCGACGAGATGGCCGACGAAGTAGCCGATCACCGTGCCGAGGATGAGGACGATGCCGCCCATCGTGGCGGTGCCGCGCTTCGTGTGGTGCGACTGCGGACCGTCGTCGCGGATGAACTGGCCCCAGCCGAGACGGTGGAACAGCTTGATGAACAGAGGCGTCATCAGCAGCGTGAAGACGAGGGAGACGGCTCCCGCGATCAGGAGGGCGATCATGCGTCGACCCCCGCGAGACGGTCTCCGAGGAACCTGAGCCCCGCGGACTTGGACGACTTCACGAGCACGACGTCGCCGGTGCGGAGTCCGGGATGGAGGAGGTCGTACGCCTCGTCGATGGTGTCCACGAGCAGTGATTCTCCGTCCCAGGAGCCCTCGAGCCCAGCTGCCATGTGGATGTGCCGCGCGGCCTGACCGACCACGATCAGCTGCGAGATGTTGAGACGCACGACGAGGCGGCCGATGCGGTCGTGCTCGTCACGGGCGAATTCGCCCAGCTCGGCCATCTCGCCGAGGACGGCGATGGATCGGCCGTCGGTGGGCGTGATCTGGGCGAGGGTCTTGAGGGCGGCCGCGACGGAGTCGGGACTCGCGTTGTACGCGTCGTTCACGACGGCGACCCCGCCCGGTGCCTCGAAGAGCTCCATGCGCCAGCGCTCGGCTCGGGCCACGCCCTCGAGGACGGTGGCCGCCCGATCGAGATCGACACCCCACTCGCCCACGACGGTGAGCGCGGCCAGGGCGTTCATCACGTGATGCTCGCCGAGGATGCGCAGAGCGACACGGCGACGCAGGTCGCCGTGCTCGAAGACGAAGGTGGTGCCCCCGGCCGTGACGTCGACGTCGGACGCCCGGTAGTCGGCCGTCGGGCTCTGCCCGAAGGTGACCACGCGTGCCGCCGTGACGGACGCCATGCCGGCCACGCGTTCGTCGTCGGCGTTCAGCACGGCGGTGCCCGACTCGGGGAGGTCGGTCACCATCTCGGCCTTGGCTGCCCGAGTGCCCTCGATCCCGCCGAAGCCGCCCGCGTGAGCGAGCCCCACCTTGAGCACGACACCCGTGTCGGGGCGGGCGATGTCGACCAGACGGGCGATCTCACCCGGGCCGGCCGCGCCCATCTCGACCACGAGGTACTCGGTCGAGTCGTCGATGCGCAGCATCGAGATCGGTGCGCCGACGTGGTTGTTGAAGGACCCCTCGGGAGCGACCGTCGGAGCGATGTCCGACAGGATGGCGCGGAGCATGTTCTTCGTGCTCGTCTTGCCGTTCGAGCCGGTGATGCCGACGACCTTGAGTCGGCCGTGACGGCGCACGCGCTCGACGACGGCAGCGGCCAGACGCGAGAGCGCCACGATGCCGTCGTCGACGACGATCGTCGGGACATCGGCCTCGACCGGCTGCTCGGCGACGACGAGCGCGGCCCCGTTGGAGACTGCGGCGTCGACGAAGAGGTGACCGTCGGTGACCTCTCCGCGCAGGGCGAAGAAGATCGACCCCGGGGTGACGAGACGCGAGTCCGTCTCGACGGAGCCGTCGAGGACGAGCCCGTCGACGACGGCGCCGCCGAGGGCTCCGCCGGTGATCTCGGCGATCTCGTGAGCGGTCAGCGCGATCATTCGGCCCACCCGGCCTCACGCAGGGCCGCACGGGCCTCGTCGCGCGCCGAGTAGGGCGTGCGCTCACCCCGGATGTCGCGGTAGTCCTGGTGACCGGGGCCTGCCCAGAGGATCGAGTCGCCCTCGCCCGCCAGCGCCACGGCGGCACGGATGGCCGCCTCGGGCGGACTCACCTCGTGGATCTCGTGCTCGGGGTAGGCCTCGCGCGCAGCGTCGACGAGCGTGCGTCGGATGGCTGCGGGGTCTTCGAACCGCGGGTGGTGATCGGTGACGACCAGGATGTCGGAACCGGCGGCTGCGACGCGGGCCATCTCGCCGCGCTTGGTGGTGTCGCGGTCGCCGTCCGCGCCGAAGAGCATGACGACCTTGCCGGTGGTGAAGCGCCGGACCGCGGCGAGGGTGGTCAGGAAGGCGTCGGGGCTGTGCCCGAAGTCGACGTACACGCTGGGCCCTCTGTCGCCGGAGACGCGCTCGGTGCGACCGGGCAGGTACGCGACGATGCCGCCCTCCGTCTCGAGCGCCTGGGCGATCGCCCCGAGCTCGAAGCCCGCCTCGACGAGCATGACGATCGCGAGCGCCGCGTTGGCGACCATGTGCCAGCCGATGAGCGGGACCCTCGTCACGAGCGACCGGTTCTCGGGGCCGGTCAGGCGGAACTCGGTGTAGGCCGCCTGCTCGTCGACGATCTCGACCGTCCAGTCCGCCTCGACGTCGGGCAGGACCGTGATCGTCGTCAGCGGGATGCGGGCGTTGTCGACGACGCGCTGACCGTAGGGCGAGTCGAGGGAGATGACGGCGCGCTTCGCCCGATCGGGTTGGAAGAGCGGCAGCTTCGCATGGAAGTACTCCTCCATGTCGGCGTAGTCGTCGAGGTGGTCGTGACTGAGGTTCGTGAATGCGGCCACGTCGAAGACCAGCCCGTCGACGCGATTGCGGCTGAGAGCCTGGGCGCTCACCTCGACGGCGACCGCACGGACCTCGCTTTCGCGCATCCGCGCGAGAAGAGCGTGCATCTCGCTCGCCTCGGGCGTGGTGAGTCGGCTGACGACCGTGAGGTCGCCGATGTGCCTCTCGGCGGTGCTGCTCAGACCGGTGACGAGCCCGAGCTGGCGGAGGATGCCCTCGAGCAGGTACGACGTCGAGGTCTTGCCGTTCGTGCCGGTGACGGCGAACAGCAGGGGTGAGCCCTCGCCGCCCGTGCGGTAGATCCAGGCGGACACGTCGCCGAGGGCGGCGCGCGGCGAGTCGACCAGCACGACGGGCAGGCCCGACTCGCGCGCGATGTCGAGACCGGCCTGGTCGGTGAGCAGAGCCACCGCACCGCCCTCACGGGCCTGGGCGGCGAACTCGGCACCGTGTCGGTGCGCGCCGGGCATGCCGACGTACAGGTCGCCGGGGTGGAGGTCCGCCGTGCTCAGCGTGACGCCCGTGACTTCGATGCCGTCGAGGGAGCCCTCGTGCTCGAGTCCGAACTCGCTGACCAGTTGGGCGAGGGACCTCGCCGACGGATGTTCCGGTCGGAGGACCGGGGGGATCCGGGCGTTCAATGAATCCTCTTCTCTCACCAGGTCTCGGCGATGTCCGGTGCCGGCTCCGTCGACGGAGGGACGCGGTACATCTCGAGGGCCTGGGACATGATCTTGTTGAAGGTCGGCGCCGCGGCGGCCGACGTCTTGATGGTACTGGGCTTCGTGAAGGTCACGACGACGACGAACTGCGGGTCTTCGGCGGGGGCGATGCCGGCGACCGACACGATGCGGTCCGAACCGTAGCCCGTGCCGTCCGACTTCGCCACTTCGGCGGTTCCGGTCTTGGCCGCGACGCGGTAGCCGGGGATGGTCAGGACGTCTTTGAGGTCGCCGTCGCTGACGACCTTCTCGAGCATGTTCACCGTCGTATCCGCCGCGTACGACGAGACGACCTGGGTGCCCTCGGCGCTCGGCGTCTGAGACACCGAGCCGTCGGGTGCCGTGCACTTCTGCACCAGGTTCACGGGAAGCCGCTGACCGTGGTTGGCGAGGGTCTGGAAGACGCTCGCCAGGTGCACGGCCGTGGTGGAGACGCCCTGCCCGAACATGGAGTTGATGCTGGTCTGCTGATCCCAGTCGGAGACGTTGCGGACGCCCTGCGTGGGCTCGCCGAGGAACCCCACGCCCGTGGGCTCGTTGAGCCCGAACTTCAGCATGTAGTCGTACCTGGCCTGCGCCGGCAGGTTCTCGCCGAGCAGCGAGATGCCGACGTTCGACGAGTCGCGGAGGATGCCGGTGAGCGTGAGGTTCTCGGTCGGGTGGAACACCGCGTCGTGGATCGAGCCACCCCAGGGGAAGCTGCGCGAGTAGGGCACCGTGGCCGGGCTCGTCGGGGTGGCCGTGCCGGAGTCGAGGAGCATGGCCGCGGTCATCGCCTTGAACGTGGACCCGGGCTCGTAGGAAGCGGTGAACGCCTTCGATCCGAGGTCATCCACATCCGTACCGTCCACGTCGTTCGGGTCGACGGCCGGGTAGTCGGCCACGGCGAGGAGCGCGGCGGTGTCGGCCTTCATGACGACCGCCGTCGCCGACTCGGCCCCGATGGCCTGCGCCTGCTCGGCGAGCGACTGCTGCGTCATGTACTGGAGATCCTTGTCGATCGACAGCGTGAGCGCACCGCCGGGGACGGCTGCCTTGTCGGTCACGGTGCTGCCGGGCAGCTGGACCCCGTCGGCGCCTCGTTCATAGGTCTGGCTTCCGTCCGTGCCGGCCAGGCACTGGTCGGCGCTGAGCTCGAGACCCGCCTGCGGACCGTCCGTGCCGATGAACCCGGTCAGGTTGCCAGCCACCGATCCGTTGGGATACGTCCGAGCCGACTGGCGCTCGTAGTAGAGGTAGGAGATGCCGCTGTTCTTCAGATCGCGGACGGCGCGGAAGGCGTCGACGTCGACCCCCTTGACGAGGTACGCGAAGTTCGCGGTGGGGTCTTTCGTGATGCTCTCGTACATCGCGTCGGCGTCGCCGCCGGTGATCTCGGCCACCTGGGCCATGACCTGCTCGACGGTGAGCGTCTTCTTCGTCTTCTCGCCGTCCGCGTCCTTCTCCGTGATCGTCCGCGTCTTGGCGAATGCCGGTGCCGCGGTGATGTTGTAACGCGTCACGCTGCCGGCGAGGACCGTGCCGTCGGAGGCCAGGATGTCGCCGCGATCTCCGTAGATGACCTGGCTGATCTCGCGCTTGTTCTGCGACTGGTCGTTCAGCTCGGCCGCCTGGACGAGCTGGATGTCGGCCAGTCGGACGACGAACACCCCGATCAGCGCGATCACGAGGGCCATGGCCAGGGTCGCTCGAAGCCGGCGGCTGCGGGGTGTTGCGTTCACGAAGGATTCCTCACCGCGGCGGGCCGTGCTGCCCCGACCGCTGTCGTCGTCCGGTGGCCCGGACGGGGATACCGCTAACGGGTCTGCGGAGCCGCCAGCTGATTCGGGTCAGACGCTACCGACTGCTCGGGCGATCCCTCGCTCGGCGCGCCCGCCACTGCGGAGTCGGTCGCCGACGCGGCCGACCCCGCGGAGGCGACCGTCGTGTCGGACGCCGAGGTGCCCGAGTCACCCGCGCCTGCGGCCGCGACGGACGGCGCGACCTCGGCCGGTGCGCCCTCGGTCGGTGCCGCCTTCTCGGGAGCGGTCGCCAGGGGGACGCCGTCGAGGAGGGTGTTGGGGATGAGATTGTCGGTGCCATCGGCCTCACCGTCGGCGGGTGACGGCTGACCGTGCACGACCCCGGTGGAGGGATCGAGGTAGACGGGGTTGGAGTTCCGCACCATCCCCAGCTCCTCGGCGTTGTTCGCCAGGTTCTGCGGAGACGACAGCACGTCGAGGCGCTCGGAGTACTTCTGCTGGTCACGCGTGAGCTCGGTCTGCGAGGCTTGGAGCGCCGAGATCTTGTAGGCCCCGTCGCTCAACGCGATGCTGATGGCCAGCTGCGCGAGGAGGAGGACGAAGAGGGCCGCCGTTGCGACGAGTGCGTAGGCGATCTTCGGCCGGGCCCGCCGTTGCGCGCGGCTGGCGACGATCTCGACCGGCCGAGCACGGGGGCCGGGAGCTGCGTCGACGAGGGGCGTCGGGTCGACGAGGGCGAACTGGCTGCTCATGCTGATCTCCGGATTCGTTCGGCTGCGCGGAGGCGCACGGGTTTGGCCCGGGGGTTCCGGTCGATCTCTTCCGCTGAGGCCAGTTCGGCTCCGCGGACGAGGAGTCGGAACTCGGGGCGGTGCTCGGGGAGCTCGACGGGCAGGCCCTGCGGCGCCGTCGAAGTCGTGCGGGCCGCCAGCTCGCGCTTGACGAAGCGGTCTTCGAGGGACTGGTAGGCGAGCACGACCATGCGGCCAGACTCCCCCAGCCGGTCGAGGGCGACGGGTACCGCCGCCTCGAGGGAGGCGAGCTCGCCGTTGACCTCGATCCGGAGGGCCTGGAAGACCCGCTTGGCAGGGTGACCCGCGCGCTGAAGGGCCATCGGCGTGGCGGCGACGAGGAGGTCGACCAGCTCGCCGCTGCGGGTCAGCGGCGAGTCGACGCGACCTTCGACGATGCGACGGGCGTAGCGGGGAGCCAGCTTCTCTTCGCCGTACTGGTAGAAAATGCGACGGAGCTCGGACTCGGGGTACTCGGCGAGGATCGTCTCGGCCGTGACCTCGGACGTCGGGTCCATCCGCATGTCGAGCGGTGCGTCCTTCGAGTACGAGAAGCCGCGCTCGACCCGGTCGAGCTGCAACGACGACACCCCGAGGTCGAAGAGCACTCCGTCGACCGTGCCGATGCCCAGGCCGTCGAGCGCGTCGCCGATGCCGTCGTAGGTCGTGTGCACGAGCCTGGCGCGGTCGCCGAAGGGCCGCAGACGATCGCCGGCGATCTCGAGGGCCTGCGTGTCGCGGTCGAGGCCGACGACCGTCAGCTCGGGAAATCTCGCGAGCAGGGCCTCGGTGTGACCACCCATGCCGAGCGTGCAGTCGACGGCGACGGCGCCCGGTCGACCGAGCGACGGGGCGAGCAGCTCGAGCGTGCGGTCGAGGAGGACGGGGGTGTGGATCTGTTCTGCCATGGCGATGTCGGCTCGTGTTCTCAGGCCCTGATCCCCATCCGTCCCGACCTGGCACCGGGGAAGGTGCGCCAGGGCGGACGGCTGGGAGTCGGGGCCGAAGACCTAGAAGAGGCCGGGGATCACCTCCTCCGTGGTGTTGGCGAATGCGGCCTCTTGGGCCTCGTAGTAGGTGTTCCAGGCGTCGGTGGCCCAGATCTCGGCGCGGTTGCCGGCGCCGATGACGGTGAGCTCGCGCCCGAGACCGGCGTAGTCGCGCAGCTGAGCCGGGATGGTGACCCGGTTCTGCTTGTCGGGGATCTCGTCGCTGGCACCCGACAGGAACAGGCGCATGTAGTCGCGCCCCTCTTTGCTCGTGATGGGCGCCTGTCGGATCCGCGAGTGCATGTCCTCGAACTCGCGCTGCGAGAAGACGTACACGCAGCGCTCCTGACCGCGGGTCATGACGAGGCCGGAGGCCAGCTCGTCACGGAACTTCGCGGGAAGGATGATCCGGCCTTTCTCGTCGAGCTTGGGCGAGTAGGTGCCGAGGAACATGCGCCTCGCCCCCTCCCGCATCGCACCCGGTGGCGCCATGTACCTCCACTTTACTCCACAACCCACCACTCGACAACGAAAAGCCCCGTTCTGGGCACAGAAAAACCCCCTCGATCGCCGCTGTTCAGCGGATCGAGGGGGTGGAGGAAGAGGGAGCAGCAGGACTGCCGGAGGAGCGGGTCGACGAGCTGGAGCACGTCCCATCGCCGAAACGGCCGGTCTCAGAGCCCCGTGCACGCCGAAGGGGCCGGCCCGGAGGCCGACCCCTGAGATCGGTGGAGCGCTGTGGAGGAAGTCGGTTACCGACCACCGTCGCCGTCGTTGCGGCGATCCCAGCGCTCGTTGAGGCGGTCCATCATGCTGGCCGACGACCTGCCGGATGCGGTCGTCCGAGTGCTCGACGACCGGGACGAGCTCGGCGGCGGCGGGACGGACGCGCCCTTCCGCTTCGGCGGGGCGATGGCGAAGAGCGCACCGGCCACGACGAGGACGAACCCGAGGACGCCGACGAGCGGCTGGCGCAGGATGACCCCGGCGACGATGACGGCGATGCCGAGCAGACCGCCCAGCACGCCGACGACGACCATCGTGTAGTTCGGTCGACCGCGGCCACTGCCGACGGCCGCCACGAAGTCGGAGTCGTTGCTGTAGAGGCTGCGCTCCATCTCGTCGAGGAGCCGCTGCTCCTGTTCGGAAAGTGGCATCTTGGTGTTCCCTTCGAGCACAGGCCCTACGACCTCGGGATCGACGCGTATGAGTAGCTGGCAGTGTATGCCTGAGTGCTGTCGCTAGGCTAGGCAGCGTGGCTGAGAGTACGCGGTTAGTGGACGTCGTTCAAGAGCGGATAGACCAGTTCCTCGAGCGGCAGCGGCCGGTGCTCCGCGCCATCGCTCCGGACCTCGATCCGTTCGCGGTCTTCTCCAACGATCTGCTGCGCGGCGGCAAACGGTTCCGGGCGCTCTTCTGCTACTGGGGCTGGCAGTCCGTCGCCGGTCTCGACACGGGGTTCGACCCCATGGGCACGCCGCCCGACGCACGCTCCCTCGACGCCGTGATGGGCGCCTCCACGGGGCTCGAGTTCTTCCACGCCGCGGCGCTCGTCCACGACGACATCATGGACAACTCCGACACCCGGAGGGGCATGCCGTCCGCGCACCGCCGATTCGAGCGACTGCACCGCGAGGGCTCCTGGCTCGGCGATCCCACCCCGTTCGGCACCTCCGGGGCTCTCCTGATGGGCGATCTGCTCCTGGCCTGGAGCGACGAGCTCATGTCCGAGGCGTTCGACGGGCTCGCCTCCCGCGACGCCGCTCGGGCGGCCAGGGCCGAGTTCAACCGCATGCGCACCGAGGTCACGGTCGGGCAGTACCTCGACATCCTCGAGGAGAACGCCTGGCGCACGGTCGACGACATCGACCTCCTCCCCCGGGCGCAGCGGGTGATCGTCTACAAATCGGCCAAGTACAGCGTCGAGGCGCCGCTCACCATCGGCGCGGCGATGGCCGGAGGCTCCCCCGAGGCCCTCGAGTCGCTCCGTCACTTCGGCCTGCCGCTCGGAATCGCCTACCAGCTGAGAGACGACCTCCTCGGCGTCTTCGGCGACCCCGAGGTCACGGGCAAGCCCGCCGGCGACGACCTCAGAGAGGGCAAGCGCACCGTGCTGGTGGCCATGGCCCGGCGCTCCCTGCCCGCCGGCGCCGTCCGTCTGCTCGACGAGCTCCTCGGCGACCCCGAACTCGACGACGACCAGATCTCGATGCTGCAGGCGACCCTGCGCGACTCCGGCGCGGTCGACGCCGTCGAGCAGTCGATCAGCGACCAGGTCGAGCGAGCCACGCACGCCCTCGACCGCTCGGGGCTCGCGCCGTCGGCGCGCGCTCAGCTCACGCGCCTCGCCGACACGGTCACACGCCGGACGTCGTAGCGCACCGCGGGGGCGGCGACTCCGCAGTCGGCATCGTCGGCGGAGCGACCAGCGGCTGCGTCAGAGGAGACCCTGTGCGACGCGTCGGACCTCGGCCTTGCGACCGGCCCGGAGGGCCTCGATGGGACTGGTGGCAAGCGACTCCTCCGTCGACATCAACCAGTCGAGGGTCTCCTCATCGCTGAACCCGTTGTCGTGCAGCACGGTGATCGTGCCCCGGAGATCGCTTCGCGGCTGACCGTCCACATCGAGGAAGACCGACGGGGTCCGCAGCGCGCCAGCCACCTTGGCACCCACGAGGGCGTGGTCGTCGAAGAGGCGACGGACCCGACTGACGCTCATGCCCGTCTTCTCGACGAGGTCGGGCACCGCCAACCACTCGGTGTCGGAGAACCAGGACTGCGCAGAGAGATCGATCACCGGTCAACCTTGCCATGCCCGGCGGCGACGTGCCTCCTCGCCAATGACACCGACCTCAACAGTCACTGCAGCCACAGCAGCCACAGCAGTCACACCAGTCAACGGAGTCACAGCAGTCACGGTGATTGACTTGACACACCACCTGTGTCAACTTGATATCTTCGAGACACGCCGTCCGAATCAGGCCGACGGCGCGCTCGCCCCCCGAGACTCGAGGATCACCGCATGAACGACAGCCCGACGACGAGCGCCTTCGGCCGCATCGACACAGCCGGTGACGACCAGCGTGCGACCGGCAAGATCGCTCGCTCCATGCTCAACACCGTGCCGATCATGCTGGTCGGCTCCATGGCACTGGGCCTCGGTCTCACAGGACCGATCTCGTCGCTCGACGACTCGGGCGACAAGGTGAAGAAGCCCCAGGCCGCTCCCAAGCCGGTGCTCCCCGCCATCGAGACGGCCGGGGCGACCGTCGTGGAGGAGGCCGTGGTCGAGCTCGCGTCGACCCGCGCCTCGGTCATCGCCCCCTCCTCGTACACGGTGAAGAAGGGCGACACGGTCGCGACGATCGCCGGGTCGTTCGGACTCAGCACCGCTTCCGTCCTGGCCCTCAACGGCCTCAGCTGGAAGTCGACGATCTTCCCCGGGCAGAAGCTGAGCCTGACGACCGCGGGGTCCGGTGCTCAGCCGACCCGCGCCTCCTCGGGAGCCGCCCGCAGCTACACGATCAAGCGGGGCGACACGCTCAGCTCGATCGCCGGGGCACACGGCGTCGGCACCTCGGCCCTCCTCGCGGCCAACGGCCTCGGCTGGTCGAGCATCATCTACCCCGGTCAGAAGCTCACCGTCCCGGGCGGCTCGACGCCGAGCACCGCCGCACCGCGGAAGACCGCGACACCTGCGCCGTCCACGTCGTCGGCGACCGGGTCGAAGTACACGATCAAGTCGGGCGACACGATCGGTCGCATCGCGTCGGCGACGGGCACGAGCGTCTCGGCGCTGCTGTCGGCGAACGGCTTGCGCATCACCAGCACCATCTACGCGGGCAAGACCCTCACGATCCCCGGTCGCGGCGCGACCTCGGCCCCCACCACCACGCCCGCCGCCACATCCGCCACTCCGAGGCCCGCCGGCACGTCCCTGAGCGCCGAGCAGGAGCGCAACGCCCGGGCGATCATCTCCGTCGGTCGTCAGATCGGCGCGAACGACCGCGCCATCGTGATCGCCCTCGCCGCCGCCGCACAGGAGTCGAGCCTCCGCAACATCGACCACGGCGACCGCGACTCGGTCGGGCTCTTCCAGCAGCGTCCGAGCACCGGGTGGGGCACCCGGGCTCAGCTGCTCGACCCGACGCACGCCACGAAGCTGTTCTTCGGCGGCGCGACCAACCCCAACAAGGGCTTCACCCGGGGCCTGCTCGACATCAAGGGATGGTCGTCCATGTCGCTGACGAGCGCGGCGCAGGCCGTCCAGATCTCGGGTCACCCGACCGCGTACGCCAAGTGGGAGTCGTCGGCCGCCTCCTGGCTGGCCGCTCTGGGCTAGGCCGCATGATCTCCCCGCCGGGCGACTTCGGCTCCGGCCGGTGATTCGGAGCGACCGGCGGCCCGCAGCACCGTAAAATCGGCGCCGTGAGCGTGAACCAGACTGACCCGATGATCGGCCGGCTCATCGACGATCGGTACCAGGTCCGTTCACGGATCGCGCGTGGCGGGATGGCCACCGTCTACCTCGCGACCGACCTCCGACTCGAGCGCCGCGTCGCGATCAAGATCATGCACGGCCACCTCGCCGACGACGCCTCGTTCAAGGAGCGCTTCATCCAGGAGGCGCGCTCGGCGGCACGCCTGGCGCACCCGAACGTCGTCAACGTCTTCGACCAGGGCCAGGACGACGACTCCGCCTACCTGGTGATGGAGTACCTGCCGGGCATCACCCTCCGGGAGCTGCTGCAGGACCACAAGGTCCTCACCCCCGAGCAGGCGATGGACATCATGGAAGCCGTGCTGGCAGGTCTCGCGGCCGCGCACCGCGCGGGCATCGTGCACCGCGACCTCAAGCCCGAGAACGTCCTGCTCGCCGACGACGGCCGCATCAAGATCGGCGACTTCGGGCTGGCCCGGGCGGCGACGGCCAACACGGCGACCGGGGCCGCCCTGCTCGGCACCATCGCCTATCTCTCGCCCGAACTCGTGACCCGGGGCATCGCCGACACGCGCAGCGACATCTACGCCCTCGGCATCATGCTCTACGAGATGCTGACGGGCGAGCAGCCGTACAAGGGCGACCAGCCCATGCAGATCGCCTACCAGCACGCCAACGACACCGTTCCGGCTCCCGGCATCGTGAACCCGTCGGTGCCCGTCGAACTGGACGAGCTCGTGCTCTGGGCCACGGCTCGCGACCCCGAGCACCGTCCCCGCGACGCGCGGGCGCTGCTCGACCAGCTGCTCGACGTCCAGCGCGCGCTGGCCGACCCCTCCGGCCCCCCGCCGAACCGCACGATGGTCCTCCCCTCCGCCGCGGCGACGGCGGTGCTGCCGGGCTTCTCGGCGGCGGGCGCGACGGGCGACACCGAGGTCGTGCCCAGAGCCCGCCACCGGACCGGACCGGTCGGCCCCGCCACCGAAGACGGCAACGCCGACCGCCTGCAGGCTCTCGCCGCCCGTCGACACCGGCGCGGGGCGATCTGGCTCGTCGTCGTGGTGGTGCTCGCGCTGCTCGCCGGCGGCGCGGGTTGGTACTTCGGCTCCGGCCCCGGCGCTCAGGCCCAGGTTCCCGATGTCTCGGGGCAGGACCCGGCGGTCGCTGCCGCGCAGCTCATCGACGAGGGCTTCACGGTGGCCCCCGACAACCGCAGCGACTTCTCCCCCGTGGTGCCGGCCGGCCAGGTCACCGCCACGGACCCGCAGGCGAGCACCGCCCTGCAGAAGGGGTCGACGGTGACCCTCGTGGTGTCGCAGGGCCCCCGGCAGATCGCGATCCCGGAGGTGCTCGGCGCCACCCTCGACGCGGCCCGGGCGGCTCTGTCCGACTTCTCCGTCGAGGAGCCCGTCCGTCAGTTCGACGCCAAAGACGAGGGGACAGTGATCGGCATCGCCGGCGTCGGCGGGGACGGGAACGCGGTCGGCCTGTCGGCTGGAGCCGAGTACGGCGAACAGCAGCCGATCACGCTGACCGTGTCGCTCGGCCCCGTGCCCGACGTCGTCGGCCAGACCCTGGAAGACGCCCAGTCCGAGCTGACCGGGGCCGGTCTCGTCGGCACGCAGTCGGGCAGCGAGTACAGCGGCGAGATGGAGGCCGGGTCGGTCATCCGCGCCCAGCCGACGGAGCAGGGTCCGGTCACACCCGGTGACACCATCGACCTGGTCGTCTCGGACGGCCCGGCTCCGGTCACCGTCCCCGACGTCACCGGTCAGACCATCGACGACGCCACCGCGCAGCTCGAGGCCCTCGGCCTCTTCGCCGACTTCGACGACTGCCTCAACTTCACCTGCGCCTTCTACGACTGGAAGGCCTCGCTGCCCGTCACCGCCACCGACCCGGCACCCGGGAGCGTCGTGGCGGCAGGGTCGACGATCAGGCTCAGCTACCGGGTCGAGTGAGACTCCTCGGCGGCGCGACCCGCGCCTCCTGAATCGACGACGGGCCCCTGCCGGGAATCGACAGGGGCCCGAGGCGACGAGGAGGTGCGGGTCAGTTCGCCGCGAGCTCCTCCGCCACGAGGAACGCCAGCTCGAGCGACTGCATGTGGTTGAGGCGCGGGTCGCAGAGCGACTCGTACCGCGTCGCCAAGGTTGCCTCGTCGATGTGCTCGGAGCCGCCGAGGCACTCCGTCACGTCGTCGCCGGTCAGCTCGATGTGGATGCCGCCCGGGTGCGTGCCCGCGGCGCGGTGCGCCTCGAAGAAGCCCTTGACCTCGTCCATGATCTCGTCGAAGCGACGGGTCTTGTAGCCCGTCGGCGTGGTCAGACCGTTGCCATGCATCGGGTCGCTGACCCAGAGCGGAGTCGCATCGGCCCTCGTGATCGCCTCGAGCAGCGGCGGCAGGGCATCGCGGATCTTCTTCGCCCCCATGCGGGTGATGAAGGTCAGACGACCGGGCTCGCGCTCGGGGTCGAGCTTGTCGATCAGGCGCATCATGTCGTCGGGCGTCGTGCTCGGCCCGAGCTTGACCCCGATCGGGTTGCGGACGCGCGACAGGAAGTCGACGTGGGCGCCGTCGAGGTCGCGGGTGCGCTCGCCGATCCAGACGAAGTGCGACGACAGGAGGTACGGGTCGCCCGTGCGGGAGTCGATCCGTGTCATGGGGCGCTCGTAGTCCATCAGCAGCCCCTCGTGGCTGGTGTAGAACTCGACGCGCTTGAGCTCGTCGAAGTCGGCCCCGGCGGCCTCCATGAACCGGATGGCCTTGTCGATCTCCTTCGCCAGGTGCTCGTACGCGGCGTTCGCGGGATTGGCCGCGAAGCCCCGGTTCCAGCTGTGGACCTGACGGAGATCGGCGAAGCCGCCCTGGGTGAAGGCTCGGATGAGGTTTATCGTCGATGCCGAGGTGTGGTACCCCTTGACCAGTCGAGCCGGATCGGCCCGACGCGACTCGGGGGTGAAGTCGTAGCCGTTGACGATGTCGCCGCGGTAGGCCGGGAGGGTCACGCCGTCGCGCGTCTCGTCGTCGCTGGAGCGGGGCTTCGCGAACTGACCGGCCATCCGGCCCATCTTGATGACGGGCATCGAGGCGCCGTAGGTGAGGACGACCGCCATCTGGAGGATGGTCTTCACCCGGTCGCGGATCTGATCGGCGGTGGCCCCGGCGAACGTCTCGGCGCAGTCGCCCCCCTGGAGGAGGAACGCCTCGCCGCGGGCCGCCGAAGCGAGCCTGGACCGGAGGGTGTCGACCTCGCCCGCGAAGACGAGCGGCGGCAGGGTGGCGATCTCGGCGGAGGCCGCCTCGACCGCCGCGGCGTCGGGCCACGACGGCTGCTGCTTGATGGGAAGGGTGCGCCAATAGTCGAGACCCTCGACGACGTCGGTGTCGGACGTGGCGAACGGTTCTCTGGGCTGGGTCACGGTCTTCCTTGCGAGCGTAAGCGGGCTCGGGGTCGAACGACCCCGACGAGCGAGCCTACCGCGAAGACCCCGAGCGCTTCTCTTTGACGCTGGAGGCGTACACGTCGGCGTACTCCTGACCGCTCAGGGCGTTGAGCTCGTACATGATCTCGTCGGTGATGGAGCGGAGGATGAACCGGTCGCCCTCCATGCCCTCGAAGCGGCTGAAGTCCAGGGGCTCGCCGAAGACCACGCCGACCCGACGGATCTTGGGGATCTTCGTGCCCGTCTTCATGACCTTCTCGGTGTCGATCATCGCCACGGGGATGACGGGCACGTGGCCCTCGAGGATCATCCGGGCCACACCGGTGCGACCGCGGTAGAGGCGACCGTCGGGGCTGCGCGTGCCCTCGGGGTAGATGCCGAGCTGCTCGCCGCGGCTCAGAACCGAGAGACCGGTGGCCAACGACGCCTCCGACGCCTTGCCGCCCGACCGGTCGATGGACAGCTGACCCGTCGCCGTGAAGAACAGCCGCATGGCCCAGCCCTTGACGCCCTTGCCGGTGAAGTAGTCGCTCTTGGCGAGGAACGAGATGCGTCGGTCGAGGGCGATGGGCAGGAAGATCGAGTCGACGAACGAGAGGTGGTTGCTGGCGAAGATCACCGCGCCCGTCTCGGGCACGTGCTCGGCACCCCGGACCCAGGGCCGGAACACCGAGAGCACCAGGGGTGTCGCGATGAGTGTCTTCAGGAACCAGTAGAGCATCGATGCATCTCTCGTCGGACGATGGTGCGGTGGGCGGTTCCGATCGCGGAGCGACCGGTTCGGATCAGAGCCCGGTGGCGTGCAGCCGGGCGAGGTCGGCGGCGCCGACGACGCCGGCGTCGTTGACGAGCTCGGCGATGACGAAGTCGGGCTCGGGGTGATAGCCCCGCGCCGGGAGGTGCGCGAGGTACGCCTCGCGGACGGGAGCGAGCAGCAGCTCCCCCGACTGGGCGACGCCGCCGCCGAAGACGAAGACCTGGGGATCGAGGACGACGGACAGGGAGGCGGCGGCCTGACCCAGCCAGCCGCCCAGCTCGCGGAGCGCCTCGACCGCCCCCGGATCGCCCTCCTTGAGGAGCTCGCCGACGTCGTGACCGGTCAGCTCGCCCCGGGACTCGCGGACCGCTGCCAGAGCGGCGCCGGCACCGGGGCGGTCGGCGACCTCGCCGGCCATGCGGAGGAGCGCCCGGCCCGAACCGTACTGCTCGATGCACCCGCGGGCACCGCAGCCGCACGGGAGACCGTCGGGGACCACGCGCAGGTGACCGAGCTCGCCGCCCGTCCCGAAGCCACCGCGCAGGAGGCGGTCTTGAGCGACGATCGCCCCGCCGACGCCCGTGCCGATGGTGAGCATGGTCATGTCGCTCGCGAGTCGCCCTGCGCCGAAGCGGAACTCGGCCCAGCCTGCGGCGTTCGCGTCGTTGTCGATCGTGATGTGCAGGTCGAGGCGCTCGGACAGCAGCGCCCGGAGGGGCTCGTTCCGCCACGCGATGTTCGGCGTGTAGTAGACGGTCGACTGGGCCGCGTCGATGAATCCGGGGGCGGCCACGCCCGCGGCGACGACGTCGCCGTGCTCGGACTGCAGCGACGTGATCATCTCGACGACGGCGTCGACGATGGCCTTCGAGTCGCCCGCCGGCGTCGGCACCCGCCTCTCGGCGACGATCTCGCCCAGCTCGGTGACGACGCCACCCGCGATCTTCGTTCCACCGATGTCGATTCCGATTGCCTGCACGAGGATCGAGTCTATCCCCGGCCCCCGCTCGGCCAGGCATCCCGCTCCGACGGGCTCCCCGCTAGGGTGTGGGGACCATCGTTCGGTACCGAAGGAGCTGCCGTGAACGAACACACCGTCCCCCTCGCCCTGGAGCCCGACGTGAACGCCAACGCGACCGACCTCTTGATCGATCGCGCCGAGGCCACGCCCGACGCAGCACTGTTCGCCGTCCCCGACGGCGTCGGAGGCTGGTCGGACGTCACGGCCGCGGAGTTCCTCGCCCAGGTCCGCGCCCTCGCCAAGGGTCTGATCGCCTCGGGCATCCGGCCCGGCGACGCCGTCGGGCTCATGTGCCGGACCCGCTACGAGTGGACTCTCGTCGACTTCGCCACCTGGTTCGCCGGAGCCCTGCTCGTACCGGTGTACGAGACCTCGTCGCCTGCCCAGGTGCATTGGAACCTGAGCGACTCGGGGGCCGTCGCGCTCATCCTCGAGACGGCCGACCACTTCGCCCGTTTCGACGAGGTCCACCCCGAGCTGCCCGAGGTCGCCCACGTCTGGCAGATCGATCTCGGAGATCTCGACAAGCTCGCGGCCGCAGGAGTCGACGTCGCCGACGACGAGCTCGAGCGCCGCCGGTCCGCCGCCGGGCCGAGCGATCTCGCGACCATCATCTACACCTCCGGCACCACCGGGCGGCCGCGGGGCTGCATGCTCACCCACGCGAACTTCGTCGAGACGAGCCGCAACGCCGCGCACGCCATGTCCGACGTCGTCGCACCGGGGTCGTCGACGCTCCTCTTCATCACCACCGCGCACGTCTTCGCGCGCTTCATCGCCGTGATGTCCGTCCATGCGGGCGTCCGGGTCGGTCACCAGGCCGACACGAAGCAGCTGCTGCCGTCTCTCGCGTCGTTCAAGCCGTCGTTCCTGCTGGCGGTCCCCCGCGTGTTCGAGAAGGTCTACAACTCCGCCGAGCAGAAGGCCGAGGCCGGCGGCAAGGGCGCCATCTTCCGTCGTGCCGTCGCGGTCGCCATCGCCCACAGCAAGGCGCTCGACGAGGGCGCCGTGCCCCTGGGGCTGAAGCTGCGCTTCGCCCTGTTCGACCGACTCGTCTACAGCAAGCTGAAGAAGGCCATGGGCGGGAACATCCGGTACGCCGTGTCGGGCTCCGCGCCGCTCGGCACGAGGCTCGGACACTTCTTCCGCAGTCTCGACATCCGGATCCTCGAGGGGTACGGACTCACCGAGACCACCGCGCCGGCATCGGTCAATCTCGTCTCGAAGTTCAAGATCGGCACGGTCGGCCCCGCGCTGCCCGGCGTCTCGATCCGCACGGACGACGACGGTGAGATCTCCGTGAAGGGCGAGAACGTCTTCGCCGGCTACTGGAACGACCCCGAAGGCACTGCCGAGGTCCTGTCGGACGGCTGGTTCCGCACCGGGGACCTCGGCTCCCTCGACGCCGACGGCTATCTCACGATCACCGGCCGCAAGAAGGAGATCATCGTGACGGCCGGTGGCAAGAACGTCGCACCGGCCGTGCTCGAGGACCCTATTCGCGCCAACCCCCTCGTCGCTCAGGTCGTCGTGGTCGGAGACCAGAAGCCGTTCATCTCGGCGCTGGTGACGCTCGACACCGAGATGCTGCCCGTGTGGTTGAACAACGCCGGTGAGGCCGCCGACATGCCGCTCGCCGAGGCGGCGGAGCATCCCGCCGTGATCGCGGAGATCCAACGGGCCGTCGACGAGGCGAACACCGCGGTCTCCCGCGCCGAGTCGATCCGCAAGTTCATAGTGCTCCCCACCGAGTTCACGGAGCAGAGCGGCCATCTGACGCCGAAGATGAGCATCAAGCGCGCCGTCATCGTCAAGGACTTCGCGCCGCAGATCGCGGACCTCTACACGGTGTACCCCAGCACCGACTCGGTCCGGACGGTCACCGAGCCGAAGCGCTGAGTCGGGCGCCCGGTCGTCGATCAGGCTCTCCACCAGTCGCTCATGCGGATCTCCCGCAGAGCCTCGCGTCGCGTGGCCGGCTCGAGGGTCATGACGTAGAGCGTGCCGTCCAGGTGATCCGTCTCGTGCTGCAGGGCCTGGGCCATCAAACCGGTGCCCTCGAGCACGACCGGCTCGCCGTCTAGGTCCACGCCTTCGACCCGGGCGTACGACCAGCGCGGAGTCGGGAACCAGAACCCGGGCACCGAGAGGCACCCCTCGTCGACGAGCTCGCGCTCACCCGACGTCTCGACCAGCACGGGGTTCAGCACGTAGCCGACGTCGCCGTCGACGTTGTAGCTGAACGCCCGGAGGTTGACGCCGATCTGCGCCGCCGCCACACCGGCACGGCCCGGCTCGCGGACGGTGTCGAGCAGGTCTGCGACGAGCGACGCGAGCCGCGGGTCGCCGATCGTCACGGGATCGGAGGGCGACCGGAGGACCGGGTCGCCGAACAGACGGATGGATCTCACGCTCACGGCGTGCACCTCCAAGGTGGGAGTGGCAGGGGAATCCAGGTCGCCGACGTGGCTTTTAGGTGCTTCAACAGTAGTGAAGGTATCGTGTGGCTCGTGCATGTACTCAGCGTCAGCTCTCTCAAGGGGGGCGTCGGCAAGACGACGGTGACGCTCGGACTCACGTCGGCCGCCTTCGCCAAAGGCCTCAGAACCCTCGTCGTCGACCTCGATCCGCAGTCGGACGTCTCGACCGGTCTCGACATCACCGTGGCCGGCCACCTCAACGTGGCCGACGTCCTGGCCTCGCCGAAGGAGAAGACCGTCCGAGCCGCCATCGCTCCGAGCGGTTGGACGAAGGGCAGCCAGGGCAAGGTCGACGTCATGATCGGCAGCCCGTCCGCCATCAACTTCGACGGCCCGCACCCGTCGATCCGCGACATCTGGAAGCTCGAGGAGGCGCTGGCCAACGTCGAGGCCGATTACGACCTCGTCCTGATCGACTGCGCACCCTCGCTCAACGCGCTCACCCGCACGGCATGGGCGGCCTCCGACCGCGTCACGGTCGTGACCGAGCCCGGCCTCTTCAGCGTCGCCGCGGCCGACCGCGCGCTCCGTGCCATCGAGGAGATCCGTCGAGGTCTCTCGCCGCGCCTCCAGCCCCTCGGGATCATCGTGAACCGCGCCCGGGTGCAGTCGATCGAGCACCAGTTCCGCATCAAGGAGCTCCGCGACATGTTCGGCCCGCTCGTCCTCAGCCCGCAGCTGCCCGAGCGCACGTCATTGCAGCAGGCGCAGGGTGCGGCCAAGCCGCTGCACGTCTGGCCCGGCGAGAGCGCCCAGGAGATGGCGCGGAACTTCGATCAGCTGCTCGAGCGCATCATGCGGACGGCCAAGATCGGCGACTACGCCGAGCCCGCGACCCGCTGATCGTCGCAGCCGGCGGCGCCCACCGCTGACACGAGAAGAGCCCCCACCGGCCGGTGGGGGCTCTTCTCGTCATCTGGCCGGTTTCGTCGGTCTCGGACGACGCACGGGCGCCGGGTGGGTCAGCTGGCGCGGGAGTCGCGACGGGCCGCGAGCTCGTCGGACGGGTCGGCGGCCGGCGTGCTGTCGAGCTCGACCAGGCTGGTCTCGACCTCGCGCAGCACCTTGCCGACGGCGATGCCGAAGACGCCCTGGCCGCGGCTCACGAGGTCGATGACCTCGTCGTCGGAGGTGCACAGGTAGACGCTCGCACCGTCGGACATCAGCGTCGTCTGGGCCAGGTCGCTGACACCGGACTCGCGGAGCTGGTTGACCGCGGTGCGGATCTGCTGGAGGGAGATGCCGGTGTCGAGCAGTCGCTTGACGAGCTTGAGGACGAGGATGTCGCGGAAGCCGTAGAGCCGCTGGGAGCCGGACCCCGCCGCGCTGCGGATGGTCGGCTCGACCAGCCCCGTACGGGCCCAGTAGTCGAGCTGGCGATAGCTGATGCCGGCGGCTCGGGCGGCGACCGTGCCCCGGTAGCCGCTGTCGGCGTCGAGGTCGGGCATCCCGTCGGTGAACAGCAGCCCCAGCTCGTAGCGGGACCCCTCGGGGGAACCTGACTCACTCATGCCGTTGCCTTCCGCTGTGTTCTGCCCAGACCCGGAACGTTCAACGTCGGGTTGATGGTTTGACCTGGACCCACGGTACCCATATGGGAACCTCGACCAGGCGACATTCGCGTGGAGACCTCGGCGTGTCGAGGATATTCGCCGCGCGGCCGCGCGTCTACGTGTCGAGACGGTCGAGGGCCGACCGGACGAGGGAGCGGCGGACGACGTCCAGCTGCTCGGCGAGCTCGCGCGACAGCTCGGCCACGCGGGCTCGACCCGCGGCGTCGCGACGCCGGGCCACCGAGGCGACGGCCGACTCGATCAGATCGAGCTCGCGTTCTGCGGCGACCCGGACGGTGCGGAGGTGCCGGGGCTCGATACCGGTCTTCCGCAGCTCGACGAGGGCGGCGAGGACGGTCACGGACTCGTCGCCGTGGTGCTCGACGGCGGGGATCAGCGACGCGGCGACCGCGTCGTCGAGGAGCGCAGGGGTCGCCCCGGTGCGGGCGATGAGCTCGTCTCGCGAGAGTCGTCGAGGGGACGTGACCAGCGACACGCCGCCGGCCCCCGGGGGCAGTGCGGTAGGACGACCGGCGTCGAGGTCGGCCAGGTGCTGCCGGATGACTTTGAGCGGTAGGTAGTGGTCGCGCTGGAGGCCGAGGATGAAGCGGAGACGCTCGACATCGGCGGGTGAGAACTTGCGGTAGCCGGATGGGGTCCGCACCGGGGTGACGAGCTCGCGTTCTTCGAGGAACCGCAGCTTGCTGTTGCTGAGATCGGGGAACTCCGGCTTGAGTCGCGACAGCACCTGCCCGATGGTGAGGAGATCCGTCTGCCCGGTCTGCGGCGACCGAGCGGCGGCGGGTCGGGGCACTACTGGATCGCCAGGTGCGCCAGGTCGACGCGTGATGCGTAGAACGTCAGACGGAACTTGCCGACCTGTACCTCGGCACCGTCGCTCAGCAGGGCCTCGTCGATGCGGACGCCGTCGAAGTAGGTGCCGTTCAGCGAACCGAGGTCGACGACGCTGAAGGAGGTGCCCTGGCGACGGAACTCGGCGTGCTTCCGACTGACGGTGACGTCGTCGAGGAAGATGCCGGCATCGGGGTGGCGACCGGCCACGGTGACATCCGAGTCGAGGAGGAAGCGCGCGCCGATGTTCGGGCCGCGACGGACGACCAGCAGCGCCGAGCCGGACGGGAGCGCCGCGACGGCATCGCGCTCGTCGGTCGAGACGCCACCCTCGAGGGCCGCCAGCTGCGCCTGGAACTCCTCGTTGAAACTCAGGGTGGTGTCGACCTCGCGATGGGCGCCCTGAGCACCGGGGTGCTCGCCGGGTACCTGATTGGCGTGCTCTGCCATCGTGGACCTCCTTCGGCCTCCCAGCGTATCGGAAGTCGGGACCTCGTCCGCAACGTCGGAGGCGGAACGGCTCTCGCGGAGGACGGCGTCATCCCGGAGACGGACCGGCACGCACCTCCTGGGCTGGCCCTCACGGAACTCCCCACGGCCTCCGAGGTGAGTCATAGGGATTCCATGGGAACGGGAGCTTCTCTTGTCTCACCGCACCACCACCGCATCTGGAGGCACCCCATGAACGACCACGAGAGCGACACGACCGACGGAACCGACGGCGCACCCGGACGCCCCACCGACGACGCGACGACGACGCCGGCGCCGACGCCGACAGCCCCGGCGGACGCCCGCACGCTGCCCCACGTCACCGGATCGTCGGACGCACGCTACGTGAACGCGCCGTCGTCGACGGTCGCGCACGACACGGCCCACCAGTCGTACGACGCGAGCTCGGCCGCGGGCCCGACCACCGCCTCCGGGACGGAGTCGGTCCCCGCCGCGTTCGCACGCCCTCGGGAGACCCGCCGCCCGAAGCGCTGGATGCTGCTGACCGGCGCGGCCGCGGCCCTCGTGCTCGGCGCCGGCGGGGCGGGAGGCGCGGCCTACGCCATCGGGCACACCGCCGGCATCGCGGCGGCCCAGGCGGCGTCGCAGCAGCAGTCGATCGAGCTCGCCCCGCAGTACACGTCGCCCGAGGGCGGGACGGGCACGTCCCCGTTCGGAGACGGCCGGGGCAGCGGCGGGACGCAGGGCGGCACCGGCGACGGAGCGCAGGGCGGCACGCAGGGCTCCTCGGGCGGCGCCGAGTCGAGCGCCACCGCAGCCACGTCGGACGAGACGGCCGGCGTGGTGACGATCGTCTCCACCCTGAACTACGACGACTCGTATAAATCGGCGGGCACCGGCATGATCCTCGACGCCGACGGGCTCATCCTGACGAACAACCACGTCGTGCAGGGCGCCACGAGCATCGAGGTGACCGACGAGACGACCGGGCGCTCGTACACCGCCGACGTCGTGGGGACCGACGCCACGAACGACGTCGCCGTCCTGCAGCTGCAGGACGCCTCGGGGCTCACCCCCGTGTCGTTCGGCGACTCCGACTCCGTGTCGGTCGACGACGCCGTGCACTCCACGGGCAACGCCGAGGGCACGGGCGACCTCGTGACCGCGGCGGGAAGCGTGCTCGCCACCGACCAGTCGATCCAGGTGCAGAGCGAGACGGGCACTGGCGGCGAGTCGCTCTCGGGCCTGATCGAGATCCAGTCCGACGTCGTGTCCGGCGACTCCGGCGGGCCGCTGCGCGATGCTGACGGCGACGTCGTCGGGATCGTGACGGCCGCCTCCTCGGGCACCACCCCGATCACGGGCTACGCCATCCCGATCGACGACGCGCTGAGCATCGCCAAGCAGATCGTCGCCGGGAACGGCAGCGACACGATCCGGATCGGGCTGCCGCCGTTCCTCGGAGCTCAGATCTCGCAGACCGCGACGGGTGCCGCCACGACCGGTGTGCCCATCGCCGGAACCGTCGCGGGCAGCGCCGCGGAGTCGGCGGGCCTCGTCGCCGGCGACACGATCACCGCGCTCGACGGCACCCCCGTCGCCGACGCGTCGGCTCTCACCGCGGCCGTGCAGGCCCACGAGTCGGGCGACAGCGTCTCGCTCGCCTGGACCGACGCCGCCGGCGCCTCGCACACCGCCACGGTCACCCTCGGCGACGGCCCCGCCGCCTGAGCCGCAGCACCATCGACGAGCCCGTCACCGCCCTCATGGCGGCGGCGGGCTCTCGGCGTCAGTCGCTGGCGAGAGCGTCGAGGAGGCGCCTCGGACCCACGACGCTCGCCCCGAGGCGCTCGACGCGACCGGCCAGCTCGCGGTCGGCCGTGACCACGACGACCCGCGCCTCCGGAGACCGCTGCGTCAGCTGCTCGACGTGGGCGACGATGGCCCCGTCGCCGTCGCCGGGGGCGCGCAGGACGTCGATCGCGGCGTCCGACGACTCGGCGGCCCGGGCCTCGCCCTCGAGCACCACGGTCGTCTCGGGCCACCACGAGGTCGGCGCACCGGGCCCCTGAGGCGACTCGTCAAGCACCAGCGACGCCGGCAGACCGACGGTCTGCGCCGCAGCCAGGCCGCCGAGGAGGCGCGTGGCCGCTCCCGCACGATCGCGCCACCACCCGTCGGGTCGCGAGCCGACGACGTTCGCCGCGTCGACGACCAGGCGCACGTCGAGATCGAGATAGCCCGCGAGCCCCGGCCAGGACGTCGCGAAGCCGGGGTGCAGCGGCAGGCCGTCGATCTCGGCGCGGGGCACCCACCGGAGCTCGAGGCTCTCGGCGTCGGCCACGACGGCGTCGAAGGGAGTCACCACGCGGGCGACGATGGTGGAGTACGACCAGAAGCCGAGATCGAGCGCCGAGGCGAAGAGCAGCCGCAGGGACTCCCCCGGGACGGCGGCCTCCTCGCCGCTCTCGCGGAGCGCGCCCTCGACCGCGGACTCGTCGAACTGGCGGGCGCCGCCGGGCAGGCCCCAGGTGCCGCCGAAGTGGCTCCACTCGGCACGATGCTGCAGCAGGACGCGGTCGTCGGCGTCGATGGCGAGCAGACCCGCAGCCCCCGCTCGGCCCCAGAATCGTCGGCCGTCAGGGCTCTCGACCCAGCCGTCGGCCGGTCCGTGGATGGTCACGGGTCGAGCTTGCCACATGCGCGCACGGCGTCAGACGAAACGGACGGTCTGCTGCAGACGATCACGGATCTCGAAGACGTCGGAGATCGTCGTGCGGTCGGACAGGTCGGGCCCGTGCCTCAGCACCTGCGGCAGCAGCGAGCGGCGGAGCACGAACGTGCCCCCGCGGCGACCCCGACCGGCTGGCTCGAGCGCGGCGGCGAAGTCGTCGTCGGGCACGACGATCAGCTGATGCGTGAACGAGACCCGGGTGTCGCGGCGCACGGCCCGAGCCTGACGCGTGAGGTCTCGGACGGGGTGCTCGTGCTCGGGGATGCCCGCGCCGACGAGCTCGCCCTTCGTCAGCGAGACCTCGCTGCCCCAGTCGGACGACTGGATCGCGAACAGTCCGGCGGGCCCGAGCACGATGTGGTCGAGCTTGCCCTCGGCGCCGGCGTCGACGTCGCTCCAGATCGTGAAGGCGATGCCGAGGTCGGTGACCGTGGCCACCGTGGCCTCTTCCGCCAGGGCGTCGGCGAGCACGTGCCGGATCTCAGGAGGCGCGGTGCGGACGAGTCGCTCGTCGTACGGGTCGTCGAGGGGGACGCCCCGACCGACCCACTCGCGCATGAGGCCGAGATACCGCTCGCGGTTGGCGCCGCCCGGATGCCCGTGGACGCGAGCCCGGGGCTTCGAGTCGGTGCGCGCGGTCTCCCGCGACGGCGGCGCCCAGCCGGGGGCGGTGCCCGCCGTGCGGGCGGAGGAGGACGAGGACGACGGGGAGGACGACGGTCGCCGACGGTCGTAGGCGGCCCTGGCCTCGGGGGTGCCGATCTGCTCCCACGCGAGCTGGAGGGATCGGAAGGCCGAGGCGCTGCCGCCGAGGTCGGGGTGGGTCTCGCGGGCGAGACGCCGGTAGGCGCGACGCAGGTCGTCGTCGGAGGCGGCGGCCGGGACGCCGAGCACCTCGTACGGGGTCGAGGAGGCGGGGCTGGGCGTCACGACGACGAGGATACCGGGGGGCGGCTGAACGAGTCGATGCGGGTGGTCAGCGGGTCGCCGGACCCGTCGACCGGCCCCCGCGAGCGGCCCGAGCCGCACGCCACGCGCGCCACCGCAGGAGGAGACGGTGCGCGAGGCGACGCAGCGCGAGCGAGATGCGGTGCGCGAGCGGGAACTCGGTGCCGAGGATGGCGACGCCGACGAACACGATCAGCCAGCCCGGACCGGGCAGCGGCACGAGGACGAGACCGAGCACGACGACGAACAGCCCGACCAGGGCCACCCCGACCTTGTACAGCCAGCGGAGCCGGGGGAACGCGTCGAGACGCGCCCGCTGCCGGCGGTAGGAGGCGCGGAACCGGCCGCCCCCGCCCGACGAGCCGGAGCCCGACGAGCCGGAGCCCGATCCGTCGGACCCCGAGGAGGTCGCGCGGACCATCGGCGTCGAGTGGCGCGGGTCGCCCGAGGCGTCGGAGATCATGTCGAGACCATACGGCGCGGCCCTGGCAGGGACCGCCGCGCCGACTGCCAAGCGGCTGAGTGGCGTGCCGTCGGGCGGTGGGAGGCGTAGTCAGGACGGATGCACGACATGCACCCCGCACGGACGGGGTGCGTCCCCGGGCACCGCGCGTCGTCGGAGGACGCCGCGTGGTGAGAAGGAGAGACCCATGAGAACGAGAACCATCGGAGACGTGACGGTCAGCGCCGTCGGACTGGGCGCCATGACCCTGTCGATCGAAGGGCGCCCCGACGAGCGTCAGGCCGTGGCCACGATCCACGCCGCGCTCGAGCAGGGCATCACCCTGATCGACACCGCCGACGCGTACCACCAGGCGGGCGCGCACGAGGTCGGTCACAACGAGGAGCTGATCGCGCGGGCGCTGGCCGGGTTCCACGGCGACACGTCGGACGTGCTCGTCGCCACCAAGGGCGGTCACCTGCGGCCGACGGAGGGCGCCTGGGCGCAGAACGGCGACCCGGCCTACCTGAAGGAGGCGGCCAAGGCCTCCGCGAAGCGCCTCGGTGTGGACGCCATCGGGCTGTACCAGTTCCACCGCCCGGACCCGGCCGTCCCGTACGCGGATTCGATCGGCGCGCTCGCCGAGCTGCTGGACGAGGGCGTCATCCGGATGGCGGGCATCTCGAACGCCACCGTCGAGCAGATCCGCGAGGCGAACACGGTGCTCGACAACCGCCTCGTCTCGGTGCAGAACCAGTACTCGCCGGCCTTTCGGTCGAGCGAGGTGGAGCTGGCCCTCTGCGACGAGCTCGGCATCGCCTTCCTGCCCTGGAGCCCGCTCGGCGGCATCACCGACGCCGCGGAGCTCGGCGCGAAGCACTCCGTCTTCGCCGAGATCGCCAACGCCCGCCGCGTGACCCCGCAGGTGCTGACGCTCGCCTGGGAGCTGGCGAAGTCGGAGCTCGTCATCCCCATCCCCGGCGCGCGCCGACCGCAGACGATCATGAACTCCGCGACGGCCCCGACGATCAAGCTGTCCGCCGACGAGATCCAGCGTCTCGACGCGGCCTGATGCCCCGGAGACCAGCGCCGACATCCCGCCGGCGCCGGTCTCGACGCAGCGCGGACACGACGACCGCCACCAAACGACCAGACCAGAACCGACCCGACCCGAGGAGCACCATGACCGAGTCCCACTTCGACCGCCCGTACGACATCATCGCCGAGGTGCCGTCGTTCGACCTCACGAGCACCGACGTCCGCGACGGCGGTGAGCTCGGCCGGGCCCAGGTCAGCGGCCTGATGGGCCCCGGGGGCGACGACGCCAGCCCGCAGCTGAGCTGGAGCGGCGCCCCCGACGGCACGAAGAGCTACGCCGTGACGGTCTACGACCCCTACGCCCCGACCGGATCGGGTTTCTGGCATTGGGCCGTCGCGGACCTGCCCGCGGGCACCACCTCGCTCCCCTCGGGTGCGGGCGACGACGAGGGGTCGGGTCTGCCCGACGGCGCCATCCAGCTGAGGAACGACGCGGGCATGGCCCGCTTCGTCGGCGCCGCGCCGCCCGCCGGGCACGGACCGCACACCTACTTCGTGGCGGTGCACGCCCTCGACGTCGAGACGTTGGGGATCGACGGCTCGGCCAGCCCCGCCTACCTGGGCTTCAACCTGCACTTCCACACCCTGGGGCGGGCCGTCATCAGCGCGACGTTCGAGGTTCCGGCCGGGTCGTGAACTCGAGACCCGAGTCGACCAGGGCGAAGTAGCCCTCGGGCGTCCGGTGCCAGAGGGCCCGGAGCGCCAGAGGGCCGCCGGTCATCCGGTCGAGGAGACCCAGCGCCCAGGTCTCGACGCCGAGCCGGTCGGTGATGTCGTCGTCCGGCGTCTGCCAGACCAGCACCACCTGGCGGGCCCGGACGCGGAGCCCCTGGTGCCGCAGCATGTCGACGAACTGGTCGAGTTCGGCCGCCCGCGGCAGGCGCGGGGCGTTGTGCAGGCGACCGGCCGGCGAGAGCTGCTCGCCGGCCTCGCCCAGGAACACGACGTGCACGACCTCGCGGTCGCAGGCCTCGGCGCAGAGCTCGGCGGCGTACGTGTCGGCCGTGTCGGGATCGGCGTCGGGGGCGAGGGCGGGCAGCCGCAGGTACTCGGGGTCGGGGTCGAGGGGGACCTCGGGGCCGCGGACTCGCACCCCTCAGCCCGCCAGGACGAGTCGTGACACGTCGGTCGGAGTCCGCCGCATCGGTGGATGGATCGTCAGCCCGCCGGGATCGACGCAGGAGAGGATCGCCTGGGCCCACCGCTGGTCGTCGAACGAGGCCGAGAGAGACTCGTCGTCGTTCTGCCAGACCAGCAGGACCGAGGCGGCCTCGACCCACCCGGCGACCTCGACGATGCGTGTGGCGTAGAGCTCCGCCTCGCCGCGGGTCGGCACGGCCGGGCATCCGCTGACGGCGATCGGCGGCGCGAGAGGGACGCCGTCGTCGTCGAGGTACATCCAGAGGATCGCGCGCATGTCGCACGGCTCGAGGCAGAAGTCGTCGACGAAGTCGGCCAGCTCTTCGTCGGTGGGCAGAGGGGCGAGGGTGGGTGGATACGTCTCGAGAGCTGTCATGGGAACGAGGATGCCCAGCACGGAGACCGCTTCGAGGCGGGCGACGGGGCGGTTGTGGAGAGGGTCGACGTCGACCGGATGGGGAGGGGAGGACACGGGCCGGGCTGTGGAGGACACAGGAGGACGGCATGACCGGACCCGCGCCTCCTCGGCTCGGTACTCTCTCGGGGTGGACGTGGTCAGGGAGTTCCTCGCCGGTGTCGGCCTGCTCGGACGCGGCCTGCGACTCTGGGGCACGTCGCCGCGCCTGATGCTGCTCGGCGCCGTCCCGGCGCTCGTCGTCGGCGCCGTGTTCGTCGCGCTCGTCGTCGTCGTGGGGTTCGCCGCCGACGACATCGCCGTGACCGTGACCCCGTTCGCGCAGGACTGGTCGGAGTGGGCGCGGACAGCCGCCCGCCTCGTCGCCGGGCTGGCCGTGACGGCGCTCGCCGTGCTGCTGGCCGTCGTCGCCTTCACCGCGGTGACGCTGCTGGTCGGCGACCCGTTCTACGAGCGCATCTGGCGTCGGGTCGAGGAGGGGGAGGGCGACGCCCCCGCCGAGGTCGACCGCGGCTTCTGGGCCGGTCTCGCCCGCAGCGCCGGCGACTCGGTGCGCCTGCTGATCGCCACCGGCGGAGTCGGGCTCCTGCTGTTCGCCGGCGGATTCGTGCCCGTGGTCGGCCAGACGGCGATCCCGGTGCTGGGCGCGCTGACGGGAGGCTGGTTCCTGGCGGTCGAGCTCACGGGCTACGCCTTCGACGCCCGGGGCCGGAGCCTTCGCGAGCGACGCCGGCTCCTGGCCACGCGGAGGGCCCGCACCCTCGGTCTCGGCACGGCCACCTACCTGCTCTTCTTCGTGCCCTTCGGAGCCGTCGCCGTCATGCCCGCCGCCGTGGCCGCCGCCACCCTTCTCTCCCGAGAGGTGCTCGCCCAGCCGCCCGGCGACTACCATCGCCCCGCATGACGACCCCCGCCTCCCCCACCAACCCGTCCGTGCCGCTTCCCGACGGACGCGTCGTGCCCGCACTCGGCCAGGGCACCTGGCGACTGGGCGACGATCCCCGCCGCCGAGACACCGAGATCGCAGCACTGCGCGCCGGCATCGACGCCGGCCTGACGCTGATCGACACGGCCGAGATGTACGGGCAGGGGGCGTCGGAGAGTCTCGTCGGCGAGGCGGTCGCCGGTCGGCGCGACGAGGTGTTCCTCGTGAGCAAGGTGCTGCCGGGGAACGCCTCGCGCCGCGGCACGATCGAGGCCTGTCACGCGAGTCTCGGGCGACTGGGCGTCGAACGGCTCGACCTCTACCTGCTGCACTGGCGCGGCGGGCACCCGCTGACCGACACCGTGGAGGCCATGGAGGCGCTGGTCGCCGAGGGATCGATCGGCGGCTGGGGGGTCAGCAACTTCGACGTCGACGACATGACCGAGCTCGTCGGCCCCGCCGGGGGCGTGAACGTGCAGACGAACCAGGTGCTCTACAACCTCGCCCACCGCGGGCCCGAGTTCGACCTGCTGCCCTGGGCGCGCGACCACGGCATGCCGCTCATGTCGTACTCCCCCGTCGACAGCGGTGAGCTGCTCGACCACCCCGTGCTGACGTCGGTCGCCGCCGACCTCGGGGCCGCACCGGCGCAGGTCGCGCTCGCCTGGGTGCTTCGACTCGCGCCCGACATGCTCGCGGCCGTCAAGGCCGGGACGACCGGGCACGCGCTCGAGAACGCCGCCGCGCTGGCCGTCGACCTCGACGATCAGGCGTTCGTGCAGCTCGAGCGGGCGTTCCCGGCCCCGTCGGGACCGGTGCCGCTCGAGATGCGCTGACCCGCGCCTCCTCGGCTCGGGCGTCGCCGGGTCGACGACTCGCTCACCGGTGGGTCGCCCGATCGCCGCCTCGCCGACCGGCGACGGGCAGCAGTCCGCTACCGAGCCAGCAGAGCCTCGATCGGCCCGCGCACGAAGTAGACCAGGAACCCGGCGGCGACGATCCACAGCAGCGGGCTGATGCCCCGCGCCTTGCCCGAGAACGCCCGGACCAGCACCCAGCTGATGAAGCCCGCGCCGATGCCGTTGGCGATCGAGTAGGTCAGCGGCATCACGATGATCGTGAGGAAGACGGGCAGGGCGACGGAGAAGTCGGTCCAGTCGATGTCGCGGATCTGCGAGACCATCAGCGCACCGACGATGACGAGCGCCGCCGAGGCGACCTCGAGCGGCACGACCTGCGTGAGCGGCGTGAAGAACATCGCGAGGATGAAGAGCAGACCGGTGACCAGCGAGGCGAACCCGGTGCGCGCACCCTCGCCGATTCCCGAGGCCGACTCGACGAACACCGTGTTCGACGACGAGCTGGTCGCCCCGCCGGCGACCGCGCCGATGCCCTCGACGACCAGCGCCGAACGCAGCCGCGGGAACGTGCCCTTGTCGTCGGCGACCTCGGACGCCTTCGCGAGGCCGGTCATGGTGCCCATGGCGTCGAAGAAGTTCGTGAAGACCAGGGTGAAGACGAGCATGACGGCCGAGAGGACGCCGATGCGGGCGAAGGCGCCGAAGCTGACGTCGCCGATCAGCGACAGGTCGGGGAGGGCGATGATCTGCGTGGGCAGCACGGGGGCGTTGAGGTTCCACTTGTCGGCGTCCTGACCGAGCGACGGCCCCACGCGGAAGATCGACTCGAGCACGATCGACACGATCGTCGTGCCCACGATGCCGATGAGGATGGCGCCCTTGACGCGACGGGCCATCAGGACGGCGATCGCGATGAGTCCGATCACGAAGGTGAGCGTCGGCAGGCTGGCGATCGAGCCGGCGTCGCCGAGCTGCACCGGCGGCGAGGCCGATCCGCTCGGGCGCACGAAGCCGGAGTCGACGAGACCGATGAAGGCGATGAAGAGGCCGATGCCGACCGTGATCGCGGTCTTGAGGGCGGCTGGGACGGCGTTGAAGATCAACCCGCGGAGGCCCGTGACGGCGAGGATCGTGATGACGAGGCCGTTGATGACCACCAGCCCCATCGCCTCGGGCCAGGTGACGTCGTTCACGACGTTGACGGCGAGGAACGAGTTGATGCCGAGCCCTGCGGCGAAGGCGAACGGGAGGCGCGCGACCGTTCCGAAGAGGATGGTCATCACCCCCGCGGTGAGGGCCGTGACCGCGGCGACCTGGTCGTTCTGCAGCCAGCCGCCCGTGACGTCCTGTGCCGCCTGGTCGGCGCTGAAGCCGCCGAGGATCAGCGGGTTCAGGATGACGATGTACGCCATCGTGACGAAGGTCACGATGCCGCCGCGGAACTCCCGTGCGAACGACGAACCTCGGGCCGTGATCTCGAAGTACCGATCGAGACGGCCGGCGGGCCTCGTGGGTGTCGTGGCGGGGCCGGTGGGCGCGGACGTGGTCATGAGGCGACTCCGAGGTGGGGGACGTGGCCCGACGGCCGCGGGCAGACGCCCATCTTAGAGCGGCGGCGGATCGCCCTCCGTCGTCGACGCCGCGACGAGGGCGGCCACGACCTCGGACGACGCCAGCGCGGCCGACAGGGCGACCTCGACCCGCCTGCCGTCGACCTCGATCCAGCTGCGGACGGGGCCCGGCTCGCGACCGCCCGGCGGCGTGGCGACCGCGAGGGCGTCGAGGCCGTCGAGCTCGGTCTCGATCCAGCGGGTGTGCACCCCGAACCGCCCGTCGCCGGCGGTGAAGGCCTCTTCGTCGAGCAGCAGACGGTGGAACGGCGCGGTCGTCGCCGGCCCGACGACGTCGAGGTCGGAGAGCGCTCGTCGGGCCCGCCGCAGCGCCTCGTCGCGATCGCGACCGCTGGCCGTGACGGTCAGGAGGAGCGAGTCGCGCCCCGCAGGCACCGCGCCGCCGGACACCACGCCGGGATCGACCCGGACCCCGGGGCCGCCGGGCAGCGACAGGGCCGTGACCGCGGCGTCGGTCGGCAGGAAGCCCCGCCCAGGGTCTTCGGCGGTGACGCGGAAGGTGATGCTGTGACCGAGCACCGGCGGCTGGTCGCCGACCTCGAGGGGCCGGTCGGCAGCGACGAGCAGCTGCTGCCGGACGAGGTCGACCCCCGTCGACTCCTCCGTCGCGGCGTGCTCGACGGCCAGGGCCGTGCCGAACTCGAGGAACGAGACCGCACCGGCCTGCGAGACGAGGAACTCGACCGTGCCGGCCCCCCGGTAGTCGACCGCACCCGCGATCGACCTTGCGGTCTCGACGACCGTGTCGCGCTGGGCGTCGGTCAGGAACGGCGCGGGCGACTCGGCGACGAGCTTCTGATGACGTCGCTGCACCGAGCAGTCGCGCACGTCGACGACGACCACCCCGCCGCGGCCGTCGCCGAGCACCTGGGCCTCGACGTGCCGCGGCCGGTCGACGTACTGCTCGACGAAGCACTCGCCCCGACCGAAGACCGCCGCCGACTCGCGCACCGCGGAGTCGAAGAAGTCGGCGACCTCGTCGAGGCGGCGGGCGACGCGGAGGCCCAGCCCTCCCCCGCCGTGAGCGGCCTTCAAGGCGATCGGCATGCCGTGCCGCTGAGCGAACACGACGGCGTCGGAGGCGCTCTCGATCGGCCCCGCCGTGCCGACGACCAGCGCCGCGCCGACCGAGTCGGCGAGGGCGCGCGTGGCGATCTTGTCGCCCAGCGTCTCCATCGTCTCGGGGGTCGGGCCGATCCAGGTCAACCCGGCGGCGACCACGCGGCGCGCGAACTCGGCGTTCTCGGAGAGCGGGCCGCAGCCGGGGTGGACGGCGTCGGCTCCGCTGCGACGAGCGACCACGATCAGGGCGTCCATGTCGAGGTAGGCGTCGAGGGCGTCGCCGGTGTCGAGGGCCCACGCCTCGTCGGCCGCACGGACGTGGAGGGCCTCGGCGTCGTCGGTCGCATGCACCGCGACCGAGCCGAGGTCGAGCTCGGCGCAGGCGCCCGCGATGCGGACGGCGATCAGACCGCGCTCGGCGATGAGGACCTTCTTCACGCCTCGTCACCTCGCTCGGGCACGGCGGCCGGCGGACCGACCGGTGCGGTGTCGTCGGCTTCGGACCCGGCCCCGGCCCCGGCCCCGGCCCCGGCCCCGGGCGACGAGGCTGCGGCGGCCGCCGCAGCGGCGCGGCCGGTCAGCGCCGGGCCGGGCACGGCGCGGAAGCGCACCCGGGCGCCGATCGGCACCTGAGCGGCGCGATCGAGCTGATCGCCGACCACGCAGGCGACGACCGGGTACCCGCCGGTGACGGGGTGGTCGGCCATGAACAGGACCGGCTGCCCGTCGGGCGGGATCTGCAGGGCGCCCGAGACCGTGGCCTCGCTGTCGAGCTCGTCGGTCACGGCGCGGTCGAGCGGGACCGCGCCCTCGAGCCGGAGCCCGATGCGGTTCGACTGCGGCGTGACCGTCCACTCCTGCTCGGTCAGGCGGGCGAGCGCCTCGTCGGTGAACCAGTCGTCACGGGGTCCCAGCACGACGTCGAGGAACGTCACCTCGTCGGGCCCCGAGACGTTCCGCTGCACGTGAGGGGCCGCGGCGGCCACCGACTCGGACCACCCGCGAGCCACGACGAGCTCGTCGCCCGCCTGCAGGCGCTCGGGTCCGAGCCCGGCCAGGACGTCGCCTGACGCGCTGTCGAGCACCGGGTCGACGAGCCAGCCGCCGCGGACGGCGAGGTACGAGTAGACGCCCCGAGGAGGCGCGCCCACCTCGAGCACGTCGCCGTCGTCGAGCGCGAAGGGGGCTCCGACGACGCCGGTGATCCGGTCGCCGCCGCGGTCGACGGTGATGGCGACGGGCGCCCCGGCGATCGCGACGACGAGGTCGCCCCGAGCCGTGGCCACGAGACCCCCGTAGGCCATCTCGAGGGCCGGGGACCCGGTGGACGAGCCGACGAGCCGGTTCGCCTCGCGGAGCGCCCGGTGGTCCATCGCGCCCGATCGCGAGACGCCGAGACCCGACCGGCCGGGGCGCCCCAGGTCTTCGATGATGCTGAACGGCCCGGGAGCCGACACGACGAGCGCGCGGGTCGGCGACACTGCCGGGTCCGCCGCGTGCTCGACCGTGGCGGCCCGGAGCGCGACAGGAGCGGTCGTCGGGGAGCCGACCCGCGCCTCCTCGGTGCGGTCGTCGCCGTGGGGCGTCGTGACGCCGTCGAGATCGACGCCGCCCTCGCGCTCCGGCACGGCGACGAAGCGGACGCGCATGCCCGGCTGCAGGAGGGCGGGGACGCGCTCGGAGAGATCCCACATCGGGACGGTCGTGCGACCGAGGAGCTGCCAGCCGCCCGGGCTCTCTCGCGGGTAGACGCCGGAGAAGCCCGCGGCGAGGGCGACGGCGCCCGCGGGCACGGCGGTGCGCGGGACGTCCCGCCGGGGCACGTCGAGAGCCGGGTCGCCGCCCGAGAGGTAGGCGAAGCCGGGCGCGAAGCCGGTGAACGCGACGGTGTGCACGGCGTCCGTGTGCCTCCGCACGACCTCGTCGACGCTCAGCCCGGTGAGTCGCGCCACCTCGTCGAGATCGGCCCCGTCGTAGTGCACGGGGATCTCGACGAGTCGACCGCTGGTCGCCGCGTCGCGGGACTTCGGCAGCGATCGGATCACCGCGAGCAGCGACCGCACAGGTAGGAGGCTGGGCAGGAACCGCACCGCGACCGTCCGCGCCGCGGGCACGACGTCGAGCAGACCGGCGACGGGCTGCGCGAGCAGCGCTCCGAACAGCGCCAGCGACTCGTCGAGCCCGCCGGTCTCGATCAGGATGCCGTCGGTGCCGAGCGGGAGCACGCGCAGTCGCGCGATCGCCGACTGGAGGTCGACCCCGTGATCGTCGCTCACGACGGCGACCCGGCGGCGGAATCGGCCGAGGGCTGGAGCGGGAACGGGAGCGCTGCGGTCTGCGCCGCCGGCGGGACGGCGGCCTCGGTGGCCGCGACCTGACGCGGGACGGCGACGAACGAGCGGACGTCGACGCCCGCCGCCTCGAGAGCCGTGCGCAGCCCGGCGGCGATCGCGACGGCGCCGGGGGTGTCGCCGTGCACGCAGACCGACTCGGCGAGCAGTTCGAGATCGGTGCCGTCGACGGCCCGGATGCGCCCCGTCTCGACGAGCCGCAGCACACGGTCGACGATCTCGGCGGGGTCGTGAAGCACGGCGCCGGGGTCCGTGCGCGGGACGAGTCGGCCGTCGGGCGTGTAGGCCCGGTCGGCGAAGGCCTCGGCGATGGTCGACAGCCCCGCCTCGGTGGCCCGGGTCAGCAGCGGCGAACCCGCCAGGCCCACGAGCACCAGGCCGGGGTCGACCCGCGTGACGCCCTCGACGACGGCATGGGCGTGCCGCTGACCGCGCTCGTCGTCGCCCGCGATCACCGAGTAGAGCGCGCCGTGCGGCTTGACGTAGCGGACCGTCGCCCCGACCGACGCCGCGACCCCGGTCAGCGCACCGATCTGGTAGACGACGTCGCCGACCAGCTCGGCCTCGGAGGCGTCGACGAAACGGCGCCCGAAGCCCGCGAGATCCCGGTACGAGACGTGGGCGCCCACGGCGACGCCGCGACGGTGCGCCGCGTCGACCACGGCGGTCATGGTGAGGGGGTCGCCCGCGTGGAACCCGCAGGCGACGTTGGCGCTCGTGACCGCGGCGAGCATCGCGTCGTCGTCGCCGAGAGTCCAGCGACCGTAGCCCTCGCCGAGATCGGCGTTCAGGTCGATGGTCGTCATGCGGGGCCTTCCGTGCGGCTCGGGCGGTGCGTCGGGATGCGCAGAGGGGTCGCTCCCCACCGTAGCGGGGTCGGCGCGCCGACTGCTGGGCGCCGCCGGGCCGCCGGTGCGTCGCGGATCAGGAGGCGCGGCGCACGAGCAGCGCCCGACTCACCAGCGGCCACTGCAGGGGCAGCCGCGCGATCGCGATCGCGGTGCGCACCGAGGAGGCGCGGCCGCTGCGGACGGATCGGCCCGCCATCGACACGTTGGCCGGGAACACGGCGACGAAGAGCGCCGCGGCGAGGGTGCCGCCGAGACGTCGGGTCGGCCGCGACAGCAGAGCCGCCGCGATGCCGATCTCGGCCACGCCCGAGACGACCGTGTAGGCCCGGGCGGGGCCGGGGAGGACGCGGGGCACGATCGAGTCGTAGACCGCGGGGCGGACGAGGTGCAGGACCCCGCTGACCCCGAGGGCCGCGGCGAGCGCCCGTGCCGTGGTGCGGGCACGGTCGGCGTCGGGGTGGGTCGCCCGGGAGGCGGGGC